>JBEVIH010000314.1:0-24046 GCA_040510815.1 Xanthobacteraceae bacterium | reverse complement strand
GCGACGATGTCGCGGAACAGCCGCAGCCCCTGCGCCTCGCCCAGCTCCATGACCACCTGGGCGAACCAGTCGAAGTCCTCCGCCTCGATACCGAGCTTGCCCTTCCACTCGGGCCGCAGCAGATCCTGATAGGCCTTGGGCAGGCTCTCCTTCTTCACCAGGTTGGTGTTGTAGGCTTGCACGAAGGTATTGAAATAGATCGGCGCCCACTGGCCATGCCGCGGCAACGCCGCCGGAATGAGGTCGGCGAGATAGGGCGATTTCACCTCCTGCAGCATGTTCTCGCGATAGAGCGGCTCGAGCGCCGAGCTCGACCCAGCCATGACGTCGACCTCGAAGCGCCGGCCCCTGGCCTCGTTCAAAATGCGTTGCAGCATGCCCTCTGAGTCGCCGCGCCAGACCTTGACCTTGACGCCGTATTTCTTGTCGAAGGCGGCGACCAGCGCGGAAATGTCGTCGATCGGGATCGACGAATAGAACGTCAGCTCCTTTTCCCGCTTGGCGCCCTCGATCAGCCGCTGCTCGCGGTCGGCGCCCTGATAGGTCGCGATGTCGGCGACGCGGTTCGATTGGGCGAGCGCGGACGGTGCCGAAGCAAGCGCGGCGCCGATGGCACATGCCGCCACGCCCAGAACGCCGCCGAGTGTTCGCTTCCCAACCATCGCTGGCTCCCGCCGTGGTTGGTGACCCCCGCGAACCATGGCACAGTTTTGTGCGCCTTGTCAGGGCGCCGAGCCGGCGGCCCTCAATTCTTGTCGGGCAGGCGCTGGGCGAGCTGAAACACGTTGCCCTCCGGGTCGCGGCCGTCGCACAACGGTCCGGTCAGGCCCGGATACGACTTGATCGCGCCCATCGGCACGCCTTTGCCGACCAGCTCGGCGCGCAACTCCGCGAGCTCGCGATCGATCGTCAGCACCAGCTTCACGTTGTTGTCGACCTGCCAGGAGCCCGGATCCGCGACGCGATAAGGCTTGCCGACCCGGTGCAGCGCGAGCTCGCAGGCGCCCGCCCGATGCACCGACCACTCGCCCTCGATCTCCTCGACGATCGGCAGCCCGAGTACGTCGCGGTAGAAATCAGCGAGCCGCCCGACGTCCTGCACGTAAAGGATCACGCGGCTCAGCGACGCATTCATGGAGTTTCACAGTCGTGGGGTTGGCACAGCTTACAATAGAGTCTCAGCTCCGTGGCGCAATCCGCCGTTCCATCCATCGCGGCGGCGGGCTACGGTGGCGCCGATCCCGCAACACGAGCCCAGCCTCATGATCATCGACTGGCACACCCATGTGCATCCGCCCAAGGAGGCGGCGCGTCCGTTCTGGCGCGGCAAGTGTCCGGCGACGATCGAGAACGTGCTGGCTCTGCACGAGCAGGCAGGGCTCGACCTCAGCGTGATCTCGAGCGCCGGCCACTACTTGCGCAACTTCAGCCGCGAGGAAGCGGTGCCAGTGGTGCGCGAATCCAACGAGTACATGGCCTCCCTACGCGACAAACATAAGGACAGGATCGTCGCGCTGGCGACCAGCATCCCGGGCGGCGGCGACGCTCATTTGCGCGAGCTCGAGCGTGCCGTGAAGGAGGATGATCTGCGCGGCGTGCTGATCAGCTCGAGCCACCGCGGCGCCTATCCGGACGACGCCGATGCGCGGCCGTTCTTCGCGCTCGCGACCGCGCTCGACATCCCGGTGTTCGTGCACCCGCCATCGGTCGGCTTCGGCGAGGAGCGCATGCACGAATATCGGCTCGCCTCCAGCGTCGGCCGGCCGTTCGACAATTGCCTGGCGCTGGCGCGCTTGATCGTGGCGGGCATTTTCGAGGATTTTCCCGGCCTCAAGCTCGTCGGCAGCCATCTCGGCGGCGGCATCTGCGAGATCATCGGGCGGATGGACTACGCCTATGAGCTGGGCGACGAGGCGTTCTTTCTGGGCTCCTACGAGCCGCTGCGGATCACGCGCAAGCCGAGCTACTACCTGCGGATGATGTATTTCGACACGGTGAGCTATCATGCGCCCGCGGTCGAATGCGCGATCAAGACCATCGGCGCCGACCGGCTGCTGTTCGGCACGGATTCGCCCATGCTGCTGGCGCTCAAGCAAAAGGGCCTCGATGTCATCGAGGAGCTTGGCCTCGACAACGCCAGCAGGGAAAAGATCGTCGGCGGCACGGCGAAAAAACTGCTCAAGCTCTAGGATATGGCGCTTAGATGAAAGCGACGATGAGGGAATCATTCGCGATAGCTTGGCTCTGCGCCGCAGCGCTGTGGCTCGGCTGTGTATCACCGGCCGGCGCGGATGCGGTCTCCGATTTCTATCGCGGCAAGACCATCAGTCTTTATGTCAGCTTCCCGCCCGGCGGCGGCTACGACATCTACGCCCGCGTGCTGGCGCCGCATTTCAGCCGCCACATCCCGGGCAACCCCGTCATCGCGATCAAGAACATGGAGGGCGGCAGCGGGGTCAAGGCGGCCTCCTATATCTCGACGGTGACGCCGCAGGACGGCACCTCGATCGGGCTGTTCCTCGACACGCTGACGCTCGGCAAGGTGCTGGGCGGGCCCGGTGAGTTCGACCCGCTCAAGCTCGCCTGGATCGGCCGCATCGTGTCGACCGCGACCGTCTCGGTGGTCTGGCACACCTCGCCGGTGCAATCGATCGAGGCGGCCAAGCAGAAGGAAATCGTGATCGCCGCCAGCGTCCCGTCCAACAGCTCCTCGTTCATCCCGACCGCGCTCAACGATTTGGTCGGCACCAAATTCAAGATCATCCGCGGCTATCACGGCTCGCCGCCGATGGCGCTGGCGATGGAGCGGGGCGAGGTCCATGCGATCGGCGGCATGAGCTGGGAGGCGATCCAGATGACCAAGCCGGACTGGCTCGCCGAGCGCAAAGTCAGGATCCTCTATGCGCAGGGCGCGCACCGCATCAAGGAGCTGCCGAACGATCCCGGCCTGCTCGATTTTGCGGTCGACGAGAAGTCTCGGAAAATTCTCGGCCTGCTCGGCGGCGGCCCCGACATCGGGCGCTCGATCGTGGCCGAGCCCGGCATCCCTCCCGAGCGCGCGGCGGCGCTGCGCAAGGCCTTCATGGCGACGATGGCAGACCCCGAATTCGTCACCGACATGCGCAAGCGCAACCTCAACGTCGAGCCGCTGAGCAGCGAGGACGTGCAGAGGACCGTCGAAGCCGCGGTGGCGACGCCGCGGGAGCTGGTCGAGCAGGCCAAGCGCTACGCCGGACAGTAATCCGCCGTTCCATCCTGCGCCGCGGCGGGGTACGCTGGCGTAGCCAAGGGAGGAACGGCATGCAGCTCCTGGCCGAAAAGCAATCCGCCGGCACCATCCGTGCCAAGCTCAACTACATCGTCGATACCGGCGTGCCGCCGGTCCACTACATCGACTGGCCCGAGATGGCGGACAAGGCGATTCCGGCGCAATACCGGCAGCACGAGGTCGCGATCCACGACGGCCGGCCGCGGCGCCATACCTTCGCGCTCGACACCCACGGCTTCGCTTTCGTCGATCACGCCACCCGCATGCAGGACTTCACCGACGAGGACGAGCGCAAGCGCGTCTACGACCCGGAGGCGGCGGCGCTGATCAAACGATGCTCGGGCGCCTCCGAGGTGGTGGTGTTCGACCACACCATCCGCATCGGCGACGAGGCCGCCCGCAACGCCGCCAACGCCCGGCCGCCGGTCAAGGGCGTGCACAACGATTACACCGAGAATTCCGCGCCCAGGCGGCTGCGCGACATCCTTGGCGACGACGACGCGGAAAAGCGGCTCGCCAAGCGCTACGCCATCATCCAGATCTGGCGGCCGATCCGCCGCAAGGTGGTGATCGACCCACTGGCGATCTGCGATGCGCGCACGATCCCGCAGGAAGGCTTTATCCTGTTGCAGCGGCGCTATCCCTACCGCACCGCCGAGGTCTACCACATCGCCTATCACCCTTCGCACCTGTGGTACTACTTCCCGCAGATGGAGCGCGACGAGGCGCTGGTGTTCAAGGTGTTCGATTCCGACGCCGGCAAGACCGCCCGCTTCACCGCCCATACCGCCTTCGACGATCCCAACACGCCGACCGATGCCTGGCCGCGCGAGAGTATCGAGACCAGGACGTTTGCGTTCTTCGATTGAGCTCGCGGCCCGTAGCAACGAAGGGAGCACCACGATGTTGCTTCGCCGCCGCTTCCTGTTGCTCGCCGGCGGCGCGCTCGCCGCTCCCTTCGTCGCGGCGGCGCAGAGCTATCCGGCGCGGCCGGTGCGCGTGATCGTTCCCTACGCGCCCGGCGGGCCCACCGACGTGTTCGGCCGCCTGATCGCGCAAAAACTGTCGGAGCACCTGGGAAAGCAGCAGTTCTACGTCGAGAATATCGGCGGCGCCAACGGCAATATCGGCATGGGCCGCGCCGCCAAGACCGCGCCCGACGGGCACACGATCCTGGTGGTATCGACCAGCTACGTCATCAATCCGGCGCTCTACGACAACATCCCCTACGACGCGGCCAAGGACTTCGACCCGGTCAACATCGCGGTGGTCAATCCGCTGGTGCTCACGGTCCATCCATCGCTGCCGGCGCGCACGGTCAACGAGCTCGTCGCGCTGATCAAGGCCAATCCCGGCAAATACAGCTACGCCACCGGCGGCACCGGCTCGCCGCCGCATCTGGTGGGCGAGCTGTTCCGCCTGGCGCTCGGCCTCGACCTCGTGCACGTGCCGTTCAACAGCGCGGGCCTGGCGATCGCCTCGGTGGTCGCCGGCCATACGCCGATCTCCGTCGGCTCGCCGGCGCCGGCCGTCCCGCAGATCCAGGACGGCAAGCTCCGCGCGCTGGCGATCACCAGCAAGACGCGCTCGCAGATTCTGCCGGACGTCCCGACCATGGCGGAAGCCGGCTATCCGGAGGTCGAGGGAGAGAACTGGTTCGCGCTGCTGGTCCCGGCCGGCACGCCCAGAGACATCGTCACGCTGCTCAATCGCGAGGTGGTGCGGCTGGTGGCGCTGCCGGACGTGAAGGAACGGCTGGCCGCGCTCGGCTTCGAGCCGCTCGCCAATACGCCCGAGGAGTGCGCCGCCCAGTTCCGGACCGAGCTCGCCAAGTGGAGCAAGGTCATCCGGCAGGCGAACATCCGGGTGCAGTAGGTTGGGTCAAGCTATTTCCGAGACCCAACACGACCGAGCCGCGGCTGCTGGGGTCTCGTGAAGACCTCGGCCCAACCTACCCTGCCCGCGCGCGCTGCTCCACGTTGGCGATCCGGCTCGGCACGCCGAACTCGCGGCGGCAGACTTCGGCGAGCGCGGCGACGCCCTCGCGGATCGTCTCCTTGGACGGATAGGCGAAGCACAGCCGCAGCCGGCTCGTCCCGTGCGCCTTGTCGGTCGACCATTCGGGGCCCGGATTGATGGCGATACCGGACGCGAGCGCCGCCTGCGCGAGCTTTTGGGTGTCGACCGCGTCGGGCAGCTTGACCCACAGGAAGATGCCGCCCTTGGGGTCGTCGAACTCGGCCGCGGTGCCGAACTGCTCCGCAAGCGCCTCCATCAGCGTCTCGAGCTTGGCCCGTAGCGCGCGCTTGAGCGTCGGCACGTGCTCGTCGAAATGCGGCGCGCAGAACTCGGCCAGCACCATCTGCTCGAGCGCGCCGGAGCCGGCGTCGGTCTTGATCGCCAGCATGCGAGAAAGAATGTCCCAGCCGGCGACGATATAGCCGACCCGCAGCGCCGGCGCGACCGACTTGGAGAACGAGCCGATGTGGATCACGCCGCCGTGCTTGCTCATGGCGTAGAGCGCCGGCGGCCGCCGGCCGTCCCAGATCAGGTCGGAGTAGCATTCGTCCTCGAAGATCGGCACGCCGTGCTGCTGCGAGAGCCGCAGCAGCTCGAGGCGGCGCTGCTCGCCCATGATGGTGCCGGTCGGGTTCTGCACGGTCGGGATCGTGTAGATGTATTTCGCCTGGATGCCGCGGCGCTCGAGATCGTCGAGCGCGGCGGCTACCGCATCGATACGCATGCCCTCCTTGTCGAGCGGAATGCCCACCATATTGATCCCGAGCCGAATGAGCCTGTTGAGCGAACCCTGATAGCTGTCCTGCTCGATCAGCACGGTGTCGCCGCGCGCCAGCAGCACGCCGTTGACCAGGTCGAGCGCCTGCAGCGAGCCCGACGTGAGCAGGATCTCGTCGGCCGTGCAGGAGATGCCGGCGTGCCGTTTGAGCTTGGCCACGAGGAACTCGCGCAACGGACGGTAGCCGAGCGGGCCGCTGTTGAGGCCGTAGGTGGCGAGCGTGCGGCCCTCGCGCGCCAGCACGGCGGTGGCCGCCGCCACCAGGCGATCGACCGGAACGATGTCGGCGTCGTTGTGGCCGCCAGTGAAATTGTACTTGCAGAAGCCCGTCCACTTCGCGGCGGGCGGCGGCAATCCGGGCCGCAACAGGGGCGCGAAATCAAAAGACCCGGAGGCCATCGATGCTGTCTCCTTGCGGCGGCGCAGGGGCCGCTCACCGCGGGCCCTTCCGCAAGGCTCGGATGCTAGGCTCTATGGGTGCGAGGGTCCAGGGATCATCCGGACCTCGCTCGAATTGCATGCGAGCCGGAGAGCAAAGATGGACACGCGCGATCTGCAGGAAAAAGGGCTGAGGCTTCGTCGGCAGATGTTCGGCGATGCGGCGGTCGAGCAACGGATGAACGCGTTCGGCGCGTTCGGGGCGCCATTGCAAGACATCATCAATGCCTACGCCTACGGCGACGTCTGGAGCCGCGGGGCGCTGCCGATGGCGACGAAGTCGCTCGCCATGGTGGCGATGATGGCCGCCGCCGGCCGCGCCAATGAGCTTCGCGTCCACGTCAAGAGCGCGCTCACCAACGGTTGTACCGCCGAGCAGCTTCAGGACATCCTCCTGCTAGTCGCGATGTATTGCGGAATTCCGTTGGCGAACGAAGCCCATCGCGTCGCGGTCGACGTGTTGCGGGAGAGCGGAGCGGCATAGGTTCGCAAGCGAGGTGATAGCAGGCGTGGCGGCGGATTCGGTCTACTCCCTCTCCCATTAGGAGAGGGGAACCGCAGCAGCGCTACTGCTGCGCAATGCCGGCCGCCTCGCGCACCCGATTCCAGCGCGCGAACTCGGCCGCCATGTGCTTGCCGAAGGCATCGGCGGTGGAGCCCTGCACGACCACGCCGGCCTTGGTCAACCGCTCGCGCACTGCCTCCTCCTTGAGGATCTCGTTGAGCGTCGTGTTGAGCTTGGCGATGACCGCGGGCGGCGTGTCACGCGGCGCGAAGAAGCCGTACCAGGTGGTGACGTCGTAGCCGGGAAGCAGGCCGGATTCGATCGCCGCCGGCACGTCGGGCACCGCCGGGAATCGGTCCTTGCCGGTGACCGCGAGCGCCTTGAGCTGGCCGGACTGCACCTGTCCCAGCACCGCCGACACCGTATCGAACAGCACGTCCACCTGCTTGCCGAGCAGAGCCGCGATCGCTTCCGGCGAGGTGCGGAACGGCACCTGCAGAATGTTGATGCCGGCGGTCTGCCGGAACAGCTCGGCAGTGAGATGCTGGGTGGCGCCGAAGCCCGGGCTCGCGAACGAGAGCTTGCCGGGATCGGCCTTGGCGGCGGCGATCAGCTCCTTCACGTTGTTGGCTGGGAAGTCCGGACGGGTGACGATCAGCAGGCCGGCGGTCGCGACCTGCGACACCGGATCGAAGGCGGTGAGCGTGTCGTAGCGCAGCGACTTGTTCATCACCGCCGCGATGATCTGGCCGGCGGTCATGATGCCGAGCGTGTAGCCGTCCTTGTCGGCGCGGGCGACGGCCTCGTTGCCGAGCGTGCCGCCGGCGCCCGGCCGGTTCTCGACCACCACCGGCTGGCCGAGCCTCTCCTGCAGCGACTGCCCGATGATGCGGCCGACGATGTCGGTGCCGCCGCCGGGCCCGAACGCGACGATGATGCGGATCGGCCGTTGCGGCCATTCCTGCGCGGTCGCGGGCGCCCCGAGGCCCACGGCCAGAGCGCCGGCAGCCGCAAGCGCGATAATCGTCCTTTTCATGCCATTTCCTCCCCCTATCGCTGAAACCACGGCCGGTCAGACGTCTCGCGTTGGTATCACGACTCACATACAACGGCACCCTGCTGACGCCCGCGTTGCGCGGGCGTCCGCCTATCGGTCGGGTTTAATCGTTTTCGTCAAGTGACCGGCAACCACTTGCGTCACCGACCAGGAGCTGATTCCGTGCCGGGCTCGCTCTGCTCCATGCTTTCTGCTTTCTTAAGGCGTATGGTGGCAAAAGTTCGAGAATCCCCTGATAGGCAAACCATGCAAACTGACTCGCTCCTGAAACGTTGCGCCTACGCGACGGTGACATCCATCGCGCTGGCCGGGCTGGCCACGGCCGCCAACGCTCAATCACAACCGCTGCCGCCCTACATGGCACCGATCGCCGGCCGCACCGCCTCAAGCCCGGGGGAGACCGCGACCAAGAATGTGCTGGCCCTCAATACCGGCATGTTCGAGCTCTATGGCGACGCCGCCAGAGTCTTCAAGCACAACATTCTCAGCAAGCATCCGGTCATCCTCGGGCTGTTCTCTGGCGCCGGCGGCCGCTTCATCCTCTACCGGCCGGGCATGGCGCCGCTCGAGGCGCCGCAGGTCCCCATTGTCTATCAACTGATGAAATCGGTCGGCCACAGCACCATGGCCCTGACCCAGGTGGTGGGTCCGTATCTCGACAATCCGGCCGACCAGTCCTGGCGTGGCGCGATGCTCGCCTATCGCAGCCGCATGCAGTCCGCCCTGGACGGCCTGGATGCGACGCCGACGCAAGCGGACTGGCTTCCCGACATGCGCACCATCCTGCAGAACAACCTCGCCTTCATGGACGAGTGCCTGGCGAAAGGAGCGGTCCCTTTCGCGGCATTGGAGGCATTCTCCAAGAAGCAGGGTCCCTACCTGAAGAAGATCATTGCCTGGGCGGCGCAGACCCAGGTTGGGCATTGGATGACCGTGATCGGCGATTGGAAGAAGATGCTCGGCGCCGATTGGGACAAGACCTACGCCGCCAGCAACACCATTTACGTCGCGCGCCAGAACAACATCCTGTTCAGCGTGCTGGCGCAGTTCTTCGGACCGGAGGCGATCAACGACCGCCTGATGCTGATCGAGACCATCTCCTTCACCACCACGCCCGACGACATGCTCGAGTCGCTGACCCGGATCATCGGCGACCGCTCGGTCGGATCGCTGTTCTTCGGCAACTATCGCCTGATGGACTACGAGCTGATGGGGGGCGATGCGCGCGCCGCCATCATCGCGGAAAGCAAGAAGCGCGGCGTGGAGCCGTTCCTGCCGCCGCTGGTGCCGTTCGGCTCGAAGCAATGGCCGACGCTGATCACACCCGGCCCGGGCCCTGCAACGCTGGCGGATTTGAAGTAGGCCCCGGTCAGCCACCTTCAAATGTCGCAAGTCGGGTAGACCCGACTTGCGGCGCGGCGGCGGAGTGAGAGGCGCGGCACAATGAGAATTTCGCGACGCGAGCTCGTCAAATCGATCACTGCGAGCGGCATAGCTCTCAGTATGTCGCGGCTGGCAATCGCCGAGGAGCCCAGCTTCGCAGAGCGCGAGATACTGCCGGGACGGCGACGTTGGAACCCCGCCGCCACCGGCCGCGGCCGCATCGACGCCGTGCCCAAGGTCACGGGAGCCAAGCTCTACGCGTCCGATTTTCGCGCAGCCGATCTGCCGGGCTGGCCGCAGAACACCTCGCACGCGATGCTCATCCGTGCTGCCGACGCGACCCACGTTTTGACTGGAATCGACGTTTCACTGCTGACCGGCGCGCTGAAGCCGTCCGTGGTCGTGACCGCCGACGACCTCGCGCGAATCGGCGCGCGCGTTCCCGAATATTATGCCGGCGACCTCTTGTGCCCGGTGGGAAAAACGCCGCTCTACCTGGGCCAGCCGGTGGCGATGTTGATCTTCGACGACTTCGACAGGTTCGATCAGGCGCGGCTCGCACTGCGCGACCAGGCTGTTCTGAAATTCGGCGCCGAAACCGGCCCCGTCAAAATGCCGAACTACGGTCAGTTTCGATTCACGCGCGTGGGAGGCCCCACCCCCGACGCGCCCGACGTCTACTCGCCGTCCAAGAACGGCTGGGTTAGTCCCGGATTCTTCGAGAGCTCCGGGGCCCCGATGTGGCCGCGCCTGCCGGTGCCGGGCGGGGCGGCCTATGCCGAGGCCGCAAAGTACGGCGAAAAGATCCGCGCCGAGCTCGATGCGAAAAATCCGGCACTATTGGTGCTGGACCGCGAATTCGAGACGCAGTCGGTCGACCCGATGGCTCTCGAGCTGGAAAGCGGCCTTGCCTGGTATGACGCCGGACGCAAGGACCTCAATCTCGTTATCAGCGTGCAGTCGCCGTCCGAGATCACGACAGGGATCGCGTATATGCTCGGCAACACCCAGGCGGCCTTCAAGCCCGCGCACATCAACGCCAATTGCGCCTCTTGCGGCGGCGGATTCGGCGGACGCGACCACACGCCGTTCCCGCTCTACGTCGCATTAGCTGGGATGTTCTTCCCCAATCGTCCCGTCCGGCTCGCCAACAACCGCTTTGAGCAGTTTCAATTGGGGATCAAACGACACGCCTTTAAAATGCGCACGCGGATCGGGGTCGATCGGGCGACCGGCAAGATCGTCGGATTCGCCGCGGACCATGCGTTGGATGGCGGAGGCCTGGCCAACTTTTCGGGCCAGGTGGCATCCGTCGGCGCTCTCGCCGCGCTCGGCATTTACGATGTCCCGAAGGTTGATCTGACGACGTATGCGTTCCACTCGCGCGGCGTGACGGCCGGCTCGATGCGTTGTTACGGCACCATACAGACCATGACCGCGCTTGAAGTGCAGGTCGACGAGATCTGCTCGACCCTGCCGCTCGACCCGATCGAATTCCGTCGCCGCAATGCGACTCGCGGCCGGCAACCGGTGGCGGGGAACACCTACGTCGTGTCGATCCGCACGCCCGAAATCCTCGACAAGCTGGAGAAGCATCCGATCTGGGCGCAGCGCGCCGAAGAGAAGACGCGCGGACAGCAGTCGGGAATTCTCGTCGGTACCGGCGTCGCGGTCGCCACCAAGAACTACGGCACCGGAGGGGACTCGGTGCTGGGGTCCGTCGCGATCGACTCCGACGGTCGGATCAGCATTTGGTGCGACGGCGCCGAGATGGGCAACGGTCTCGGAACGGCGCTGGCCAATCGGGTTGCGGCGCATCTGGGCGGTGTCGCTGACGAAGTCGCGCTGCAGCAAGTCGACACATTTGGTCCGCTCGATCTCGTGGAGTCCGGCGACCCCTTCACCATAGATCAGAAGACGCAGGACGCGGGCGCTCGCAATCCGCGCTGGGTGCCTGCGATCAGTTCGGCGACCGCCGCTTCGACCGGCGCTCATGTCGGGACACACGCAACAGCCGAGGCCGCGCGCGTCATCTTCCGCTTCGGCCTCTGGCCGGCAGCGCTCGAATTGTGGCGCATCGCGCCTGGAGATCCAAAGGCCAAGGACTGGGAGAAGGCACGGTGGAAGGACGGGCAACTGGTGATGCCCGGACTGAAGCCGCTTCCTTTGCAGGCAGTCGCCGCAAGGGCGCATGCGCGCAACGGCGTGACCGGCGCGATGGCGCACGGCTTCAACCGCTGGGCCTGGGCGCGCGCGACCTTCGCAGTCGGCGGACAGCCGTGGACAGCCGACATCGATGCACTGGCCGTGCGCCGCGGCACGGGAAAATTTGCTCGCATCAATCGCTCCAACGTGAAGTTTCCGCCAGCCAGCCTCAACCAGAGCGGACCGACCTACACGGCGCTGTGCGGCACGCTGGTCCGCATCGAGATCGACCGCGCAACCGGCGCTTTACGTATCGCAAAAGCGTACAGCGTGTTGGAATGCGGCCAAGCGCTGGTTCCGGAGATCGTGCTGGGACAGGCGCAGGGTGGCTTCGCAATGGGCGTTGGTTATGCGTTGCTCGAGGCGTTGCCGCTGTACGAGGACGGACCTGGCAACGGGAAATGGAACCTCGGCCAATACCTCGTCGCGCGCGGCTCTGACCTGCCGCTGCAAGGACTCGAGGTTGAAGTGTTGCCGCCCGTCGATCCTGCGGAACATCCGAAGGGCATGGCGGAGGTCAACATGATCCCCGTGGTCCCGGCGCTCCTCAACGCCATTTACGATGCCACTGGTCACCGCTTCCGGTCCTTGCCGGTGACTCAAGCCATGATCAAGGGAGTGCTCAAGTGACGATGCTGTCCGTCACCATCAATGGACGCGCGTACGGGCCGCGGGAGGTGCGCGACGAATTGTCGATGAACGATTTCCTGCGCGAGTATCTCGGGATGACCGGCACCAAGTTCGGCTGCGGCGCCGCGCAATGCCTGAGTTGCGCAGTGATCGTCGATGGTCCCGACGGCACCAGCTATACCATGCCTACCTGTATCGCTCCGGCGGCAAGCTTCAACGGCAAGTCGATCCGCACGGTGGAAGGCCATGCGAAGAACGGCGAGCTGTCCGTTCTGCAGAAGGCCTTCATCGAGCACTTTGCGTTCCAATGCGGCTACTGCACGGCGGGATTCCTGAACGAGGGCCAGGTTCTGCTCGAGCGGTTGGCGAAGAAACCGGTGGCGCGGGCGGATCTTGAGAAGACCATTGTGGAGGCGCTCGACGGTCACCTGTGCCGCTGCACCGGCTACATCAAATACCACGAGGCCGTACGCGCGGTGATCCTGGCGGATCCCGGTCGGTATCTGAGCTGAGAAGGCAGCCGAGCATGCAGCTCAACTTGCGGAGTCCGCTGTTCGTTTCGATTGTGATTCTGTCGGCGAGCATGCCGGCCTCGCACGCTGTCTCCGAGGCCGCACCGGATGCGCTTGCGAGCGTCGAAAGCTTTGCGTCGATCGGCGATACTGCGGCCCGCTCGGCGGCGATATTCACCGAGCTGGGCAAGGTGCTGACGCATCCGCGTTGTCTGAACTGCCATCCCGCCGGCGACCGTCCGCGCCAAGGCGACATGGCCCGCCTCCACCAGCCACCGGTCGAGCGCGGCGTTGACGGATACGGCCTTCCGGCGATGCGCTGTCCAACCTGCCACCTGCAGGCCAACGTCGACACCGCGGGCGTGCCCGGCAACCCGATCTGGCATCTCGCCCCGCGTGACATGGGATGGGAAGGCAAGACGCTCCGGGAGATTTGCATCCAGATCAAGGATCCGGCGCGCAACGGAAATCGTTCGGTCGATGCGCTCATCGAGCATATCGGCGAGGATCATCTGGTCGGTTGGGCCTGGGCGCCCGGGTATGGCCGGCAACCGGCCCCCGGCACACAGAAGCAAGCGGGCGCACTCGTCGAGGCTTGGGTGAAAACTGGGGCAGAGTGCCCGAACTAGAGCATGTGCCGCTCAAATTGGATCAGCTTCCTCGCAAGACGGCTAGGCTGGAGGACAATCATGAAGGCCCGATTTGGCATGGCGTTAACGATGGCAGTAGGAGCAGCACTTGGCGGTGCTGCTATCCAAGCTCCGCATGCGCAAGCCAAACCGCCGGTCTATATGATCGCCATCAACGACGTCAGCGACCAGGAGCACTATGCAAAAGAATACGTTTCGCCTGCGCAGAAAACGGTCAAGGATTACGGTGGGGAGTATGTCGCTGCAGGGCCAGGAACACAGGTTGCGGGAAACCTGCCTCATGGGCCGGCGGTGATCCTTCGCTGGGACAGCATGGAGGCGCTGCAACGCTGGTACAGGGACTTTCGGGCGGCACTGAGGATTGGCGAGAAGTACACGAAATTCAACATCGTCGCAGTTAATGGCCTGAAATAGTCGTCGCGCATACGCAGCACCGCGTCGCGAGCCCCGGACAAGCTGCGCATTGGCTCCCGCAAGTGACGGGTTGTCTGGGGCCCGCCCTGAGCGAAACCGCCTGGAGCTCATTCGGAGAATCTCGGCTATGTTTATTTTCTCTATCAGAACCGCTGTCATCGCCGTCGCGGTGTCTGCTTCGTCTCTTTCCAGTGCAGCTACCTTATCCGCGCAGTCAGAATTGTTGTGTAGCCCGGAAGGCTTGATGCGCTTGATCCCTCAGCTCAATGTAAATGGGCAATTCACAATTCCCAATCCCAATACTGACCTTCAGACATTCCTTTCAGCGCAACAGGGTCTTTCAAATGCTATTGACATGATCTTGGCGCAAGAAAACATAAGCCAAAATCCGTCGGATGTCGGAAGCCTTCCATCTCGGCCGCTGATATTTGCAAGCAACTGGCTATCTAGCGAAGTAGGAATACAGACAGATGGAAAAAATTTAAACTCTCCTGAGTCAGGAGGAAAATTTGGTGGTTATCGCGTTCAGTCGTTTTTGACCGGACTTACTCCTGTGCCCTTATCTCAAGGAAGCATCTATGCAATCAAGCAATCAAATCCGACCTATCAGGCACTTGTTTACCCGATGCCCACGAGCCATCCGTGCGTGAATAGGCTTTTTTTAGCCGCCGGCAATACTGCTGGCTTTTGGCCGACCCCGACATATGCTCTTGGTAGATATCAGTTGGATAACAATGGCCTCCCAATGCGCGATAAGCCATTGATGACCTACTTGATCGTTAATATTTGTCTTGATCTCGGCACGCCGGCGGTTATCAATCGACAATCAGTTTTACGCCCAAATGCGATGATCATTCTGGCGCTGCATTGGCCATGTGAGGGCTCAGGGTGCTCTAATAATGGAATTGGCCATAAACATTGACTATTTGTCGTAGACCAGCTGAACCCCACGGCGACGCCGCCGTCGCCTGACTGCATTCGCAAGAGCGGCTCAAGCGCATCGAAGGCATCGCGCCGATGCTGGTCGGCCGCGACGACATCCACATCGTCAATGACGGGGGCGTCGGCGTGCTGCCGTCGCCGGTCTCGGCGGTGATCTCGACCCGCATCAAGCCCGGCCAGGAGGCGGCTTATCGCGCCTGGGAGCAGCGCATCGCCGCGGCCCAGGCGAGAGCCCCGGGCTTCCAGGGCTATCGCTTCGAGCCGCCGGTCCCCGGCGTGCAGGACGACTGGCTGGCGATCCTGCGCTTCGACACCGAGGCGAACCTGCAAGCCTGGCTCGATTCGCCGGAGCGCAAGAAGCTCCTGCGCGACGCGGAGGCCTTCACCGAGGAATTCCACGCCCGCATCGCCCGCACCGGTTTCGACCAATGGTTTCCGGTCGCGGCCCCCGGTGCGTCGCGGCCGGCCGCCTGGAAGCAGAACATGCTGGTTCTGCTGCTGCTCTACCCGATCGTATTCCTGTTCGGGCTGTTGGTGCAGAACCCGCTGCTGAGCGTCCGCGCCGGCCTGCCGTTCGCGGTCGCGCTGTTCATCGGCAACATGGTGAGCGTCGTGCTGCTCGACTATCTGGTGCCGTGGACCAGCACGCGCTTCGCCTGGTGGCTCCAGCCTGCGGGCCCGAACCGGCGATGGATCGAGATCGGTGGTGCGGCGCTGGTGATCGCGCTCTACGCGCTGATGGTGCTGGTGTTCTGGCGCCTGCTCTAGAGCATGATCCCGAAAAGTGGATACCGGTTTTCGGAAACGATCATGCTCCACCAAAGAGCTAGAGCGGGATGACGATTCGAAGAAAAAGTCATCCCGCTCTAGGACTACGCCCGTCGTTCGTCGAACATGCGGTCGCCTTGCAGGTCGATGATCTGCTTGGCCTTCGAGATCGCAAAGTCGATGGCGTCCTGCCTGCTTTGGTGGGTATCGGCGCGGATGAACCGATGCTCCTTCACGCCGTCGGCAAATGCCTTCTCGATGATGCCGGCGGTCTGGTAGAGGCTGTTGGTTCGATACGGCGCCGGCCGGATGCGATAGCCCTTGTATTCGACGGCGGCCGCCGGCTCGTCGGATTCGCCGCCGCCTTGTCCGCCGGCAAGGCGTGCCCATGCTGCCTTGAGCTTCGAGAACATGGATCGGCCTCCCGTGTTCCGATCAGCGCCGATGCCTCACGGCTACTGTGGTCGCCTGCCTACATCGACACCGGCGTGCCCATGAAATCGCGCTTGCCGAGGTCGACCCCGCATTGGCGCAAGATGTCGTAGGCGGTGGTGCAGTGGAAATAGAAATTCGGCAGCGAATTGTTGAGCAGCAGCGACTGCCCGGTGAACTCGCGCGTCGCCCCGCTCGGGAAGGTGATCTTGATCTCCTTGCCCTCGTTGCCGTCGATCTGCGCTGGCTTGAGGCTCTTGAGAAAGTCGATGGTCTTGCCGATGCGCTCCTTGAGCTCCGGAATGGTGGCTTCGCTGTTCGAGAAGGTGGGCAGCTCGGCGCCGGCGAGCCGGCCGCAGGCGCTGACGGCGTGGTCGGTCGCCGCCCGCACCTGCCGCCCGAGCGGAAACATGTCGGGCGCCAGCCGGGTGTTCAGCAACACCGACGGATCGACCTTCTTGGCCTCGGCGAAGGCCGCCGCCTTGTCCAGCACCGCAGACAGGCTGGTGAGGAATTGCACGAAGATGGGCACCGAGATTTTGTAGAGCGATACGGTCATGGATTGCGATCCTTGGTGTTGACGGCCGTGGCAGTGGAGCAAGCTTAGCGAGCTTCGTCGGCCGCTTGAAGCGTGGAGTTGCCCAAAGCGCCGCGCAGCAGCGCGGCATAGACATGCTCGGTCAGGCCCGATCGCCGTTCGAGGCCCATGCGGGCGAGGCAGTCCCGCACCTGCGGCGACGGCGCCCCGGACGCAAGCCCGCGCGCCAGCAGTCCGGCGAGACGCATGGGCGAGGCCCCATCGAGACGCTGCAGCGCCGGAATGAGCCGCTGCTCGGTCTCGGTGAAATCGGTGCCGAACGGGAACAGCGGCAGCAGCCCCTGCTCGCGCGCGGGCCCCAGCGCGCGCGCGATCCGCTCCGGAGTGTTGTGGCGCCATGACGACGGCAGCTCGAAGGCCTTTTCGATCTTGCCGGCGTCCTTGGCGCGCCGCAGCAGCTCGTCCTGAAAGCGCGAGTCGGTGACCGAGAGCATGGCGGCGATCACGTCGCGGTCGGTCTTCCCATGCAGATCCGCGACGCCGTACTCGGTCACCACGATGTCGCGCAAATGGCGCGGGATCGTGGTGTGGCCGTAGTTCCAGCGGATGTTCGAGGTGGTCCGCCCCTTGGCGGCGCGCGTCGCCCGCAACATGATGACGGAGCGGGCGTCTTCCAGCGCAAAGCTCTGCGCGACGAAATTGTACTGGCCGCCCACCCCGCTGACGACCCGGCCGTCCTCCAGGGCGTCCGACACCACGGCGCCGAGCAGGGTCGCCATCATGGCGTTGTTGATGAAGCGCGCCTTCACGCGGGAGCGGCGCTTGGCGGCCTCGTCGCCGTAGAGGTCGTTGACGAACGACACCGAGGTCATCCGCAGCTTGGCGAGCTCCGGCTCGGGCATCTCGCGCAGCGCGCGATAGAACGCGCGCGAGCCGAGGAAGAACGCCGCCTGCAAGACCGTCCCGTCGACCTCGCGCTTGAGGATGCCCGCCCGCATGAGGTCGAGAAAGCCCTCGACGAACATCTCGCTCACGCCATGCAGGCCGGCCTCGAACGGCGCGCTCTCGCGCAATCCGGCCGGCGTCAATCCGGCGGGATCGAGCCGCGCCAGGAGGTCGCGAAAATCGGCGTTTCGCCGCTGCCGCAGGATCAGCGCCTGCGCCATCGCGTCGCCGAGCGAGCCGATGCCGAGCTGCAGGGTGCCGCCGTCGACCACGATACCGGCCGCGTGCAGGCCGGCGGCATATTCGGCGATGTCGACCGGCTCGCGCGGCGGCGCGAACAGGGGAAAGTCCGCGCCTTCCAGCATGAAATCGGATTCGCTCTCGGCAATGTCGGCGTCGCCGGGCATGAACGGCAGCTCCGAATTGACCTGCCCGGCGAACAGAAAATTGCAGCGCCCGGCGCGACGCAGCGAGAGGAGATCGAGCGTCAGGTCGGGATTGCAGCTCAGGCTCAACCGCGTCTCGCCGCCGCGCATGCGCCTGGCGACCAGTTGCCCGAGCACGTTGACGCCGCGCTCGAGCACATAGCGCAGCGCGTGGGTGTAGTTTGCCGAAATGTAGCTCTGCTGCGAGGCCAGAACGCCGAGCCGGGTGCCGGCCTGGAAGAAGAACTCGTCGACCTGGACGTTCGGCGGCAGCCGGCCCCGATGCAGCGCCACCGCGTAGGCGAGCTCCGGATATCCGCCGAACACGCGCTCCGCCAGCGGGGCGAGGAAACGCCGCTCGAGCTCCTGTCGCGGCCGCGGCTTCTCCAATGTCAGCGCGGTGAAGATGTGCAACTTGATCGATGGATCGGCCGCGGCGCGCGCGAACAAGGCGTTGGCGAGGTGATTGGCCTTGCCCAGGCCGAGTGGCAGCGCCAGCATGATGTTCTTGCCGACGCGGGCGATGATCGCGTCGGCCAGCCGGCCGGCGTCCTGGAATTGCGCCGGCGCGCTTGCGCTGCGGGTCATGCCAGACGGTCCCAGCCCGGATCGGGCCGGAAGCGCTCACCATAACGTTCGGAGAACTGCCAAAGCGTCTGCCGGATCTCGGGCACGCCGCGCGCCTTGGCATATTGCAGCGGGCCGCCGCGGAACGGCGCGAAGCCGGTCGCGAAAATCATGGCGCCGTCGACCGTGTCTTCGTCCGCCACCACGCCCTCCCGCAGGCATTCGACGCAGACGTTGATCATGGGAAGAATAAGCCGGTCGAGCATGTCCTCATGCGGCGGAGGCGGGTCGCGATCCTTCACCGCCTTGCCGTCCTTCCAGACATAGAAGCCCTTGCCGGTCTTCAGCCCGAGCTCGCCCTTCTCGACCTTGGCGCGCAGCCAATGCGAGACGTCGGGCATCGGCCGCTCGAGGCTTGCCTGCAGCGTCTCGGCCACGTGCAGGCAGATATCGAGGCCGACCTGATCGGCGAGTTCGACCGGCCCCATCGGCATGCCGAATTTCTCCGCCGCGGCGTCGATGGTCTCGCGCTTCACGCCGTCGATCAGCATCAGCATGGCTTCGAGCATGTACGGCGTGAGCGCACGGTTGACCAAGAAGCCGGGCGCGCTTTTCACCGGCGCCGGCAGGCGGTCGATGCGGCCCAGGAAGGCGCGCGCTCTCGCCAGCACATCGGCCGCAACCTGGTCGTGGCTCACCACCTCGACCAGCTGCATGCGCGACACCGGATTGAAGAAATGGATCCCGACCAGGTGCTGCGGCCGCTGCAGGCCCTCGCGCAGCTGTTGGAGCGGGATGCTCGACGTGTTGGTGGCGAGAATGGCGCCCGGCTTCATCTTCGGCTCGGTCGCCGCATAGACTTTGCGCTTCAATTCGAGCGTCTCGGGCACCGCCTCGATCACCAGATCGGCAAAGCGTACGCCCTCGCCCCGGAGATCGGGGATCAGGCGGTCGAGCGCATCACGGATATCGATGTGCTTGTGGCCGATCTTGCCGAACAGATCAGCCGCGCGCTCGATCGCCTTGGCGAGCGGCTCGGGCTTCATGTCGGCGAGGCTGACGGTGAAGCCATGCCAGGCGCACCAGGCGGCGATGTCGCCGCCCATGGCGCCCGCGCCGATCACGTGCACCCGGCGGCCGTCCCATTCGCCGTCGGCCAGGGCCTTGAGCTTCTCGCGCAGGAAGAACACCCGCACCAGGTTGCGCGCGGTTTCAGTGACCATCAGGCGGGCAAACGAGGCGATCTCGGCCTTCTGCATTCTCTTGGCGTCGCCGCCGTCGGTCGCCCAGAGATCGATCAGCGCGTAAGGCGCCGGATATTGCTCGAGCGGCGCGCGCTTGGCGGTCTCGCGACGCATGCGCTTGGCGGCAAGCTTGCGGCCGGGCGCGCTGCTGGCGAGCCATGCCATGAGGCCGCGGCGGCGCCGCCTGGGCTTGCCGGTGACCGCCGCGTGGGCGGCGGCGCGCACGTGCCGTTCCGGGATCACCGCGTCGACCAGGCCGAGCGCCTTCGCGCGACCGGCGCGCAAGTTGCGGCCGGTCAGCATCAAGGTCATCGCCTCGACCGGATTGATCAGCCGGGGCAGCCGCACCGTGCCGCCGAGACCGGGATGCAGGCCGAGCATCACCTCGGGAAACCCCAGCCGCGCGTCCTCGAGCGCGATCCGGTGATCGCAGGCGAGCGCGATCTCGAGGCCGCCGCCGAGGCAATAGCCGTGAATCACCGCCACCGTCGGGACCTTGAGCTGGTCGAGCCGGTCGACCACGCCGTGCGCCACGGTCAGGCGGGTCTCGATCGCCGCCACGTCGGTCATGCCGCGGAACTCGCCAATATCGGCGCCGGCGATGAATCCGCCGCGCTTTGCCGACCGCAGCACCAGGCCCTTCGGCGGATCGCGCTCGAGCTCGCCCAGCACGTTGTTGAGCTCAACCAGCACGTCCTCGGACAGCGTGTTGGCGCTGGCGCCCTGCTTGTCGATGACGAGCCAGGCAATGCCGTCCTCGTCGCGCGCGAGCTTCCAATGCCGCCAAGGTCCCGGCGCGCCGAGCGACACCGGGCCAAGCTCCAGGTTGCGCGGCTCGAGAATGTCCCAGACCTTCCCCATCCCCTACACCGCCTCGATCAGCATGGCGCCGCCCTGCCCGCCGCCGATGCACTCGGTGGCGATGCCCTGCTTGACGCCGAGCCGCTTCATCGCGTTGACGAGATGCAGCACGATGCGGTTGCCGCTGGCGCCGACTGGATGGCCGAGCCCGATGGCGCCGCCGTCGACATTGAGCTTGTCGCGCGCGATGCGGCCCGCTGGACCGCGCAGGCGCAGGATTTCGCGGCAGAAGGTGTCGTCCTCCCAGGCCGCCAGGCAGGCGAGTACCTGCGCGGCGAACGCCTCGTTGAGCTCCCACAGCCCGATGTCGCCGAGGGCAAGCCCGTGCCGGCGCAGGATCGCGGTCGCGCACAGCACCGGGCCGAGCCCCATGATCGACGGCTCGAGCGCCGACCATTGGCTGTCCACGATCACGGCGCGCGGCTTGAGGCCGTGCTCCTTCACCGCCGCCTCGGATGCCAGGATCACCCAGGAGGCGCCGTCGGTGATCTGCGAGCTGTTGCCGGGCGTCACCTTGCCGTAGGGCCGCTCGAAGGCGGGCTTGAGCTCGGCGAGCTTCTCCACGGTGCTGTCGGGCCGCACGCCGTCGTCGTGATCGTAGATCTTGCCGTCGTGACCGAACAAGGGCTCGAGCTCGCCCTCGAACAATTTCTGCTCCTGCGCGTGGGCGAGCCGCTGCTGGCTCTCGACCGCGTATTGGTCGGCGTCGCGGCGCGAGATGTGGAACACGTGGGCGAGGACTTCGGCGGTCTGGCCCATGTTGAGCTCGACCACCGGGTCGGTGAGGCCGCGCTCGAGCCCGATCACCGGCTTGAATAACGACGGCCGGAAGGCGGCGAAGGCCCTCAGGCGCGACCAAACATTGCGCGCGCCGAACAGCCGCGCATACCACTCGACGGCGCTGCGACGAAACACCAGCGGCGCGTGGCTGAGCGCCTCGGCGCCGCCCGCCAGGATCAGGTCGGAATGGCCTTCGCGGATGTACTGATAGGCGGTGTCGATCGACTGCATGCCGGAGCCGCAATTGATCTGCACGGTGAACGCCGTCATGGCCTCGCCCATGCCCAGCCGCAGCGCCGCGACGCGCGCCGGGTTCATCTCGTCGGCGATGACGTTGACGCAGCCGAGGATGACCTCGTCGAAGGCGTCCGGAGGGAACGGCTGGCGCAGCAGCAGCGGCCGCCCGCAGGCGACCGCGAGATCGACCGGCGTGAACGGGCCCGGCCGCCCGCGCGCCTTGATGAAGGGCGTGCGGCTGCCGTCGATGATGTAGACCGGACGGTCGATCACTCCGCGGCGGTCGGTCGCGACATCGTTTGCGATAGCATCTCTCCCTGGGAGGCTCGGCGCGGCGACAGTTCCTCCGGTGCGAAGTCGTCGACCGCCACGACGGCGGCGACCGCCTGCGCGGCGGCTTCGAGCGCGGCGGCCTCGGCGTCGTTGATGACGCCTTGTTGTCGTGCCTTGGCGACGTCACGGACGTGGGCCTTGTGCAGGCGATGGCGCAGCGGCTCGGTCTTGATCGCCAGATCGAAAGCGCGCTCGAGGCGCGCCAGCGTTTCGTCACCGCCGCAGCGGAAGATGTCGACGGTCAATCGATCGCGCGTCGCCGACGGCTCGAGCAGAATCGCCGCGCAGGCCTCCGTCAAACGATCGGGAGGCCCGCGGCGGCGCGGCCCGAGCGGCAACAGCAGAAAGCGCAGCAGCCACGCCGTCGGACGATTTGGGAAATTCGCCAACATCTCGTCGAGGCGCCGCTCGATGGTGGCGAAGCCGTCCTCCATGCACCATTCGAGCAGCGGCAGATCGGCTTGCTGGCGCCCTTCGTCCTGCCAGCGCTTGAGCACTGTTGAGAGCAGATAAAGCTCCGACAGGATGTCGCCGAAGCGGGCGGACACCATCTCTTGGCGCTTGAGCGCGCCGCCCAGCGTGAGCAGCGCCATGTCGGCGGCGAGCGCGAACGCCGCCGCGTAGCGCCCGAGCGGCTTGTAGAAGCGCGTCGCAGCGCCGGCGTCCGGCGCCGGTGCAAAGACAGCGCCGGTCCAGGCCCTGCCCCACGCCCGAAACGCATTGGCGATGCTGTGGCCGACATGGCCCCAGAACGCCTTGTCGAACTGATCGAGGCCGCGGGCGCGGTCGGTCTCCTCGAGCGCCTGCATTTCCTTGAGCAGGTAGGGATGGCTGCGGATCGCGCCCTGGCCGAACTGGATCAGGCTGCGGGTGACGATGTTGGCGCCCTCGACCGTGATGCCCACCGGCACCGCCCGATAGAGACTGCCCATGTAATTGAGCGGGCCTTCCTGCACCGCCTTGCCGCCGTGGATGTCCATGGCGTCGTTGACGCAGACGCGCAGCCGCTCGGTCGCCTGCGCCTTCATGATGGCGGTGACCACCGCCGGCTTGTGGCCGTGGTCGATGCCCGCGCAGGTGTGCCGCCGCGCCGCGTCGAGCAGATAGGCGGTGGCGGCGATGCGCCCGAGCCGTTCCTGGATCGCCTGGAAGCGGCCGATCGGAACGTGGAACTGCTCGCGCACGCGCGCATAGGCGCCCGAAGTGTGCGCCGCAAAGGCGACCCCCGCCGCCGACAATGACGGCAGCGAGATACCGCGCCCGGCAGCGAGCGCGCTCATCAGCATCTTCCAGCCCTTGCCGACCTGCTCGACCCCGCCGAGCACGTGGTCCATGGGAATGAACACGTCGCGGCCCCAGTTCGGACCGTTCTGGAAAAAAAGCATTGCGGGCAGGTGCCGGCGGCCGATCTCGATCCCCGGCAGATTGGTCGGTACCAGCGCGACCGTGATGCCGATATCCTCGTCGGTGCCGAGCAGATGGTCGGGATCGTGGAGCTTGAAGGCGAGCCCCAGCACGGTGGCGATCGGCCCGAGTGTGATGTAGCGCTTGTGCCAATTGAGCCTGATGCCGAGCACCTCGCGGCCCTGCCAGGTGCCGCGGCAGACCACGCCGGAATCGACCATCGAGGCGGCGTCCGAGCCGGCCTCCGGGCTGGTGAGGCCGAAGCAGGGAATTTCCTTCGCCTCGGCCAGCCTCGGCAGCCAGTAGTCCTGCTGCTCCTTGGTGCCGAATTGCAGCAGCAGCTCGCCCGGGCCGAGCGAGTTCGGCACCATGGCGGTGACGGCCGCGCAGATCGAGCGGGTCGAGAGCTTGCGGATGACTTCCGAATGAGCATAGGCGGAAAACTCGAGCCCGCCGTACTTCTTCGGGATGATCATCGCGAAGAACTTGTGCGCCTTGAGGAAATCCCACACCTCGGGCGGCAGGTCGCCGAGCTCACTGTTGATGCGCCAGTCGTTGAGCATGCGGCAGAGATCGTCGACCGGGCCGTCGAGGAACGCCTGCTCTTCGGCGGTGAGCTTCGCCGGCGCAAACGACATGAGCTTCGCCCAATCGGGATTGCCGCTGAAGATCTCGCCGTCCCACCACACGTCGCCCGCCTCGATCGCCTCG
>JBEVIH010000313.1:0-24369 GCA_040510815.1 Xanthobacteraceae bacterium | reverse complement strand
CGGGGTCGAGGCGACCGCCTCGACCGGGGGGCAGATCATGCCGCCGATCATGGGGGCCGCAGCCTTCGTCATGGCCGAGTTCCTGGCGGTGCCGTACGGCCAAATCGTCATCTGGGCGGTGATTCCCGCGATCCTGTACTACGTTGCCTGCTTTGCAGCGGTGCATTTCGAGGCCAAGCGACGCGGGATCGTCGGCGTGCCGCGCGCACAACTGCCGCGGCTGCGCATCGTGATGGCCGAGCGCGGGCATTTGTTTCTCCCGATCATCATTCTCCTCGTCGTCATGTACTCGGGCTACAGTGCGCCGCTGGCGGCGCTGGCGGGCACGCTGGCCTGCTTCCCGGTCGCCGCGCTGCGCAAGTCGACGCGCGTCAATGTCACGCTCACGAATGTCATCGACGCGATGGTCGAAGGGGCGAAGAACTCGCTCGCGGTGGCGCTCGCCTGCGCGTCCGCCGGGATCATGATCGGCGTGGTGACCCTCTCCGGGCTCGGCATTGTATTCACGCAATGGGTCGTTGGCCTGGCGCAGGACACGCTGTTCCTCGCGCTTGTCATGACCATGCTGGCGGCGATCGTGCTTGGCAGCGGGTTGCCGACGACGCCGTCCTACATCCTGCTCACGGCGCTGCTCATCCCCGCGATCATGAAGCTCGGTGTGATAGAGCCGGCCGCGCACATGTTCGCGTTCTATTATGCGGTCCTGTCTGCGATCACGCCGCCGGTCGCGCTGGCCGTATTCGCGGCGGCAGGGCTCGCCAAGGCAGACATGTGGGACAGCAGTTGGGCGGCGATGAAGATCGGCGCCGCCGGTTTCATCATTCCTTTCATGTTCGTCTACCAGCCGGCGCTGCTGATGATCGGCGATTGGCCCACCATCATCTGGAGCTTTCTCAACTCCTGCGTCGGGATCGCGTTGTTCGCGGCCGGACTGCACGGCTATTTCATCACGGCCGCTTCGTATTGGCAGCGAGCGCTCCTGACCGCAGGCGGAATCTGCCTGGTGTTTCCCGGGGTCTGGACCGATCTGGCCGGGGCCGGACTTGCCGGCATCGTGATCGTGACCCAACTATTGGAGCGTCGCGCCGCGCGCGCCTAGCAGGTGCGATGAACTTGCGTCGACAACCGGACCGCCCAGCGCGGTCGTTCAGGGGATGGAGCGGAGCCCGAGCATGTCGCGCCGCGTCAGCCTGTCCGGGAGATGACCGATTCGCTCGACCGTGCAATACATGTGTCCCGCCTGTGGCCGTTCGACCGGTCACCGGTTTCTCTACGCCAAGGACGGCTGCGGCATTTTTCAGTGCCGCGAGTGCGGGCTCGGGCGTACCGAAACCACCGGCTTCGATCCGTCCCGCTACTACACCGGCGATTATTTCACCGGCGGGCACTCCGACGGTTACCCGGACTATCTGGGGACGGAGCCGATCCTGCGCCGCGAATTCGCCCGCACGGTCGATGTCATCCGCCGGTATTGCCCGCGCGGCCGCCTGCTGGACGTGGGCTGCGCCTACGGGTTCTTCCTGCAGGAGGCAAAGCCGTTCTTCGACGTGTCCGGCATCGAGCTGGCGGAGGACGCCGCTGCGCACGCCCGGCGGTCTGGCCTCAACGTGCTCACCGGCGTCGCCGACGAGGCTTCGCTGGCGCGGCTCGGCGCCATGGACGTCATCGTGCTCCTCGACGTGATCGAGCACCTGCCGAGCCCGTGCGACACACTCGCGCTGTGCGCCCGCCATCTCAATCCGGGCGGCATCATCGTGATCACGACCGGGGATTTCGGCTCGCTCTATGCCCGGCTGGCCGGCGCGCATTGGCGGCTGATGACGCCGCCGCAGCATCTGTGGTTCTTCTCGCGCGAGAGCATACGGCGAATGGCCGCTTCGCTCGCATTGGAGGTCGAGCTTTTCGATCATCCGTGGAAGATCGTCCCGCTGTCGCTGATCACGTTCCAGCTCGGACGCATGTTGGGCCGCAGGACCGCGGGCGCGCCGGCGGCCAGCCGGGTCGGGCTGCCGGTCAATCTGTTCGACGCCATGCGCATCGTCCTGCGCAAACCGGCCGCCGAGCCACCGTCATGAGCGATCGTCTCTCGCTCGCGCAAATTGTCGCACTGGTCGCTTATGCGGGCGCCATGGTGGGCGGCCAGCTATTGTTCAAGATGGCGGCGCTGCGTGCGGTACATGAAGGTCCGTTCATCGAGCGGGCGATGGGTCTCCTGCTCAACGGTTATTTTCTTGTCGCACTCGTTCTGTACGCTGCGCTCGCCGGTGTCTGGGTCTGGATTTTGACCTTCACGCCGCTGTCGCGCGCATATCCGTTCGTGGCGCTCGCCTTTGCGCTCACACCGGCCTTGGGCGGTCTGATGTTCGCGGAACCGATCTCAGTCCGGCTCGTTATCGGAATTGCGCTGATCTTGTGTGGACTCCTTTTCGTTGCCGGATGAGCAATGCAGCCCGAATCGGGCAACACCGTCTGGGTCGTCATCGCCGCCTATAACGAGGCGAGGGTGATCGCTGCCGTGATCGGCGATCTCCTGCGCGCCGGTTACCGGGTGGTCGTCGTCGACGACGGGTCGCGGGACGCGACCGCCCGGATCGCCGCCCAGGCCGGCGCCGCCGTGGTCAAGCACCCGATCAATCTGGGGCAGGGCGCCGGCTTGCAGACCGGCATCGAGTATGCGCTGCGCGAGGGTGCCGACTTCGTCGTCACCTTCGACGGCGACGGGCAGCATCGCGTCTCCGACATCGCCGGGCTGGTCGATGCGCTGCACGCGCAGCGCGCCGATTTCGTGCTCGGCAGCCGCTACCTCGGCGGCGCCGTGAATCAGCCGCCGTCGCGGCGCTTGCTGCTCCACGTGGCCACCTGGTTCACCCGCCTGACGACCGGGCTGCGCGTCACCGACACCCACAATGGGCTGCGCGCCATGACGCGCCGCGGCGCGAGCCGCATCTGCCTGCGCCAGAACCGCATGGCTCACGCGTCCGAAATCCTCCATCAGATCGCCGAGAGCGGGCTCAAATACGTCGAGGCGCCGGTGACCATCGAGTACAGCGCCTACTCGCTGTCGAAGGGGCAGACGCTCGGCGATTCGCTGATGATCCTGACCGACCTGTTCGCCCGGAGGCTGCAACGATGATCGCCCAGCTGGCGCTGACCGCGCTGTCGTTTGCCATCCTGCTCTATGCCTGGATGGAATATCCCCGCTCGCCGGCGGTAGGGCTGTTGGCGTGGCTTGCCGCGCTCGGCGGACTTTATTTCGTTTGGGTGCCCTCGCACGCCACGCAGCTCGCCGCGCTGGTCGGCATCGGCCGCGGCGTCGACCTCATCATCTATACCTGGGTCGGGATCAGCCTGCTGCTCCTTCTCAATCTCCACCTCAAGCTGCGCAGCCAGATGGAATTGATCACCGTGCTGACGCGCGAGCTCGCGATCGCCAATGCGCGCGCGGGCCAATTCGAGGAGCAGGTGGGGCTAGCTCCGGACTTGCTTGAAACCGTGCCGCGCCATGATGGCCGGTCCCTTGCGCGCAACAAGCCAGGCGGCGCCGGCGGAAAACGGGCCGATCAGGATGAGATTGTAGCGGGTGTACTGGTTGGCGACGGCGGCGTGCAGCCCTAGCATGACCAGGGCGGGGGCCGCATAGAGCAGCAACAGCGGCTGCGCGCGGCGCACGGCCTCGACGCAGGCCCAGGCGAACAGCGGCACCAGCAGAAGGCCGATGAGCCCGCCGACCCACATCCCGCACCAGGCGAGCGGCACGCTGACCAGGAGATAGCGCCACCAGCGTTCGCGCAGCTCGTTGCGGACCAGATCGCCGATCAGCGGATCGAGCCGGCCGTGCGCCTCGACGAGCTTGTCGCGGTTGAGCCGTCCGACGTGAAAGAAACTTTTGGGCGTGTAGTACACGAACCTTTCCATCGCCTGCGGGCCGAACGCCCAAGCGACCACGGGCTCGCCGATCTCAGGCAGGCAATACGGAAACGCCAGCAGGAATTCCCGCGCGCTCATGTCGTCGAAGGCGAAGCGCTCGATCAGCGCGGCCGAGCCGTACTCCTCGCTCAAAGCGGATTTGCCGACCGCGATCTTGTTGCGGCCGATCCACGGACCGAGCACGGCGAGCAAGGCGACCGTAAATGCCAGCACGCCGATCCATGCCCTGGACGGCGGGACGGCATAGCGGGCGCCAACGGCAATCAGCACCGGCACGACCAACGCCAGCACCTGGTAGGACGGACGCGCGAGGCATAGGAGGCCGAGCGCAATCCCGGCCAGCGCGAAATAGCGGGGCTTGGCCGAGCTCAATCCCATCACCAGCGCCAAGGTCATCAGGCTGTAGAGACAGAACGTGACGCTCTCGGTCATCACGAACGAGAACAGGTCGGCATCGGGGAGCAGCGCAACGGTCGCCAGAATGCCGGCGAGCCAAAACACCGCGGCGCTGGCGAACATGATCTCGGCGGCGAGTGCGATCGCGAGCACGCCGACGGCAAGCAGTGCCGCGTGCATGAGATGCATGGGCCGCGCATAGACTTCGCATTCGGCGCCGTCGCGGACCTTGTGGTTGGCCTCGACGCTGCAAGCGACCGCCCTGGCGAAACGCGGGTCGAGCTTGGTCGCGGCTACGATGAGCCACGGATAGAGCGGCCCGAAGAACATGCCCGGCGGCGGCGCCGCGACCGGGCTGTTCACGTCGTCGAACACGCCGTTGCTGAATACGCGGTGGCGGTCGAGGTCGTAGGCGATGGTCAGATAGAACGCCTGATCGAAGTCGCTCAGCCATTTCGGCGGCCGGGCCAGGATCGCCGCCGCCAGCACCGCGAAGATGAGCAGCCCGAACGCGATCCGGGCGCCGATGTCGAACAGCCTGTGCCGCATGGATTCGGACCGTGCCACAGCACGGCGGGCCGGGATATGGCGCTGCGACAAAGTCGACGTATCTCGGCGTTTTTCGGCGTGAGGCTGCCCCGGACTTGCTCCGGGATGGCGACCGCTCGCCGTAGAAAACGCGGCAGGTGCGGTCTACAGTAGTCGTCCAGCCACGCGGACAAGATCACCCCAATGACCCGTAAACGTCCCGAAGACCTGCGCAGCCATCGCTGGCTCGGCGTCAACGACATGCGCTCGTTCGGCCATCGCTCGCGGCTGCGCCAGTTCGGCTACGACGAAGACGACTGGGCCGGCCGGCCGGTGATCGGCGTCATCAATACCTGGAGCGAGATCAACGCCTGCCACGCGCACCTGCGCGCGCGCGCCGAGAACGTCAAGCGCGGCGTGCTGCAGGCCGGCGGCTTCCCGATCGAGCTGCCGGCGATGTCGCTCGCCGAGCCGTTCGTCAAACCTTCGACCATGCTCTATCGCAACTTCCTGGCGATGGAAGCCGAGGAGCTGTTGCGCAGCCATCCGCTCGACGGCGCCGTGCTGCTCGGCGGCTGCGACAAGACCACGCCCGGCCTGGTCATGGGCGCCATCAGCATGGGCATTCCGGCGATCTATGTGCCGGCCGGCCCGATGCTGCGCGGCAATTGGCGTGGGCAGTATCTCGGCTCCGGCTCGGACGTGTGGAAGTACTGGATGGAGAAGCGCGCCGGCAACATCACCGACGAGCAGTGGAACGAGATGGAGAGCGGCATCGCCCGCTCGTTCGGCACCTGCATGGTGATGGGCACGGCCGCGACCATGATGGCGATCGCCGAGGCGCTCGGGCTTACGCTCCCCGGCGCGTCCTCGATTCCGGCGGCCGATTCGAGCCATCCGCGCATGTGCGGCGTCGCCGGCCGCCGCATCGTCGACATGGTGTGGGAGGATTTGACGCCCGACCGCATCCTCACATCCGCCGCCTTCGACAACGCCATCAAGGTGCACATGGCGATGGGCGGCTCGACCAACGCGATCATCCACGTGGTCGCGATGGCGCGCCGCGCCGGCATCGCGCTCGACATGGACCGTTTCGACCGGATCTCGCGCCAGATCCCGGTGCTCGCCAATGTGCGGCCGTCGGGCAAATACCTGATGGAGGATTTCTTCTACGCCGGGGGGCTGCGCGCCCTGATGCTGGAGCTCAAGGACAAGCTCGACCTCTCGGCGCCGACGGTCACCGGCAAGACGCTGGGCGAGAACATCGCCGGCGCGGAGGTGTTCCTGCCCGACGTCATCCACCCGCTCTCCGACCCGGTCTATGCCGAAGGCGCCACCGCGGTGCTCAAGGGCAATCTCGCCCCGCGCGGCTGCGTGATGAAGCCCGCCGCCGCCGACAAGCGCTTCCTCAAGCACCGCGGCAAAGCGCTTGCCTTCGAGGACTACAACCACATGGCGCGCGAGGTCGAGCGCGACGACCTCGAGGTGACGCCCGACCACGTGCTGGTGCTCAAGAATGCCGGGCCCAAGGGCGGCCCCGGCATGCCGGAATGGGGCATGCTGCCGATCCCCAAGAAGCTGGTGCAGGCCGGCGTGCGCGACATGGTGCGCATCTCGGACGGCCGCATGAGCGGTACCAGCTACGGCGCCTGCATTTTGCACGTGGCGCCGGAGAGCTTCGTCGGCGGCCCGCTCGCCTTCGTCAAGACCGGCGACGAGATCGAGATCGACGTCGACGCGCGCCGCATCCACCTGCATGTCGGCGACGACGAGCTTGGCCGCCGCCGCGCCGCCTGGCAGCCGCCGCCGCCGCGCTACGCGCGCGGCTACGGGGCGATGTTCTCGGCCCATATCGGGCAGGCCGACGAGGGCTGCGATTTCGATTTTCTCGCCGGCACCGCGCCGACCGCGGAGCCGGAGATCCATTGACCACAAGCGGCGTCAACGCGCTGCTGCGTGGGAGCCGGCGGCGCGGCGATCGGCTACTCCTTGATGTTCGCCGCCTTGATCACCTGCGCCCACTTCTCCTGCTCGGTCCTCATGTAGGCGGTGAACTCCGCGGGCGTGCTGGCGATCGGCAGCACGCCCTGCCTGGTGAGCTTGTCGAGCATCTGCGGCGTCTTGATGATGCGCACGGCCTCGCCATTGAGCTTGGCGAGCACCGACGGCGGCAGTCCGGCCGGCGCGATCAAGCCGAACAGCAGCGAGGCTTCGTAGTTCGCGACGCCGGCCTCGGCCACCGTCTGCACGTTGGGCAGCACGTCGCTGCGCTTGAGCGAGGTCACCGCCAACGGCTTGAGCTGGCCCGACTGGATGTAGGGCAGTGCCTGGAACACGCTCAGCACGCTCAGCGGCACATGGCCGGCGATGGCGTCGTTCAAGGCCGGCGCGCCGCCGCGGTAGGGCACATGCAGGAACTTGGTGCCGGAAAGATGCGCCATCAGCTCCATCGAGAGCTGCTGGATCGAGCCGACGCCGGGCGTCGCGTAGCCGATGGTGCCGGGCTTTTCCCGGGCCAGCGCGAGCGCGCCCTTGATGTCGTTCGCCGGAAAGCTCGGATGCGCGAAGATCAAGAGCGGCGACGACGCCACCAGGCTCACCGCGGTGAAGTCCTTGATCGCGTCGTAGCCGGCGTTCGGCGACACCAGCGGGTTGGTGATGTGGCCGGACACGATCATCATCAGGGTCTGGCCGTCGGCGGGAAGCTTGGCCAGCTGCACGGCGGCGAGCGCGCCGTTGGCGCCCGGGCGATTTTCCACGATGACCGGGCTGCGCCAGGCTTTCTCGAGCTCGTTGCCGACCTCGCGCGCCAGGATGTCGGCGGTGCCGCCGGCCGGAAAGCCGGTGAAGATCCGGATCGGACCGCTAGGATAGGTCTGCGCCACGCCGGTGACCGGAGCGGCAAGCGGCAACGCCGCCGCGAGCAAGAGCCAATTCCACCGAGCCATTGCGCTTCCTCCCCTGCCTTAGCACTCGCAGCCGACGTGGTTTAGTCGATTGCCTGCACTGCGCCAAGCAGGCACAGTGTCGGCATGGCTACGTCGCGGAGAAGGGCAGGGGGCAGCGCAATGAATCGCCGCAAATTCCTCAAGGCCGTCGCCGCCGCGCCGTTTGTCGGCTGCGCCTCGGCGCGCGCGCAATCCTGGCCCACGCGCAACATGACCATGATCGTGGCGTTTCCGCCCGGCGGGCAGGCCGATCTGGCGGCGCGTCCGGTCGCGGCGGCGCTGGAGAAGATCCTCGGCCGCTCGGTCGTCGTCGACAACCGCTCCGGCGCCGGCGGCATGCTCGGCAATGCGGCCGCAGCACGCGCGGAGCCCGACGGCCATACGCTGCTGATGGCGCTCTCCTCGATGACGTTCCTGCCGGAAGCCGAGCGGCTCTACGAGCGCAAGCCGTCCTACGAATACGACCAGCTCGTGCCGATCGCGCGCGTGCTGGCCGATCCGGGCGTGCTCGCCGTGCGCGCCGACTCACCCTACAAGTCGCTCGCCGATCTCGTTGCCGACGCCAAAAAACGCCCCGCGCAGATCACGTTCAGCTCGTCCGGCAACTACGGCGCCGCGCACGTTCCGTTCGAGATGTTCCAGCAGGCCGCCGGCATCAAGCTGCTGCACGTGCCCTACCGCGGCGGCGGGCCGGCACTCACCGCCTTCATCGGCGCGCAGGTCGATATCACCGCGCAGGCACCGGGCCCGATCCATCCGCATGTACAGAGCGGCGCGGCCCGGCTGCTGGCGAACTGGGGCGGCAAGCGCACGGCGGAGCTGGCCGACATTCCGACCATGATCGAGCTCGGCTATCGCGACGTCGAGTACTACATCTGGGCCGGCGTGTTCGCGCCCAAGGGCACGCCCGCGCCGGTCATCGCCCGGCTGCGCGACGCGATGCGCGAGGTCATGACCAACCCGCAGGTGACCTCGGTGTTCGTGAAGGCGAACAGCCCGCCGGCCTACATGGACCAGCCGGAATTCGCGGCCTTCGTCGAGGCCGACGCCAAGCGGCTCATTCCGGTCATCCGCAAGATCGGACGGTTGGACGAAAAATGAAGATCGGACTGTTCGACCACGTCGAGGACGGCGAGCGCCCGCTCGCCACCCTGTTCGACGAGCGGCTCACCTTCGTCAAGGCCGCCGACGAGGCCGGCATCTATTGCCTGCACGTGGCCGAGCATCACGCCACCCCGCTCAACATGGTGCCGGTGCCCGGCGTCTATCTGGCGGCGGTCGCGCGCGCCACCAAACGAATGCGGCTCGGCCCGCTGGTCTACCTCTTGCCGCTCTACTCGCCGCTCCGCCTGATCGAGGAGATCTGCATGCTCGATCATCTCAGCTACGGGCGGCTCGAGGTCGGGGTCGGGCGCGGGGTCTCGCCGTTCGAGCTTCGCTATCACAAGGTCGAGCACGACCAGTCGCGCGAGATCTTCATCGATGCCTACAAGTGCATCAGCGCCGGGCTCGTCACCGACCAGCTCAGCTATGCCGGGCCGCACTTCAACTATGCCAACGTGCCGATTGCGCTGCGGCCGCTGCAGCAGCCGCATCCGCCGTTCTGGTACGGCTCGTCGAACACGATCGGCTCGACCTGGGCGGGCGAGCAGGGGCTGCATTTCGTCACGCTCGGCCCGATGCAGACCGCCAGGGAGAACATCGACGCCTTCAAGGCGGCGTTCGCCAAGCGCGGCCGCGCCGCCCAGCCGAAGGCGGAATTCCCCGGCGGCGCCGCCATCGGCGTGCAGCGGCACATCTTCGTGGCCGACACGGACGCCGAGGCGCACCGCTTCGCCAAGCCGGCCATGGATATCCATCTCAAGAACATCAACTGGCTGCGTGCCAAGCACGGCCAGACCGGCCTGACCTCGCGCCTCAACGTGCCGCGCGGCGCCGATTACGAGGCGTGCCTGGCCGACGGCACGGCGATTTCCGGCAGCCCGGAGACGGTGCGCGCCGAGATCGAGCGGCAGGTCGCCGAGCTCGGCGTCAACTACCTGCTCACCTATCTGTTCCTGGGGACGATGTCGCTCGACGAGGCGCTGCGCTCGCTCGAGCTGTTCTCGACCGAGGTGATGCCGAAGATCGCGCATCTCTAATGGGCGTCCGTCTGTAGGGTGGGCAAAGGCGCACGCTCAGCGCGTTACGTACGCGTCGCACGCTCGGTCGCGTGCGGCGAATCGCCTCAATTTGGGTTTGGCTCTCCGCGTGGGCACGGCGCAACGAGTGGCACTTCGCGCCACCCGTTGCCCCTTTGCCCACCCTACATACCCGCGCAATTGCGCCGTTGCCGGCCCCATAGCGATGTGCGACATTCCCCGCCCTGCAACGACAAGAGGAAAAGCCCATGATCAACGGCAGGGTCACCGGAGTTCGCAGCATCGAGCTCGGCGTTCGCGATCTCCATCAGTCGGCGGATTTCTACGCCAAGGTTTGGGGCCTGGAAGAGGTCTCCTCGGAAGCCGACAGCATCTACATGCGGGCGACCGGGGGCGAGCACCACGTCCTGACCATCCGCGAGCGGGCAAAGCCCGCGCTGCTGGGCGTGCACTTCGCCGCCGTCGATCGCGCGGCGGTCGATCAGCTGCACGCCAAGGCCAAGGGCTACGGCGTCAAGGTCGAGGGCGACCCGGCCGCGCTCGCCGGCGGCGCCGGCGGCGGCTACGGCTTCCGCTTCCGCACCCCCGACGGCCTGCCGATGAGCATCTCGTCGGACAGCGTGCAGCATCCCAACGTGGTGGTCGACCGCTCGCGTCCGACCAAGATCAGCCACGTGGTGCTCAACAGCGCCCGCACCGACGACCAGGTGCCGTTCTTCATCGACGTGCTCGGCTTCAAGCTGTCCGACAGCTCGCACATGATGGAGTTCCTGCGTTGCAGCGCCGACCATCACAGCCTGGCGATCTTCCGCAACAACGGGCCCTCGCTCAACCACGTCGCCTACGAGCTGCCCAACATCGACGGGCTGATGCGCGGCACCGGCCGCCTCAAGCAGAACGGCTTCGACACCGCCTGGGGCATCGGCCGCCACGGGCCGGGCAGCAACGTGTTCTCCTATTTCATCGAGCCGAACGGCTTCGTCGCCGAATACACCACCGAGCTCGACCAGCTCGATGACGCCACCCACGTCCCGCAGGGCCCCGAATACTGGCAGAAGGTGACGCCGACCCCGGACCGCTGGGGCACCGCCGGCTTCCCGTCCAACCGCATGCGCGCCGCCATGTCGGGCGCGCTCTATCTCGGCGAGGACGAGGTCGGCGAGCGTTGCGAGGACGTCATCGGGCGCAAGCTCGGCTGATCAGGCCGCGGCTGTTGCTCTCGTGTCCCGGCCGGGCGCGCTGTTGCGCGCGAGAGCCGGGACCCAGGGGCTCGCGCAAGAGCGCTCGCTCCACTCGCCCGGGACGCGTAGCATCGAGCTGTTCCTCCTTCCATGAGCGACGACATCCCGTTCGACAGGACATTCGATCTCGCCCCCGGCCGGGTCGAGGAGGTCGTGCCCGGCGTGCGCCGGCTGCTTGCCAACAATCCAAGCCCGTTCACCTTCAAGGGCACCGTGAGCTACATCATCGGACGCGGCCGGGTCGCCATCGTCGATCCCGGCCCGCTCGACGAGGCCCATATCGCGGCGCTGCTCGACGCCGTGCGCGGCGAGACCGTCACCCATATCTTCGTCACCCACACCCACCACGATCACTCGCCGGCGGTGCCGCGCATCAAGGCGGCGACCGGCGCGACCGTGCTGGCGGAAGGCCCGCATCGCGCGGCGCGGCCGCTCAATGTCGGCGAGGCGCCGCGGGCCGAAGCCAGCAACGATACCGATTTCCGTCCCGACCGCGCGCTGGCCGACGGCGAGGTCGTCACCGGCGCCGGCTGGAGCATCGAGGCGGTCACCACGCCGGGCCATACCGCCAACCACATGGCGTTCGCGTTCAAGGAGGGCGATCTGCTGTTCTCGGGCGATCACGTGATGGCGTGGTCGACCCCGGTAGTGGCGCCGCCCGACGGCTCCATGAGCGACTACATGGCCTCGCTCGACAAGCTCGCGCGGCGGACGGAGCCGGTCTACCTGCCGGGCCACGGCGGCGCCGTGCGCGAGGCGCCGCGCTTCGTGCAGCACTACATCCGCCACCGCCGCGGACGCGAGGACGCGATCCTGCACCGGCTCGGCAAGGGCGAGGCCGACATCCCGACCTTGGTGCGCGCGATCTATATCGGTCTCGACCCGCGCCTGGTGCCGGCGGCAGGCCGCTCGGTGCTCGCCCATCTCGAGGATCTGGCGGCGCGCGGACGGGTCGCGACCGACGGGCCGCCCTCGATCGACGGGGTCTACCGTTTGCGATGAGGCGATAGCGAGCAGCGAATGGTACGCAACCCTATTCGCTATTCGCTACTCTCCATTCGCCCTACGACTTCTTGTCCTTCTTGCCGGGCGGCGGCCCGGCCTTCTTGCCGGTGGGCGGGGTCGGCTGCCGGACCGCCTTCTGCGCGGTGATCGCCTCCTCGACGTCGTCCAACAGGCTGCGGATGCGCGAGGCGTTGGCGCCGAAGTCGAACTGGCCGTAGCGCGAGGACGAGCGCACGTCGATGCGCGAGCCGTCGCTGCCCTCCGGCCGCACGCGCATCACCACGTCGTCGCGGAAGCCCATGATCGGGGTGCGCGCCACCGCCTCGATGCGGCCTTCGCGGCGGCCGGGCTGCGGCGTGCGCGCCTCGACCACCCGCCAGCGGCGTTTGTTGACGATCGCCAGCGCGGCGTCGTAGGTGGCCTGCGGCGCGGCCGTCACGCTGAGCGGGCCGATGTCGGGATAGGCCGTGCGCTGCTGCTCGGCGGCGTAGAGGCCCGCATAGGCGACCGGGTTGGCGTCGCGCGGGCGAACCCGCGCCAGGGCCTCGTAGCGCGGCGGATCGATCGGATCGGTGGTGACGTCGTAGATCCAGGGCAGCCGATAGGCCTTCATGCCGAGATAGGCCGGATAGGCCAACAGCGCGAGCGAGACCAGCATGGCGGTCAACGCCGCCCCCATGCCGCCCAACCCCTCCAGCCAGATCGCGACGAACGCCGCAATGGCGAGAAGGAGCGCGATCGCCGCGATGACGAGCGCGCCGCCGAAGGTCGCCAGCGCCGGCTGGATCTCGAGCAGCCCCGACTGCACGATGATGACCGCGAGGAAAGCGGCCGCAAGCGCGAAGCCGGCCATCCGGCGCGCCCAGATGGCGAGCCGCGAGGTCGGCTCCGAATGGACGTAGCGGCGCACCATGCGGAGCCTCACCCTCCCGCGCAGACGCGCTTGAGCGCGGACCATTCCGCGCCATCGAGCAGGGGCCGCTTCGGCCCGGATGCCGCCGCGGCGTTGATCTTGATCACGCGCTCGCGGGTTTCGGGATGATCGAGCAGGATTCTTATTCCTCCCGGATGGGTGCCGCCGTCGATCCGCTGCAGCATCGTGGCCAGCGCGCGCGGGTCGCCGCCGACCTTGCTCATCAACAGCACGCCGTAGAGGTCGGCGGCGGCTTCGACGTCGCGCGAGTAGCTCGTCTGCAGGATGGTGGTGGCCGCGATCACGACCGCGCCGCCGCCGACGAAATCGCCGAGCAGCATCCCGAACAGCAACGACAATCCCGCGCCCTGCAGCACGGAGCGGGTATTGTCGCGGTGGGCGACGTGGCCGATCTCGTGGGCGATGACGCCGGCGACCTCGTCGGGCGTCTCGGCCTTGTCGATGAGGCCCTGGAACACGTAGATGCGGCCGCCCGGCAAGGCGACCGCGTTGGCCTCGGACCGCCGGATCACCGCCGGCCGCAGCGGGAACGGCAAGGCGGCCGCCGTCTCGAGTTGATTCATCAGCTTGTCGAACGCCGCGCGCCCCTGCTGCTCGCCCTCGGCACTTCCGCATTCGAATGCGGCGCCAAGACGACCGGTGTCGAGCGAGGCGCGCACCTGGGCGTCGATGGCCTCGCCGAGCCGGCGTTCGAGCGGGTAGGGGACCAGGGGCGTGACGCGCGTGGCGATCTCCGGCACGCCCGCCACGGCGACGAGCAGCAGCGATGCGGTTGCCGCGACGGTCCAGATGACGATGTTCCGGCGCATGCGCTGTTCGGTGCGGCCGCTGCGGTCGACCGGCACCGAGAGCTCGTCGATCGCGGCGGCCAGTTGCGGGTCGTGCACATCGAGCCGCGCCAGCACCGGGTTGCCGCGTTTGCCGACCCGCAGCACCGCGTCCGGCGCCGACAGGGCCTCGAGCTCGTCATAGCCCCATTCCGCCAGCACGGTTCCATCGGCGCCGCGGATGCGCAGCGCCTGCGGCGCGAGCTCGACCGTCACCTCGTGACGGGCCGTGGTCTGGCCGTCGAAAAAGCTGGCGGGGCCGGACATCGTCATGGCGCGCAAGGTCCCGGATCGATCACATTCCGCCCACGTTGAGCGCGTCGGCCAGGCCTTCGCCGATCGGCGAGCTCGCCTCGCCGGCCGCGCGCACGCGTTCGAGCGCCGCGCCGCCCGCGATGTCGAGGGATTCCACGACGCTGCGCCAGAGCCCGAGCCGCACCGTCGCCTGGTAGATGGTCGAGTAGCCGAGCGCCGCGACCACGTAGGTGACCAACAGCGCCGCGGTGGCGATGATCTCGCTCAACGTCGAATGCTCCTCCTTGAGCGCGCTGGGAACGGTGAAGAGCGCAAGCATCGCCAGGACGAGCACGACCAGCGAGAACAGGAGCGCGTACCAGAGGAAGCGGGCGTAGACGCCATAGACCTGCGCGGTGCGCAGCCGCGACGTCACCGTCACGTCGCCGAAGCGCAGGCCCGACGTCCACCAGCGCAGCACCATCGCCTGGAAGATCGGGTAGAAGACGATGATCGACAGCAGCAGCCAGGTCACCGTGACGCCGGCATAGACGATCGCACCGGCAAAGCCGGATGCGTCGAACCAGCCGGAGAGGTCGTCGCTGCCGCCGTCGGCCGCCAGCGTATCCCAATCGATGGCGCCCAGCGTCGCGACCACGCCCGCCATGAACGGGACGATGGAGAGAAACCACATCAGGATGCCGCGGACGAACAACTGCCATCCGGTGCCTTCGAAGCGGCCGGGCAGGTCGCCGAAGAAGGTATTGCGCATCTTGAAGCGCTCGAGCTGCGACTGCGCGAACGGATAGGCGAGCCCCAAGGTCAGGATGGTCAGGCTCCACCAGAACACGGCGCAGACCGCGTAGCGCCAGGCCGAGCCAGTCTGGTGGAACCGGACACCGCGATAGATCGTGCGGGTCAGCCGATAGCGCCGGGCCCGATAGATCGCGTAGTTGCCGAGCACCACCAGCATCGCGAAGCTCAGCAGGCTCGACATCTCGCCGATCGGCCCGGAGCTCAGCGTGATCACGAAGAACGCGGTATAGAGCGGCACCAGGATCACGATGGCGATCAGAAAACCGAGCAGCAGCTCGACCGCGGTGCCGGTGTACTCGAAGGTCTCGCCCGAAAGCTCCGTGTTGGACCAGAGGAAGCGGCGGACATCGGTGGTCAACCAGAACCGATAGATGCCCAGCGTGAACATCAGCAGCACGGCGCCGCGGGTCAGCAGCCGCCAAAAGAAGCCGGGCTCGCCGAGGAAACGGACCGGCCCGCGGGCCGGCGCGGCATGCCCGGCTCGCGCCGCGGGTACGGCCGCATCGAAGGTGGTCATGGGAGTGGCCTTGTGGCGGTGTTGCGGCGCACCATAGCCTATCGGGCGGCGACGTTGCGAGAGGAATAGCTCCTGTCGAGCAGGTTCCGTTCGGTACGGACACCGCTGGCAGTTCCGATTTGTTAAATCGTCAGCGGCTGGCCGCGGCGGCAGGGAGGACGAAATCCTTGTAGAGCTCGCGCAACGTGGTCTTCTGAATCTTGCCGGTCGCGGTGTGCGGGATCTCGTCGACGAAGACGACGTCGTCGGGCATCCACCAATTGGCGATCTTGCCGCGCATGAACTTCAGGATCTCGTCCTTGGTCGCCGACTGGTCCTTTTTCGGGACCACGATGAGCAGCGGCCGCTCGTCCCATTTGGGATGCTTGACGCCGATGACGGCGGCTTCCGCCACCTTGGGGTGGGCGACCGCGAGGTTCTCCAGGTCGATCGAGGAGATCCACTCGCCGCCCGACTTGATCACGTCCTTGGCGCGGTCGGTGATATGCATGTAGCCGTAGCGGTCGATGGTGGACACGTCGCCGGTGTCGAAATAGCCGTCCGGGTCGAGGATTTCGCCGCCCTCGCCCTTGTAGTAGCTCCTGGCCACCGCCGGTCCGCGCACCTTGAGACGGCCGAAGGTCTTGCCGTCGCGGGGAAGCTCCTTGCCGGCGTCGTCGCAGATCTTCATTTCCACGCCGAATGGCGGGTGTCCTTGCTTGACCTGGACGTCGAGCCGCTCTTCGCCGCTCAAATTTGCGTATTCCGGCTTCATCGAGCCGAGCGAGCCGAGCGGGCTCATCTCAGTCATGCCCCAGGCGTGGCAGACCTCGACGCCATACACGTCCTGGAAGGTCCGGGTCATCGCGCGCGGGCAGGCGGAGCCTCCGATCACCACCTTCTTGAGATGCGGCAGCTTGGCATTGTTGGCCTCGAGATGCTGCAGCAGCATCATCCACACCGTCGGCACGGCGGCCGAAAAGGTCACGCGGTAGTCGTTGAGCAGCTCGTAGACCGAAGGCCCGTCGAGCTTGGGGCCCGGCATCACCATGGTCGCGCCGATCATCGGCGAAGTGAGCGCGAGCCCCCAGCAATTGGCGTGAAACATCGGCACCACCGGCAACACGACGTCGCGGGAGGCGATGCCCATGGCGTCGGGCGCCATCGCCATCATCGAATGCAGTACGTTCGAGCGGTGGGAATAGACCACGCCTTTGGGATGGCCGGTGGTGCCGGAGGTGTAGCACATTCCGGCGGCGGTCTTCTCGTCGAACGATTTCCAGGAAAAATCGCCGTCGACCTCGCCGATCCATTCCTCGTAGGGCACGGCGTTCTTGAGCTGCGTCTTCGGCATATGCGCCGCGTCGGTCAGCAGTACATGGCGTTCGATCGAGGGCAGCTTGTCGGCGAGCTTTTCGACCAGCGGCAGGAAGGTCAGGTCGCTCATCAGCACGCGGTCCTCGGCGTGATTGACGATCCAGGTGATCTGGTCGGGAAACAGCCGCGGATTGACCGTGTGATAGATGGCGCCGATCCCCATGATGCCGTACCACGCCTCGAGATGGCGCCAGGTGTTCCAGGCGAGCGTCGCCACCCGGTCGCCGAGCCGCACGCCATCCCGGTCGAGGCGTTGCGCGACCTTGAGCGCCCGGGCGCGGATTTCCGCATAGGTGGTGGTGTGGAACGGCCCTTCGACCGAGCGGGTGATGACTTGGCGCTCGCCGTGGTTGATGGCGGCATGGTCGATGACGCGATGGCAGAGCAGCGGCCAGTCCTGCATCAGCCCGAGCATGGCGTTTTCCCCTTCTTTCTCCGAGCCTTGGGTCTCGGCAACTTGCGTTGGGCCGCGGTCCGGCCGGCGCCAAGGTTACCGGGCCGGCGCGGCGACGCAACCGGGTCCGGCATTACCAGATGGTACGAGTGAAAAGGCGATCGGGTTGCAGGGGCGGGGCCGAAACCGACGCCGGCCGCGGCGTGCCGCGGCCGATTTTGCGATGGCGGGCGAGCTACCTCCCGGCCGGAATGGGCGTCAGCGGCCGGCCTGACCCTTGAGCGCCGCCAGGTCGGCCTCGCTGCGCAACGTCATGACCGCGACCTTCCGGGTCCGGTAGTAGGGCAGGACCACCTGTACCTTGCCGTCGCGCTCCTCGACCGACACGTAGCGCACCTCGCTGCCCCGCGTCGGCAGGTCGAACACCGTCCATTTGGCGGTGCGGGGGTCGTATCTCGCCACTTGGTCGGTCATCCAGAGGTTGGTCCAGGCATTGTGGTTGCTGTCGACCATCACGTGATAGGGCTGCAGGTTGTCGGGCAGCGGCACGAAGCTCGTTTCCATGGTGCGGGTATCGATCCGCGCCAGGTTGCCGCCCCAGGAATTGCCGACCCAGAGCACGTCGGCTTTCTTGTCGGTGCCCATGCGGCGCGGCCCCTGCGACCACGGGAACGGGGTGTTGAAGTCGGGCGAGAACACGCCCTCGTAGTGCTTGCGCACCTCCGGCGGGGTCCGGTCCACCTCCGCCTTGACCGGCGGCAGCTTGATCTCCATCGACTTGCCGCTCGCGGCATCGCCCTTGCCGATGATGTCGATGATCATCTCGGCCCACCAGCCGTTGCCGTCGCGGTCGGCGGCCATGCCGTAGGTGATGCCGTTGCCGTTCGGGGTCTTGAAGGTGAGCGACTTGAACTCGGTGAACTTCTCGGTCTCCGGATCGAAGCGCAGCGCGCCATCGGGCGCCGACGACCAGATCCGGCCCTTGCCGTCGAAGTCCACGGTCACCGCGCCGCCGGTCGGCGACATTCCGGTGGGCGGCAGGTAGACGTCGATCTTCTCGGTCTTGGGATCGAGCCGGCCCAGGCCGCCGCGCCCGGGATTCACGTTGAACCAGATGATGCCCTTCTCGTCCCGGGTCATGCCGTGGGTCGGAGCCGCGAAGCCGTTCGGCGCCGGCACCTTGAACATCCGCACCTGGCCGGTGCTCGGATCGATGCGCCCCATCGTCAGGTGGCGGTTGGGGACGTTGCAGGTGAACCAGAGCTTGCCGTCGAGATCGAACCAGGCGTCATGCACGCCGTAGCCGTTGATCAGCCCCGAGGGGGTGCCCAGCGACCAGTCGCTGCCGTCATTGGTCGGTGACCGGCTCGGGAAGGTGGAATCGGGGTCGATCGGAACGTCGTATTCCTTGATCACCGCGCGCGCCGCCTCGCCGGTGGGGCGCGGGCGCGGCTTGATCGTCAGCCCGTTTTCGCCGGGCCCGCGCACGCGCGCCAGATAGGCCGCCAATTCCTTCTGGTGGAAGTCGAGGATGCCGTTCACCGGCCGCTCGGGCAGCACGACGCCGTAGACGTTGACCCGCTTCATCAGATCGATGATCGCGCTCCAGCCGGCCTCGTCGAAGCGGTGCTGCAGCACGTAGCTCGGGGTGTGGCAGCCGGTGCAGTTGTTGCGCACCAGCCGCTTCATGCGGGCGTCCTCCGGCGTGGCGTCGGGCAGCGCCGCCATGAACGCATCGCCGGGCAATTGCCGCACCTGCCGCTCGAAGTCCTTGATCGGCGCGAGCGTGAAGTCCTGATGCCTGGTGCGGGCGAGATCGACGTCGCCCTTGGCGGCCTCGTAGGCGAGCGCCTGCGCCCAGACCCGGTATTTGCCGGCCGGCATCGGCGGGAAGTAGTAGTTGCCGGCGTCGTCGGTGAAGACGGTGGTGGTGATGGTCGCGCCCTCGGCCTTGGCCGAGACCGTGACGCCGCCCATTTTTTCGCCCGCCGCTGATTTGACCGTTCCGGCGAGCAGCGCCTCATTGGCGAGCACCGTGTGCGGAAAGGTCAGCACGACCAGCGCGGTGGCGAGGCCGGCGAGCGTGAGGGCGTTCTTCATGGCGTCTTCTCCTTGGATGCCTGACCCGATCAGCGCGGCGCAGGCGGCGCCGGCGCCGGCACGGTCATGAGGTAGGCGACGACGGCGGCGATCTCGGGCGGCGTGAATTGATACTTGAAGCCCGGCATGCGCGGCGTGCCGTTGCTGATGACGTCGCGCATGACGTCGTCGCGGCCGCCGGCCGAATCCTTCGACAGCACCGGCCCGAACACGCCGCTGGTGAGCGTCGGCTTGGTATGGCAGACGGCGCACGATTGGGTGAACAAGCGCAGGCCCAGCTGCTGGGTGTCGTTGAGAGAGCCCGGTTCGGCGGACGCGCCCTGCGGCAGGGCGAGCAGGCTCAAGACGATCAACGCGCCGCGTGTCATCGAGCGTCCTCCCCATTCACGGCTTTTGCGCAAGGGTACGACCGGCGCCATTTGATGGGAAGGCCCCGCCGGCAGAAGGCGCGTCAATAACGCGTAAATTTCCCGAGGTGCTGTTGCACCACGGCTAGACCGTGTTCATCGATCGAGCCGGGCGAGCGCGAAGCGCGCGATGTCGTGCCGGGTCGTCCCGCCGGTCGCCAGGTCGGCGAGGATTTCCCCGATGACCGGCGCGAACTTGAAGCCGTGGCCGGAGCAGGGCGACGCGACGATGATGTTGGGATAACCGGGCAGCCGGTCGATGAGAAAATCGCCGTCCGGGGTCATGGTGTAGAGACAGGTTTTGGCCGCGAGCAGCCGCCCGTTCGCCGCCGGGATGTGGTCGGCGAGCGCCATGCGGATCAGCCGCTCGTCGTCGGCCGACACCGTCCGATCATAGCCGTCGGGATCGACCGCCTGGTCGCGATGGTGATGCTTGGCGGCCTTGACGCCCGCGTCGCCGTGCGGTGGGACGCCGCAATGCATGCCGTGCCGGCTTTCGATGATGAAGACCGGGAAGCGCCCGGGCGCGAACAGCGTCGCGTCCGCCGGCTCGAACCAGCCGGTGACTTCGCGCGTCACCCGTAACGGCGCCGCCAGCTCGGGCAGCAGCGATCCGGTCCAGGGACCCGCCGCGATGATAGCGGCCTTCGCCGCGACCGTGCCGCGCTCGGTGACGATGCGCACGCCGCCCGCGCCGGGCTCGATGGCGCGCACGCGCTCGCCGGCGCGCAGCTCGGCCCCGGCCGCGGTCGCCAGTGCAATCTGCGCCGCGAGCGAGGGCTCGACCTCGACGAACCCGCCGTCGGGCTGGACGACGGCGACGTAGTCGGGCGGCACCCGGAAGGCCGGAAACCGCCGCGTCAGCTCGGGTGCGGCCAGAACCTCGTGGCGCAGGCCATGCAGATGCGCGGACGCCAGCGTGCCTCGCACCAGCACGCCGTCGGGCGGGCCGATCTCGGCGATGCCGGTGACATGGAGCAGCGGGCGTCCCGACGCCGCCTCGAGCTCGTGCCACAGCGTCTGCGCCCGGCGCAGCAGCGGCACGTAAGACGGGTGCTCGAAATAGCCCAGCCGGAAGATGCGGGTCGCGCCATGCGAGGAGCCGCGGTCGTGACCGGGGGTGAAGCGCTCGAGCCCCAGCACCCGCAGGCGCCGGCGGGCCAACTGGTAGAGCGCGGCGCTCCCCATCGCGCCGAGGCCGCAGACGACGACGTCGAAATCAGCCATAGTTGCCCGCGTAGCTGCCGGGGCCTGGACGCTACCATGGCGGGGTAGCGCCACGAGGCCTCGATCGGGGGGCAAGCCCCCACAACGCCGCAATTCTTGGCCGACATCGCTCGCGTGAAGCCGATCTACCCCATCATCCTGCTGGCGGCGGCCTGCGAGGTCGCGATGGCCCAAACCGTTCCGTTGCCGCGGCCGCGGCCGGCCGAGGCCGGGCCGGCATCCACCACCCAAGCATCGAAGCCCGACGAGCCGGCGCCGCCGTCGGCCTGCCGCCTGCGCCTCACGCCGGCGCTCGCGGTGGCGCCCTCGCTGCCGCCGATCTCCGGCCCCAATGAGTGCGGCGCCGAGGACGTGGTGCAGCTCGAGGCGGTGATGCTGCCCGACAAGACCCGCGTCGCCGTGACGCCGCCGGCGGTCCTGCGCTGCACCTTGGCCGAGGCGATCGTGCAATGGGTGCGCGACGACGTGGCGCCGGCGATACGCGAGCTCGGAGCACCGCTCAAGAGCCTCGACAATTACGCGTCCTACGACTGCCGCGGACGCAATCGGGTCGTCGGCGCCAAGCTCTCCGAGCACGGCAAGGCCAACGCGCTCGACATGCGCTCGCTGCGGCTCGCCGATGGCAAGGTGGTGGGGCTGACCGATCCGCACGTGGCCAAGGATTTTCGCGAGGCGATGCGCAAGGCGACCTGCGCGCGCTTCAACACCGTGCTGGGCCCGGGCTCCGACGGCTATCACGAGAACCACGTGCACGTGGACCTCGCCGAGCGCAGCCACGGCAACCGCATGTGCCGCTGGGAGGTGCGCGAGCCAGCCGTTGAGCCCGACGCCGCCGCGCAGGTGCCGCTGCCGCGCCCGCGGCCGTCGGGCGTGTAGGGTTCAGGGATCAGTATTCAGCGATCAACCATCAGATGATCGCTGTTGAGCGCCGATTGACTGCTGATCTTGATTTCCCAAATGAAAACGGCGCCGAGCCCCCGCCCGGCGCCGTCTCCCAGCCCCCTCAAGTATCTAGTGCGTGTACGGACTGGCCGATGCCATCCGCGGCGGCGAGTTGCCGCCCTTCGGCGCCAGCACGACCACGATCGCGCCCATCCTGACGCGGTTGTAGAGGTCGATGACGTCCTCGTTGGTCAAGCGGATGCAGCCCGAGGAGATCGCCTGCCCGATATATTCGGGCTGGTTGGTGCCGTGGATGCGGAACAGGGTGTCCTTGCTGCCCTGAAAGAGATAGATGCCGCGCGCGCCCATCGGATTGTGCGCGCCGCCTTCGACGAAGTTGGGAACATCCATCCGCTTCTTGATCTCGGCGGTGGGAGTCCAGGTCGGCCACTCTTCCTTGCGGCCGACCTTGGCGATGCCGTACCAGGACAGCGCGTCTTCGCCCACGGTCACGCCGTAGCGGATCGCCTTGCTGTCCGCCAGCACGTAATAGAGGTAGCGCGCATCGGAATCGACGACGATCGAGCCCGGCGCTTCCTTGCGGTGATAGGTCACGATGGCGCGCTGATAGGCCATCGGGATGCTCGCCCGCGCATAGGGCGCGCTGGCCAGCAGCTTGCGGTCGCGCGGGGTGAAATTGGCGTCGGAGGCCTGCTCCAACGTCCCCTGCATGCAACCGCCGAGCAGAAGCCCGGTGAGTATAAAAGCTAGTCCCCGTACCGCCATAGCTGCCCCTTTTTCCGCTTTTTGGCGTGCCCCGTCATTGGTTCCCCGACTCAAGCTTAGCCGTCTCAATTACCTAAAAGGATTCGGCACTTCTAGGGCATTGACACAGTCACGTTCGTTGTCTTGGCGACCTGTTGCAAGAATGCCTCAGTTGCCGCCCCCGGCTGTGGGAAAATCGGCGTCACGCACCGTGGAGAGGGCCATTTCGACGCCCTCGGGCAGGACCATAGCGTCCGATTTCTTAACCCGCGGTTTACCAGCCCGCGGCTCAATAAGGCCGGCGTTGGCGGTCGCGCGCGCGGAACAATGGAAATGTCACGATAGCTCACGATTTGTTGCGTATTTCTGCCCTACTCCGCGGCCATTTCAATCAAGCGCGAAACGATCCAAAGAAGATCAACAAGTGTTCCAAGAATAAACGTCCCACGGAGTTGGAAATGACAAAGAATAACGCGGCCCAGCCTGTCCAAAAGTCGCCGGGCAACGGGCCCAACCTCGACAGCCGCTATGGCGAGATCGGAATATCCGCAGTCGCTGCGGCGCTGCACTATAAGAGCGTGGCCAAGAACCCCGCCTATGCGCCGGTCGTCCCGCGGCCCGACCAGCGGTCGGAGGAGATGGCCGAGGTCGCGGCCTGATCACGCTGCCGTCGCGCCCTCGCCGTCGCGCCCTGCTGACGCTTCGCTGACCGGTCGATGACACGTCGGCCGGACCGCACTCCGTCCGCACGGCCCGCGTGACGGCGGCGGACCGCCAACGTCTGGCGCGCAAATTTCTTGCAACAATGGACGTGATTGGGCCATCACTGGCCCGGTTACATCGATCTTGTTGCGCCGTCCGTGACCAGGGGCGGGGCGGCCGGCGGAGGGGTCATGCTCTCGGTCTATGTTCCGCGCGGCAACGCGCTCGACCGCGTGCCGGTCGCGGCGGATGCGGACGTGCCGGAAGCCGCGGTCTGGTTCGACCTCGTCACCCCGACCCTGCAGGAAGACAAGATCGTCGAGCGCCAGGTCGGCATCGCGGTCCCGACGCGCGAGGAGATGCAGGAGATCGAGGTCACCAGCCGGCTCTACGTCGAGCAGGGCGCGCGCTACATGACCGCGACCTTGATGTGCCAGTCCGACACCGAAACGCCGAAGACGACGCCGGTGACCTTCATCCTGTCCGGACACCGGCTCATCACGGTGCGCTACGACGAGCCGCGCCCGTTCATGATCGTCGGCCACAAGCTCGCGCGGGTTTGCCCGGCCGGCGCCTCGGGCGAATCGGTGCTGATGGAGCTGCTGGACGCGGTGATCGACCGCGCGGCCGACATCCTGGAGCGGATCGGCACCGAGGTCGATCAAGTCTCGCGCGAGATTTTCGAGTCGGAGGAGTCCGCAACCGAGCGTTCGAAAAGCTATCGAACCATCCTCAAGACGATCGGCCGCAAGGGCGATCTGACCTCGAAGGTGCGCGAGAGCCTGGTCTCGATCGGCCGTCTGCTGCTCTATCTCGCCAACGAAGCCGACAGCATGCGCTGGGCGAAGGAGCCGCGCGCCCAGCTGCGGGGCATGCAGCGCGACGTGCAGTCGCTGTCGGATCACGCCGCCTATCTCACCAACAAGATCCAGTTCCTGCTCGATGCCCTGCTCGGGATGGTCACGCTCGACCAGAACAACGTCATCAAGATTTTCTCGGTCGCGGCGGTCGTGCTGCTGCCG
>JBEVIH010000312.1:0-8940 GCA_040510815.1 Xanthobacteraceae bacterium | reverse complement strand
GGGAGGTATCATGAGCAGCATCGATTGGACGTTGCGCCGCGCAGTCGCGGCATTGTCGCTCGGCCTGATGTCCGCAATGGGAGGAACCTTGATGGCCGGATCGCTCGGCGGACCGCTGGAGCTGCAGGACGAGGGCAGCTTCTTCGTCAACGGCCAGCTCACGCAATCGACCCATCCCGGCACCGCGGTGGGCGGCATCTCGCAGCCGGGTCAGATCACCATCAACCAGATGTACGTGCAGTACCGCATTCCGAAGACGATCAGCGGGCCGGCGATCGTCATGGTGCCCGGCTCCGGCCATACCGGCGCCACCTACGAGACGACGCCGGACGGGCGCGAGGGCTGGGCGACCTATTTCGCCCGCAAGGGCTTCCCGGTCTACGTGGTCGACCACGCCGGCCGCGGCCGTTCGGGCTTCAACCCGACCCCGATCAACCGGGCGCGGGCGGAGAGCAATGCCGGCGCATTGCCCGAGATTCAGATCGCGCCGCGCGAGCGGGCCTGGTGGTTCTTCCGCATCGGCGCCAGCTATCCGACCCCGCATCCCGGCACGCAGTTTCCGGTCGAGGCGTTCGACCAATACACCGCGCAGCTGGTGCCGAACACGGAGGCGACCCTGCAGGGGGCCGGCGCCAATACCGTGCAGGCGCTTGCCGCGCTCATCGACAAGATCGGGCCGGCGGTGATGATCGTGCATTCGCAATCGGGCGCCTATGGCCTCGACCTGGTGCGCGCGCGCGCCGGCAAGATGCTGGCGCTGATCAACGTCGAAGGAAATTGCGCGCCGGTGACCCAGGACGAGGTGACGAAGACCTTCTCCAAGGTGCCGCTGCTGTCGGTGTGGGGCGACTACAGCCAGGGCGCGCCCGGACCGAACGGCGACCAGCGCCGCAACGGTTGCGTCGCGACCGTCGACGCCATCAAGGCGGCCGGCGGCTCCGCCAAGCTGCTGCTGCTGCCGGAGGCCGGCCAGAAGGGCAACAGCCACATGCTGATGATGGACAAGAACAACCTGCAGATCGCCGACCTGATCATGGGCTGGCTGGCCGAGCGCGTGACGGCGCGGTAGAAGGCGCCTGTGGTTGTCATCCCCGCGAAAGCGGGATCCACTGTGCAACACACGCTGGCCTCTGGAATATGGGTCCCCGCTTTCGCGGGGACGACAGCACGGTAAAGGCGAGAGACGTGGTCCGAGCGATGTTCGTGCGTGCGGCGACCGTGCTCGCAGTTTTCGTGTTCGCCCATTCCGCGGCGTCGGCGCAGGAGCAGCTCAAGGTCTCGGTCGGGGGACGCGGCGGCTTCGACCACCAGATCTCCGAGGTGGGCCAGCAGCAGGGCTTGTTCAAGCAGCACGGCCTCGCGCTCGAGGTGCGCTACGGCCAGGGCGGCGGCGAGACCTTGCAGGCCGTGATCGCGGGCGTAGCCGACGTGGGCGTCTCGGTCGGCACGCTCGCCACGCTGGGCGCCTTTGCCAAGGGCGCGCCGATCCGGGTGGTGGGCAGCGCGATGATCGGCGCCGCCGAGTTCTGGTACGTGCCGGCGAATTCGCGCATCAAGAGCCTGAAGGAGGCGACCGGCAAGAAGGTCGCCTATGCGGCCACCGGCGCCGCCAGCAACCTGATGGTGCTCGGCCTCCAGGAGCTCCACGGCGTCAAGTTCCAGCCGGTCGCGACCGGCGACGCGGCGGCGACGCTGGCCCGGGTGATGAGCGGCCAGGCCGACGTCGGCTACAGCGTGCCGCCGTTCGCAGTGGCCGAGCTCGAGCAGGAGAGGATCCGCATCGTCGGGCGCGGCAACGACCTCCCCGCGCTGGCCCGGCAGACCGTCAGCTTCATCATCGTCAACGCCGCCGCGCTTGAGCAGCGGCCCGACGCCATCCGCCGCTACCTGCAGGGCTATCGCGACACGGTCGAGTGGCTGTTCTCCTCCGATCCGCAGGCGACCGCCGCCTATGCCGGATGGGCCGGCGTCGCCGAGAGCGTCGCGCGCCGCACCCGCGACGACTTCATCGCGAAGCAGAACGCCCTGCCCGACCAGATTTCCGGGCTCGACACGATCATGGCGGACGCGGTCACCTACAAGGTCGTCGGAGCGCCGCTCACCACCGAGCAGGCCAGGACGCTGATCCAGCTGCAGCCGCCGATCAAGTGAACGAGGCCCGGGAATGTCTGCCGTCGATCTGTTATGGCCGAAGTCGCGCACCGCGATCGCCGACCTTCAGCGCAAGCGCAAGCGGATGGCGGTCGAGGCCGCCCGGCGGGCGCCGTTCTATCGCGGCCGGCTCGACGGCATCGACCTCGACCGATTGGACGACCCGGAGGTCTGGAACCGGATTCCGCTATTGACCAAGGACGAGCTGCGCACGGTGCCGGCGGCCGCGTTTCACGACCGGTTTTGCGTCGCGCCGAGATCGAGCGTGGTCGAATACTGGCGCTCCGGCGGGGTGACCGGCCGGCCGCTGTTCTATCCGCGCTCCGCCGACGATATGAAATATGCGCTGCTGACGTTCAAGCGCGGCCTGACCGTGGTCGGGGCGACGCCGGAGGACTGCGCCCACATCTCGTTCCCGCTCGGCATCCATCCGGTCGCGCATCTCTATGCGCGCGCTGCCGAAGAGCTCGGTATCGGCACGGTGTGGGCGGGCTCCGGCAACAACACGCCGTCGGAGATGCAGCTCGCGCTCATCGGCGAGCTCAAGCCGACGATCTGGTGCGGCATGGGCAGCTACGGGCTGCACCTCGCCAACCTGGCGGAGGCCAAGGGCATCGACCTCGCCGCCAGCTCGGTCAACAAGATCGTGGTGGCGGCGGAGCCGCTGTCGCCCGCCAAGCGCGAGAAGCTCGAGCGCATGTGGGGCGCGCAGGTGTTCGACCAGTTCGGCATGACCGAAGGCGCCCTGGTCTCCTGCGAGTCGGTCGATCGCGACGGGCTGCACCTGTGGTCCGACCTGTTCTTCGTCGAGATCGTCGACGAAGCGACCGGCCTGCCAGTGGCCGAAGGCGAGGCCGGATCGCTGGTGATCACTCCGCTCTACATCAACGGCGTGACGCCGTTCCTGCGCTGGGTGTCGGGAGACGTCATCAGCATGACGTCGCGGGACGGCGGGTCGTCGGCCTGGTCGGTGTTTCCGGTGATGCGGCACGCGCGCCGCACCGTCGGCTTCTTCAAGGTGCGCGGCGTGAACGTCAATCATGCCGAGCTTGAGGATTTGATGTTCCGCAATCCGGACGTGATCGACTTCAAGGCGGAAGTGTCGGCCTCCGCCGCCGGCCTCGACGTGCTGTCGCTGTTCATCGAGGTGAGGCGCGGGCTCGTGGTGGAGCAGGCGTGTGCGCGGGTGCGCGAGCGCATGGCCGCCACCTTCCAGGTGACGCCGGAGATCAAGGTGCTGGACACCGGCACGCTCGGCCGCGAGTTCGAGGCGAGCGTCAAGGCGGCGCGCTTCGTCGACCGGCGCGGTTAGCGTAGTTTCATGGCAGCGACGTCAATCGGAAAGCCTCCGTTCCGCGCCGACCACGTCGGCAGCCTGCTGCGGCCGCGCGAGCTCAAGGCCGCGTTCGGCGACTTCCACAAGGGGCTGATCGACGAAGCGACCTTTCGCGGCATCCAGGATCGCTGCATCCGCGACGCCGTCGCGCTGCAGGAGGGCGTGGGGCTCCATTCGATCACCGACGGCGAGTTCCGGCGCGGATCGTGGTTCCTCGGCTTCATCGAGGCGGTCGAGGGATTGACCACGAAAGACGCGCTGTTCGATTTTCACGACGCCAGCGGCGGACACGCGACGTTCCAGACCGCCTACGTGGCCGCCAAGCTCAAGCGGCGCCCCCGCGGCATCACCACCGGCGAGTTCGCGTTCGTGCGCGGCCTCACCAGCCGGACCCCCAAGGTGACGATGCCGGCGCCGAGCCTGGTGCATTTCTTCCGCGGCGAGCAAACCGTCGACCGCTCGGTCTATCCCGATCTCGACGCGTTCTGGTCGGATCTGATCGCCATCTACCATGCCGAGCTGCGCGCGCTGGCCGACCTCGGCTGCACTTACGTGCAGCTCGACGAGGTCCCGTGCGCCATGCTGTGCGACCCGCAGGTGCGTGAGCGCGCGACGTCGTTCGGCCTCGAGCCAGACAAGTTGGTCGAGACCTATATGCGGGCGGTCGACGAGATCGCCGCCCAACGGCCGGCCGGAATGGGAATTGCGCTGCATCTCTGCCGCGGCAACTACAAGGGCCACTGGATGGCCCAGGGCGGCTATGAGCCGGTCGCCGAGCGGCTGTTCAACGCCAGGGTGGATACGTTCTTCCTGGAATACGATACGGCGCGCGCCGGCGGCTTCGAGCCGCTGCGCCTGGTGCCGAGCGGCAAGGCGGTGGCGCTCGGCTTGCTCAGCAGCAAGAGCGCGGCGCTCGAATCGGTCGACGAGCTCAGGCGGCGCATCGACGAGGCGAGCCGCTACGTGCCGCTCGAACGGCTGGCGATCAGTCCGCAATGCGGTTTCGCGAGCAGCGTCGGCGGCAATCCGCTCACCATCGACGACCAGCGCCGCAAGCTTGCCCGCGTCGTCGAGGTCGCCGAGCTGGTGTGGCGCTGACCGCGTTGCTCTACGGCGCGTTCATCGGAAGGAAAGACAGATCGACCGGACATGTCCGGCGACGCGCGGCAATTCGCGTCGCCGGACACGAACTGCGACGGCGAGCGGAACTCGCGATCGCGCTCACGCCGACTTGGCGAGCGGCGGCAGGTCGGCGAGCTCGGTGGCGTAGGCCTGGTCCATCTTCGACGTCAGGCCGTTCCTGGCGAGCGCCTCCGCGAAGGTCTTGCGCACCGCCGCCGCTTCGTCGGCGTAGTCGATCTGGTCGCCGCCGACGCGGCGGCTGATCCAGGCCTTGGGCACGCCCTGCGCGTTGCGGACCGCCACCCCCTCGTGCTTGAGCGCGAGGTAGCGCGCCGGCGTGGTGCCGCTGTTGAAATGCTGGTGGAACCACATGTTGGGCGGCACGATCAGGGTGCCGACCTCCCAGTCGTAGCGGCGCGGCTCCTCGCCCTCCGGCCACATCAGCGAGTAGCCTTCGCCGGACAGAATAATGACGTAGGCGCCGGGGCCGTGGGCGTGGCCCTTCTTGTAGGTGCCGACCGGGAACTGGGAGATGTGGCTGTTCATCGAGCCCCTGGCCATGCTGAAGCGGATGTGGCCGCCGCCGGCGCCGCGCTCCTTGGCGCTGATCAGCGGCAGGTTGACGGCGTCGGCCACGAAGTTGGTCTGCAGCAGCAACCCCTTCTGCTCGCCCTTGGCGGAGAAATAATCGGCCTCGCCGTTGAAGCGGTTCTTGAAGTCGTGCTCGCAGCCGAAGATGAAATCGAGGTCCTCGTAGAGGTTGACCACCGGCGGCGCGTTGGTGACGCCGACGTAGCGGGCCGGCTCCTTGCCGGAGCCGTTGAAGTGCTGGTGCCAGGCGTTGAGCGGGATGGCGAACAGCGAGCCCGCCTTCCACTCGAAGGTAATGCGCTTGCCCTCGTTGTTCCAAACCGTGGTCGAGCCGCGGCCGTCGAGGACGAGGATCATCTCCTCGTAGAGCTGGCGATGCGGCGCGAGCGTCTTGCCGGGCGGGATCTCCATCACGTAGCTGTCGTTGGAGACGCGCGAGGCGTCGTGGTTGACGAACACCGCGTTGCCGCCGCGGCGGGCCCAGGGCTTCACCTCGACGGTGCGCAGGTTGCGCACGTAGAGCGCCGGGATGATGTCGAGCCCTTCGGCCTTCACCCAGCGGGTGTAGGGCGTCTCCTTCTCGGTGGCGAATTTTTTTGCCAGCTCCTCCGAAACGACGGCGTCCTTGGCCATTTTCTTGCTCCTGGTCGGGTCTCGGTCGCTTGTGTCAGCGAATAGCGAGTAGCGAATAGCGAGTAGTCCAGGTCCTCCCCCTATTCGCTATTCGCCATTCGCCATTCGCTAGTCGCCCCTTCAGCTCCCCGGCATGGCGACGCACTTGTCGGCCTTCATGCGCAGATAGATCGGATCGCCGATCGGCGTGCGCAACGAGGGATGCGCCTTCGCCAGCAGCACAACATCGCCGACCTTGACGCTGAAATCCAGATAGTCGCCGAGGAAATCCTTGGCGCTGACCGTGCCCTTGCAGACGGTGTCGCCGTCGGCCGCCGCCGGCGGCGCTTCCGACAGCTCCACGTCCTCGGGCCGCACCGACACGATCGCGGTGCCGCTTTTGGCGATCCCGTCGCCGGCATGGGCCTTGAGCTCGCCGATCGCCGACTTGACGACGCAGCGGCCGCCGTCGAGCGCGGTCACGGTGCCGGCGATGAAGTTGGTGGTGCCGACGAAATCGGCCACGAACTGGTTGGCCGGCTGCTCGTAGATCTGGCGCGGCGTGCCGATCTGCATCACGTGGCCCTCGTTCATCACCGCGATCTCGTGCGACAGCGCGAGCGCCTCGCTCTGGTCGTGGGTGACGTAGACGGTGGTGAGGCTGAACTCGCGCTGCAGCCGCTTGAGCTCGGAGCGCATGCGGTCGCGCAGCTTGGCGTCGAGGTTGGACAGCGGCTCGTCGAGGAGGAGAAGCTGCGGCTCCATTACCAGCGCGCGCGCGAGCGCAAGCCGCTGCTGCTGGCCGCCGGAGAGCTTGGTGGCGTCGCGGTCGACCAGATGATCGAGCGCGACCGCGCCGAGCACCCGCATCACCCGGTCGCGGGTCTCCTTGCGGGGCAGCTTGCGCACCTCGAGCGGGAAGGCGACGTTCTGGAACACATTCATGTGCGGCCAGATCGCGTAGGACTGGAACACCATGCCGAAATTGCGCTTGTTGGGCGCGACGAAGATGCCCTTGCCGGACGAATAGACGACGCGGCCGCCGACCTCGATCTCGCCGGAGGTCGGCTTCTCCAGCCCGGCGATCGAGCGCAAGGTCGTGGTCTTGCCGCAACCCGAGGGCCCGAGCAAGGTGAACAGCTTGCCTTCCGGCACCTCGAACGAGACGTTCTGCGCCGCCTTGACCGGCTCGCCGCGCTCGTTGGCGTATTCGGTGTAGAGCGACTTGACGCTCAGCACGTCGATCTCCGTCAGCTCACGCTTCCGCGATGCCGAACCGCCGGCCGGCGAGCTGGGCCAGCATCACCATCACGAACAGCGCGATGATCAGCATGACCCCGAGCGCGGACAGCTCCACATATTGCCCATTCTGCCACAGCTCCCAGATCATGATCGACACCACCTCGGTGCCCGGCGAGTAGAGCAGGATCGAGCTCGACAGCTCGCGGATCGAGACGATCATCACGTAGATGAAGCCGGCGAGCAGCCCCGGCTTGAGCAGCGGCAGGATGATGCGGCGGAAGGTCATGCCCCAGGAAGCGCCGCTCATGGCGGCCGATTCCTCGAGCTCCTTGTGGATCTGCAGCATCGAGGTCGAGGTGTAGCGCATGCCATACGGCAAAAAGCGGGTGACGTACGCGATCAGCATGATCCAGAGCGTGCCGTAGACGCCGATGTCGACGTGCAGGTAGCAGATCATGATCGCCAGCCCGAGCACCAGGCCGGGAAACACCAGCGGCAGCGAGGCGAGGTTGTCGAGCATCCAGCGTCCCGGCACCTTGGTGCGCACGACGATCCACGAGATCACGGCGGAGGTGAGCATGATCACGGCGGCGCTGCCGACCGCCAGCACCAGGCTGTTCCAGACGCTGCGGGTGAATTGCGGATAGTCGAGCACCGCGCGGTAGGAATCGAGGCTGACACGGCCGAGCGCCTCGAGCGAGGGCGCGCTGTAGAATTTCTGCAGCGACGACCAGAGCAGGACCAGGAACGGCAGCAGCACGATGACGACGAAATAGAGGATGAAGATCGCGGCGGTGAGATAGCGCCAGCGGCCGAGATCGATGGTGCGCGGCCGGAAGCCCTTGCCGGTCACGGTGGAGAAGCGCGCGCCCTGGCTCGAGAGCCGCGACTGCGCGTAGATGCCGAGCGAGGTGATCAGCAGCAAGGTCACCGCATAGGCGGCGGCGAGCCCGATCTGGCTCGGATATTGGTGGATCGCCTGGTAGATCGACGAAGTGTAGACGTGGATGCCGACCGGCAGCCCGAGCAGCGCCGGCACCTCGAACGATTCGATCGAGCGCACGAACAGGATCAACAGCGAGCCGAGCGCCGCCGGCCAGGCGAGCTTCAAGGTGATGCGGCGGGCGATCTGCAGCACCGAGGCGCCGCTCATCAGCGCGGATTCCTCGAGCGAGGGGTCCATCGAGCGGAACGCCGCCGTCATCAGCAGGAACGCCATCGGCGAGTAGTGCAGGCCGTCGACCCAGATCATCCCCGCCATGGTGTAGATGTTGACGAACACCGCGTCGGTGCCGGTGAGCTTCTGCAGGGCGAGATTGATCAGGCCGATCTTCGGGCTCGCCAGCATGATCCACGACACCGTGAACAGAATTCCCGGGATCACCAGCGGGATGATCGCGAGCGCGAAGAACAGCGTCTTGAACGGCGTGTTGGTGCGCTCGTTCATCCAGGCGAGCGCGGTGCCGACGATCAGCGCGAATACCGCCGAGCCGACCGCGAACTGGACGGAATTGAAGAACAGGCGCGCGGTCTCGGGCGCGAAATAGGCGGTGCGGAAATTGTCGAGCGTGTATTGCGCCGGCGCGGTCGCGGTCTGCGGGGTGAGGAAGCTCTGCCAGAGCAGGAAGACGAGCGGCACCAGCGCGAGCCACACCACCAGCGCGACCGGCACGCCGATCATGATCCAGCGGGAATCGAAGCGGGGCGCGAGCGGCGGCACGGACGCGAGGCGGCCGACCGCGTCGGTCACCGTGATGCTCCGGCGTCGGCAATGCGTGCGTCGCCTGTCAACGCAGATCGCGAACGCGCGATTTCGAAGGCCGGCGCCACAGCGTCCCCTGCCCCGCTTGCGGGGGAGGGACAGGGAGGGGGCACACGGAAACGAT
>JBEVIH010000311.1:0-32385 GCA_040510815.1 Xanthobacteraceae bacterium | reverse complement strand
TCTGGAAGAACCTCACGCTGCACAACTACAATTTTGTGCTGTTCGAATACGACGTGACGCGCCGCGCCATCACCAACAGCCTGTTCCTCGCGACGCTCGCAGCGACGCTCGCCGTGCTGCTCGGCGCCATCATCGGCTGGATCGACCTGCGCACCCGCATCCCCGGCCGCAAGCTGCTCGACTACGCCTCGCTGATCCCGCTCGGGCTCCCCGGCATCGTGGTGGCGGTCGCGCTGATTCAATTCTGGCTTGCCATGCCGATCGCGCTTTACGGCACCCTGGCGATCCTGCTGCTCGCCTATGTCGGCCGCTACATCCCGCTCGGCGTGCGCGCCGCCAATGCGTCGCTGCGGCAGGTCGATCCGTCGCTGGAGGAAAGCGCGCAGATTCTCGGCGCCTCCTGGGTGACCACCTTGCGCGAGATCACGCTGCCGCTGATCCGGCCCGGCCTGTTCGCCGGCTGGCTTCTGGTGTTCGTGCCGGTGATTCAGGAGCTGTCGGCGTCGATCCTGTTGTTCTCGTCGAGCTCGATCACCTTGGCGGTGGCGATCTACAACCTCTATGAGACCGGCTATATCGAGCCGGTGGCGGCGCTCGCCATGATCAACATGGCGATCATCGGGGTTGCGATCTGGCTCGCCAACTGGCTCGCTGGCGGCCGCCTGGCATCGCGCGGCGACGCCGCGCCGGTCAACACCTAGCGGGATCGCGCATGGCCGGGATTACGCTGCGCGGATTATCGAAACGCTTCGGCGCCGGCGAAGCCGACGTGGCGGCGGTCGACGATCTCGATCTCGAGATCAAGGACAATTCGTTCGTCACCCTGCTCGGGCCCTCGGGCTGCGGCAAGACCACGACCTTGCGCCTGATCGCCGGCTACATCACGCCCGACCGGGGCACGATCGAGGTCGACGGCCGGCCGCTGTCGTCGCCGGCCGCGGTGGTGCCGCCGGAGGCGCGCGGCATGGGCATGGTGTTCCAGAACTACGCCGTATGGCCGCACAAGAACGTGTTCCAGAACGTCGTCTTCGGCTTGAAGCTGCGCAAGATTCCGGCCGCCGAGGCGCGCCGCCAGGTCGAGGAGACGCTGGCGCTCGTCAATCTCACCGGGCTCGAGAGCCGCTACCCGAACGAGCTGTCCGGCGGCCAGCAGCAGCGAGTCGCGCTCGCCCGCTCGCTGGTGGTCGAGCCGTCGATCCTGCTGCTCGACGAGCCACTGTCCAATCTGGACGCCAAGCTGCGCGAGCGCATGCGCACCGAACTCAAGGAGCTGCAGCGCCGCACCGGCATCACCTTCGTCTATGTCACCCACGATCAGGCCGAGGCGCTCGCGCTCTCCGACCACGTGGCGGTGATGAGCGGCGGACGGCTGCAGCAATACGGCACGCCGTTCGAGGTCTACGCCCATCCGGCGAACCGCATGGTCGCGGATTTCATGGGGCTGGTGAACCTGGTGCCCGGCAAGGTGCGCGCGGTGGCGAACGGCAGCGGCCAGATCGAGCTGGCGGCCGATCTCGCGCTCGATATCGCGGCACTCGACGGGCTCAAGCCCGGCGACACCATCGACGTCGCGATCCGGCCGGAGAACATCCGCCTCGCCGCGCCGACCGGCGCCGGCGGCAATGTGGCGAAGATCATCAACCACGTCTTCCTCGGCAATATCAGCGAGTATTATGCGACGCTGCCGTCGGGCCAGGTGCTGCGGGTGCAGACCCATCCGCGGCAGCACTTCGACGTCGGCGACGCGGTTGCCATCGAGATCGACGCATCCCAATGTAGCGTCTTCCGGCGCGACGCCGGCGGCGCAAAGCCTGCATAACGACGTAAACTCGGAGTATTCCCATGAACAGGCCCGTTTCACCAGGCGCCGTCATCCGCGGCGAGGAGCATTGGACCAACAAAGGCAGCGACGTCCGGCTGTTTCTCTGGAACAAGCATGCCGGCGATCCGTCCGGGCCGGCCGGGAGAATTCTCTTCGTGCACGGCTCGTCGATGGCCTCGCAGCCGACCTTCGACCTGCAGGTGCCGGGGCGCCCATCGCCGATGGATTATTTCGCGGCGCGCGGATACGACACCTGGTGCGTCGACATGGAGGGCTATGGGCGCTCGACCAAGGACCGCGACCACAATTCGCCGATCGCCTACGGCGCCGACGACTGCTTCGCGGCCGCGAGCTACATCGAGAAATTGCGCGGCAAGAAGCCGCTCCTGGTCTACGGCATCTCCTCGGGCGCGCTGCGCGCCGCCTTGTTCGCGCAGCGCCATCCCGAGATGGTCGCGCGGCTTGCCTGCGACGCCATGGTGTGGACCGGCGAGGGCTCGCCGACGCTCGCCGAGCGCAGCAAGCGGCTGCCCGAATTCCGCGCCAAAAATCGCCGTCCGATCGACCGCAAATTCGTGCGCTCGATCTTCGAACGCGATCATCCCGGCACTGCCGACGACAACGTCATCGAGGCGTTCGCGGACGCGATCCTCAAGCTCGACGATTCGATCCCGAATGGAACCTACGTCGACATGTGCGCGAACCTGCCGGTCTGCGATCCCGCCAAGATCACGGCGCCGACCCTGATCATGCGCGGCGAATACGACGGCATCGCGAGCCTGACCGACCTGGTGAAGTTCTTCGAGAAGCTGCCGAACCCGGACAAGCAGTTCGCCGTGATGCCCGGCATCGCGCACGCCTCGTTCCACCAGAAGAACTACGAGATCTGCTATCACATTCTGGAGAGCTTCTTCTCGCAGCCGGCGCCGATCTATCGCGGCGCGCATTAGAAGCATGCTCAGTCTTTGTAGGGTGGGCAAAGGCGCGCTCTTGCGCGCCGTGCCCACGTCGAAGTCGACTCCAAGGCCGCGTGGGCACGGCGCTGACTCCGTTCGCGGGGAGAGGCTGCAGCCGCGGTTCGCGCCTTTGCCCACCCTACAGACTGACCACCAACCGGTCGGGATGAACAAAAGAGGAAACGATATGTTCAGGCTGATATCGGGGCTCGCTGCTGTATCGCTGGCCCTCGCAACTCTGCTGGTCCCCGCCCATGCGCAAGAAGCCGTCGACGCCGCCAAGGCGAAGGCCGAGGGCAAGGTGATCTGGTACACCTCGACGCCGATCGAGCAGGGCCAGAAGATCGCCGACGCCTTCCAGAAGGAGACCGGCATCAAGGTCGAGATGTTCCGCTCCGGCGGCTCGGCGATCCTCCGCCGCTTCCAGCAGGAGATGGACGCCGGCCGGGTCGCGGTCGACGTGCTCACCCACTCGGAGCCGCCGGCCGCCAAGGCGCTCGGCAAGAAGGGCCTGTTCGTCGCCTTCAAGCCGAAGAATTTCGACAAGGTGCCGGATGCCGCCAAGGATCCGACCGGGCTGTTCGTCGGCCAGCGGCTCAACATGATGACCCACTACCTGCGCAGCGACAAAGTCGCCGCCGCCGACGAGCCCAAGAGCTGGGACGACCTCACCGACGCCAAGTACAAGGGCAAGCTGGTGATGTCCGATCCGTCCTTCACCTCGCTGCAGGTATCGGTGGTCGGCACCCTGTCGAAGGCGCGCGGCTGGGGCTTCTACGAGAAGCTCAGGGCCAATGACGTGATGATCGTGCAGGGCAACCAGCAGGTCTCCGACATGCTCAAGCGCGGCGAACGGCTGATCGCGGTCGGCGCGCTCGATTCCTACGCCGCCGACCTCAAGAAGGAAGGCCACCAGATCAAGACGCTCTATCCGCCCGACGGCGTGTTCGTGATCCCGTCGCCGACCTCCGTGGTGAAGGGCTCGCCCAACTCGAACGCCGCCAAGCTGTTCGCCGAATTCATGATCGGCGACGCCGCCCAGGCAATTTTCCCGGCCGACGGCGGCTACTCGGCGCGCACCGACATTGCCCCGCCGCAAGGCTCGCCCGATCTCAAGAGCCTGAAGATCCTCGCCGTGGACGACGACTACATCGAGAAGGAAACCGGCCGTATCAAGCGGCGCTTCAACGAGATCTTTCAGTAGCTTTCCGCTCGCCTCGCGAAGGCGGGCATCCAATTGCTTGACTGCGGCGATCCGGGATCGGGCGGGCGGCGCTTGCTGCGTGTCCGCTTCCCGCCGTAGCGGCGTATCGCCGAGACGCAAACCCTGCGCTCCATCGAATCATTCCTGTGAACTGGCCCCGGCCGGCCTGCCCGGACCGAACTATCCCCTGTAGAACGCGTTGCCAGGAAGCCAAGCGGGAGCCTGCCATGCTGCGATGGTTTCACGCGCTTTTGCCGCGGGAGGAGCGCTTCTTCGACCTCTTTGCCCGGCATTCCGAGACGGTCGCCGCCGGCGCCACGGCGCTGCGCGCGATGCTCGAAGGCGGTGACGCCGTCCCGGTCCACTACAAGACCGTCATGGACCGCGAGCAGGACGCCGACAACATCACCCGAGAGGTGCTGATGGCGATCCGGCGTAGCTTCATCACGCCGTTCGACCGCGGCGACATCAAGGACCTGATCACCTCGATGGACAACGCCATCGACCAGATGCAGAAGACCGCCAAGACCATCATGCTGTTCGACCAGCGCGCGTTTACGCCCCAGCAGCGGGAAATGGCCGACGCGATCGTCGCTGCCGCCGCCTTGGTGCAGGAGGCGATACCGTTGCTGAGCTCGATCAGCTCGAACGCGGGCCGCATCAGCAGCATCAGCGAGCAGCTTTCGCAGATCGAGGGGCGCACCGACGAGCTGCACGACGTCGGGCTGCAGGAGCTCTACCGGGCCAACCTGCCCACGAACTCGATGGCGTTCTTCGTCGGGGTCGAGATCTACGACCACCTCGAGAAGGTGGTCGACCGCTTCGACGACGTGGGCAACGAGATCCACGGCATCATGCTCGAGAACGTGTGATTTCCTCGATGGACGCGATCACGCTCGCGCTGCCGCTGCTGATCGCCCTGATCCTGGTCGCGGTCGCCTTCGACTTCCTCAACGGGCTGCACGACGCCGCCAACTCGATCGCCACCATCGTGTCGACGCGCGTGCTGCGGCCGCAGACCGCGGTGGCGTGGGCGGCGTTCTTCAATTTCATCGCGTTCCTGGTGTTCGGCGCGCACGTCGCCCAGACCATCGGCACCGGCATCGTCTCCGCCGACGTCATCGATCCGCGCGTCGTGTTCGGCGCGCTCATGGGGGCGATCACCTGGAACCTGATCACCTGGGGGTTCGGAATCCCGTCGAGCAGCTCGCACGCGCTGATCGGCGGCCTGGTTGGGGCCGGCACCGCCAAGGTCGGCGTCTCGGCCATCGTCTGGACCGGCCTCGCCAAGACCAGCGCCGCGATCGTGCTGTCGCCGCTCTCGGGCTTCGTGCTGGCGATGCTGCTCTTCCTCATCGTGTCATGGCTGTTTGCGCGGCACACGCCGTACGCCGTGGACCGCCTGTTCCGCTTGCTGCAACTCGTCTCCGCCTCGCTCTATTCGCTCGGCCACGGCGGCAACGACGCGCAGAAGACCATGGGGATCATCGCCGTGCTGCTGTACTCGCAGGGCTATCTCGGCGGCGAATTCCACGTTCCGTTCTGGGTGATGATCACGTGCTACGCCGCGATGGGGCTCGGCACGCTGGTCGGCGGCTGGCGCATCGTGCACACGATGGGCTCGCGCATCACCCGCCTCACGCCGTTCCAGGGCTTTTGCGCCGAGACCGGCGGCGCCATCACGCTGTTCACGGCGACCGAGCTCGGCATCCCGGTCTCGACCACCCACACCATCACCGGCTGCATCATCGGCGTGGGCGCCGCGCGCCGGGTGTCGTCGGTGCGCTGGAACGTCGCCAACAATATCGTCTTCGCCTGGATCGTGACGATTCCGGCGACGGCCTTCATCGCCGCGCTGGTCTATGCCCTCGCCGGGCTGCTCGGCTGATCCGGCTCAATTCATCTGGATCTTCGCCGCCTTCACCAGCATCGCGTTGATCTCGATTTCCTTCCGGATGAAGGCGTCGAACGCGGCCGTCTGCATCGGCAACGGGTCGCCGCCGAGCTTGGCGAGCTTCTCCTTCACGGACGGATCGGCCAGCGCCTTCAAGGTTTCGGCATTGAGCTTGTCGACGATCGCTTTCGGCGTCGCGGCGGGCGCGAACATGCCGACCCAGAAATTGTACTCGGAGTTGGGGAAGCCGGCCTCCACGGTGGTCGGCACCTCCGGCAGCGCCGACGCGCGGGCCGAGCCGCTGACCGCGAGCACCGCGAGCTTGCCGGCCGACACGAGCCCGCGCGCGGCCGGCAGCGGAATGAAATAGAACTCGCAGTCGCCGGTCATGACCGCGGTCAGCCCTTCCGGCCCGCCCTTGTAGGGAACGTGCTGGACGTCGATGCCGGTCGCCAGCCGGAACCGCTCGCCGTTGAGATGCGCGGCGCTGCCGACGCCCGCGGAGGCGTAGTTCATCGCGCCCGGCTTGGCCTTGGCGGCATCGACTAGGTCCTTGAGCGTCTTGTACTTGTTGGGCGCCACCACCAGCACATTCGGCAGGCTGACCAGCGCCGTGACCCCGGCGAGGTCGCGCGCGACGTCGTAGCCCGGATTCGAATAGGTCGCCGGCGCGACCACGTGGGTGGTGGAGTGAACGAGGATGGTATGCCCGTCGGGGTCGGACTTGGCGACCGCGCCCACCCCGAGCGTGCCGCCGGCGCCGACGCGGTTCTCGACCACGATCGGCTGGCTGAGCTGCGCCGAGAGCTGCTCGGCGACCGTGCGTGCGACCATGTCGGTGCCGCTGCCGGCGGTGAAGGGAATGATGATCCGGATCGGCTTCGATGGCCAGGTCTGCGCAGTCGCGCCGGCGAGGCCGATCAGCACGGCGGCCACGACGTTCGAGGCGTAAAATCCACGGCGCCACATGCTGGTCTTCCCTCGCTGGCAATCGGCGGCCGGTGCGGTCGCCGCTGAGCGAATTCTATGGATCGAGGGTCCGCGCGCAATGCCAACGCCGCGGTCGCGGTGTCGCATTTGCGGTGTGCGCGGGAGGGATTGGACCGTCCGCCTGCGCGGACGGCCGCGGCTGGCGTCAGACCGCCACCTTGTGCAGGAAATCCGCGACCTCGGCGCGCAGGTCGGCGGCGGCGGTCTCCACCGCCTCGGAGGCGGCCAGCACGGTTTCGGCGGATCCGCGCGCCTCGGTGACGGCGCCGGCGACCTCGCCGAGCGCGGTGACGATCTCCTTGGTTCCCGCGGCGGCGCTCGCCACGTTCTGCGAGATCTCGCCGGTGGCGGCGTTCTGCTGCTGCACCGAGGCGGCGACCGCGGCGGTGTGATTGTTGATCTCCCGCATGCGATCGGAGATCCGCCGGATCGCCTCGACCGCGGCGCCGGTCGAGGCCTGCACCCCGGCGATCTGGCCGGCGATCTCCTCGGTCGCCTTTGCGGTCTGCACGGCGAGCGACTTCACCTCGGAGGCGACCACCGCGAAGCCGCGACCGGCCTCGCCGGCGCGCGCCGCCTCGATGGTGGCGTTGAGCGCGAGCAGATTGGTCTGCCCGGCCACATCCTGGATGAGCTTGACCACGTCGCCGATCTTCTGCGCCGCGTTCGCCAGCGAGCCGATCTGGTCGTTGGTGGCGCTCGCCTCGGTCACCGCGATGCCGACTAGGTTGTTGGTCTGGCCGAGCTGGCGGCTGATCTCATCGATCGAGGCCGACAGCTCGTTGGCGGCGGAGGCCGCGATCTCGACGTTGGTGGAGGCCTCGTTCGAGGTATGAACGGCGCCTTCGGCGCGCTGCGAGGTCTTGCTCGAGGCCGCAAACAGCGTGGTGGCGGTCGAGCGCATCGCCAGCGCGGTCTCGCCGACGGTCTGCAGCATCGCCTCGGCGCGCTGGCGGAACACGGCGATGGCCGTGTCGACCGTGGCGCGGCGCTGCTCCTGCGCGGCCATGCGATCGTGCTCCTGATCCCGGCGGCGGCGCTCGGTGATGTCCTGGTGGGTGGCGACCCAGCCGCCACCCCGCATCGGCCGGCTGGAGACCGAAATGACGCGTCCGTCCGGCATGTCGCGGATGTCTTGCAAGCCGGAGCTCGCGCGCATCCGGCGCAGGGTGTCTTCGATGTAACTGTCGGAATCGCCCGTGAACGTGCCCGAGCGCTTGCGCTGCTCGAGCAGCTCGCGCAGCAGCGCGCCGGGCGTCGCCAGCTCGGGATCGAGGCGGTACATCTCGATGTAGCGCTCGTTGCACAGCACCAGCCGTGTCGAGGCGTCGAACATGCACAAGCCTTCGGACATGTTGTTGAGCGCCGCCTCGAAATGCATCTTCTGCTGGCGGGCGCGGCGGTACAGGATGATCACGAATACGCACGCGACCAGGCAGACGACGGCGGCGGCGAGCAAGCGCCAGTCGTGCTGCGCGACGAAGTCGGTGATGGCGCCGAACATGTCCGTTGCAAATCGTTCGTTGGCGGGCAAAGGGTATGCGCCAAACCTGTTGTTTTGGCGTTAATTTAGCCTTAGCAAAATCTTAATTATTCCTGATCGTCCGATGGAGTGGGGCGGATCCCGCAGCAAAAGCCCGCTGGGCCAAGCTGCGAAGTCGTTAACCATCCTTCGGCCATGGTGGGCATGGACTATCGACCGCGTGCATTGGGGCGCCAGCTTGGGGATCTTCGTCCGATGACCGGATGCCGTTTCCTCGCGAGCCATGCCGCGCGGCTCGTCGGCATGCTGGCGCTGGCGCTCGTCGCCGGCTGCGCGGCCGACCGCGACCCGCCGTCCGAGCCGACCTTCTATCGCAGCCTTGCCGAGGCCGGCGGCCAGCTCGACGCCGCCACCGCCGCCTCGATGATCTCCGGCTACCGATCCAACAACGGGCTCACGCCGGTGACCGTCGACCCCGAGCTGATGAAGCTCGCCGACGCCCAGGCGCGCGCCATGGCGAGCCGCGACAAGCTCGACCACAACGTCATTCGCGGCTTCAACGAGCGGCTGCGGGCGCAGGGCTATCAGGCGAAGACCGCGGTGGAAAACATCTCGGCCGGATATCATACGTTGGCGGAAGCGTTCTCGGGCTGGCGCGACTCGCCGCCGCACCGCGCCAACATGCTGCTCAACGGCGCGACCCGCATGGGCATCGCCGCGGTCTACGCGCCGAAGTCGAAATACAAGGTGTTCTGGGCCCTGATCCTGGCCGCGCCCGACGAGCGGCGGGGTTAGCCGAGCCGGTGGCAAGCGAGCAACTCGTTACTCCGGTACCGGACTAGGTCCAGGTACGGGCTTGACTTGCGGTCGCTGCTTCATTCAACTTAGTGGCGAGCTGCGTTTTGGTGGGCGGGGCCCATCTTGCGACGACCGACGTCACCGCAGCCCCGCCGATGTCTTATCGATCGCGTCAACATCGGAGACATTCGAGGACCCAGATTGATCAACGTGCAAAATGCGAGCCGCCAATCCGACGCTGACTATCGCGGCCTTGGCGTTGCGGACCGCAGATCGGATTGCGAAAAGGGTTTGAACGCGTCCCGCCGCTCGCCTTTCGCGACACAACGGCGTCGTCGCGTTGGCTCGGGACCTCGCTTGGGTCGCTCCGAACGACTTGAAGGGTTCAATGAGCGAATGGGTTTAGGCTGGCTCGGCAAGGAGTGTCATTAGGCGACCGTCCGGTGTGGCACTTGTTATATGGGGAGCGACCAATGGAGACGCCTGGAGATCTCGCGCTTTTTCGTGCTGAACGCGACGCGCTTGCCTTCCTGGGCGTCATCTCGTCCCTGCATTTGCGCTTCGATCCGCCAATCAGCGCGCCGAACATCAGCCAATCCCAGCCGACGCACTTTCACGGTTTGAACGTCCACGCCCTCATGATTGATAACGTGGACGGAGAGGTTCTGGCGCTCGAGCAAAACCAGATTCACGCCCACCAAAGTCCGGTCGAGCACGGCGAACAAAGGGTGCTGCGAGCGGCCATCGCCCGCGTCGGACAAAAGAGACCGCGCGGCACGGCGACCATCGTCGAGGAATATTATCGATCGCAGTTGTTTTACGGAGACGGGGGGGAAGAGGGCGATTTTCTCAAACAAGGCGCCACGATCTACACGTCTCTCGAACCATGTCCGATGTGTGCCACCACGATCCTTGTGTGTCGCGTCAAACGAACGGTTTTCCTGCTGCAAGATCACACGTTTGGCGGCGCATGGACGATCATCAAAGAGAAGTTCTATGACAGGTTCAAACTAACTTACGGCCAGTTGGATTTGTCACACGCCAAGTCGCCTCTGATCCAGCGCGCTCATGAGATCAACCACGCGATGGGCCGGAAGGTCGAAGAACTTCATAAGAAAGAGGTCCCAGATACTCTCTTCTTCGACCACCTGACCGAAGGCCTGAGAGCCGGATTCCAGTTCCTCTGCGGCGTTACCGACAGCAACCTTGCGACCAAGGGAGCGTTTAACAGCGCCAACGCGCGCACGCTTCGTGATCTGAAGCGCCTGTGCAACATTCCATCAGTCAATTGAGGCGGGCTCTCGTTCAAAGCCAGGTGAGTAGACCACGGAGATCGGCGCTGGTTTTTGCACGCCGGCCACATGACGCGATGGCCTGCTTTTCATATTTGTAAGTCTTGAACGGAGCGGCTCGGTCGAGCAGATGCACATTGGCTCCAAGCGCGTACGGCATAGCCAGATCCATCTCCCAGATGTCGCCGCAAAACACGGTTTTCGGAAGCAGGGCAAGATTGCCGCCGAGCACGCGGCTGATCGCACCAAAGTATGCTGCGCGCCTGAGATAGACAGGACGTCCGATGGCGTTGGCAATTTTACCGCCGTTCCAGGCAGTCGGCAGCGCTTCAAACCGCTTGCGGGCTGCCGGGGGTAGCGGCGACATTTTCTCATCCCATTCCAGCTCGCAAACACGGAATTTTCCCGCGTCGCTTTGCACTGAAATCTTGTCGCGCAAAGAGCTGAGATTGGCGAGCAGGTCTTGCAGTCGCCCGGCAACGACGACAGTGCTCGAATTGGAAACGAAATGCAGTTGGATGCCGCCTTCAATCAGCTTGGCAAACGTATCCAGCGCTTCCTCCCGCCAGGGCGCGGGCGCTGCCCCATAGGCCTTTGCGTTTATTTCCGGAGGTACCGGCCTGCGATCACCGCGCCGGCGAAGGATGAGCCTCATGGCCTCGTCAGCCAAGATGTAGGGGTCTGCTGCCGCCGGTGCGGCGGCGCATCCGGCCAGAGTCCATGCCGCTTTGGGCGAATGTATTCGAACCGCGTCGCAAGCCTCGCTCCACTCGGCGGCTGAGATGTTGAACCCCGCCTCGGGGAGCGCCTTGAAATAAAGCTCAAGGTAGGTTTCCCAGACCTTTGGGATTTGCGTGCAGGTGCCATCGAAGTCCAGAACGACATGCTGGATGGCGGTGGTCTTCTTCATGGCTTGTCTCCCAAAGAGCACCGGCCTTTAGATCAGTCGCCATACCAGACGGTCCATGGGCCCCAGAAGTCGAGCAACTCTCGGGCAGGTCGAGAGACAAGAATCCGTCCTGCACCACCTATGGGGGCTGGGGTCTCTGCGACGGCAGGCCCGGCCCAGGTCGCGCGTACCCCAAAACTATAGGTCGCAGGCCGGAAAAAACACAAGCGAATACGAGCGGGCCGCCTGCTGCACACGAGCGGTTGTATCCCTTTACCCGCCAAGTAGGGGGGACAGAGACAGCGTAGGGGTTGGCCTTCGCGCAGCCTGCTCCGGCTTGGCGAAGCGCATCGCTCTGGAATGGGCATATGTTGCACCGGTGAGCGTGAGCAGGAGACGGGCATGCGCGGCCGGGAGCAACCCCCTTTACTGCCATCACAGGTTGTGCAAGCATGATCCGCCTTTGCGGCGGGCTTCGCCGCTCGGGTCAAAACACGACAGCCACGGATTCTCGATAGCCTTTCGCGAATGAGATGAGGCTTCAGCCCGGAGCGACCGATGGCGGACGATGGCGAATACCTGCGGCTGCTGCGTAACAAGGCTCAGCAGATCATGGCGAAAAGTCCGCGCATGGAGAGCATGCCGGGGCTCGAAGCCGTTCGGCGACCCGAGACGATCGATCCAGTGGCGCCGACCGGACCTCACAACGAGTCCGCCCAGCTCGAAGCGGTGGTGCGCTGGTATCGCCCCGTACTGACGGTGGCCGATGACCACCTCATTACCCAATCGGGCGATACCAGCGATCCTCGCTTTGTCGATCCGAATGAAGGCGCGTCCAAGGGGTTGATGGATGCGCTTGAGAAGCATCGCACTGTGCTCGATCCGGCGCTGCGCTCCGTCGGTCGGATCGAGCTAACCAACAATATGCAATATCCCTGGGTCGGCACCGGTTGGCTCATCGGCAGCGATCTCGGCAGCGACATCATTGTCACCAATGCCCATGTCGGCCGCGAATTCGGCATGCGCTCCGGCGTGGGTTACGTGTTTCGTCCCGGCATTCCGAACGCGGCGATCCGGCAATCGGCCCGGATTGATTTCCGCGAAGAGGTCAAAATGACCTCGCCGCGGGAGTTTCCGATCACCGACATCATCTGGATTTCGGAGCTGCCCGGCCTCGACATTTGCCTGCTGCGTGTCGCCCGAAGTTCAGGTGCGGACCGCATCGATCCGCCGATCTCGCTCATCACGGGCGCGCTCGCCGACAGTGCGATGCTAGCGGTGGCCGGCTATCCCGGATCGAACAACGGTTATGATCCGGCGCCGTTTCAGAAACTGTTCGGCTCGGTCACCGGCAACAAGCGATTTTCGCCGGGCTTCTATACCGGCCAAAGTGACGGCAGCGTGACCTATGATTGCTCGACGCTGCCAGGCAGTTCGGGCTCGGTAGTGCTTGACGTGACCTCTGGCGCCGCCGTTGGATTGCATTTCGCGGGTACGGCGTTCGAAACCAACTATGCGGTACCGGCCGCCGATATTGCGAAGATCATCGCCAAGCGCCCATGGGCCGGCGAGGCTGCGCGTCCGCACACGTCCATGCTCGGCGATGATGTTGGCCCGGCCGGCGGCGGGGGCACTTTGCCGCCCGGCGCGGTCCTGCATTCGGCCGGAGCGCGCAGCGGCGACGGTGGTCTGAGCTTTGTAGTGCCGCTGACGATTACCGTGCAGCTTGGCGACCAGAGCGTTACGGCTGGTGTGCAACGGATAACCGCGCCGCCGCCGCCGCGCGCGGATCGCAAGTCGGCGGAGACCGCGGCGGACACGGTGCGGCAGCATTTGCTCGGCAACAAGTCGGTGTTGTCGGTGAAGCCCGACTACCTGTTCCGCGACGGTGTCATTACCGATGACCACGGCGTGATTGTCGGCGTCGCTCCGGGGACCGCGGTCGATCCGGCATCGCTCGGGCTCGGCAGCCGGCTTGATGGGGTGGCGATTTCGGTCGAGACGGCAGACCCCGCAACCATCGCGGAGCAGATGTTCGCCTACCAGGCCGAGGCGTTCGGCGGCCGGGTCGCGAAATACCAGCGCAAGCTGACCGACCCGCGTTTCAATCTGTCGCCAGTCACCGACGACATGTCCATCCTGCTTCACGTCAGTCCGGAAGCAGGCTGGCCGGTGCTCAAGGAGTTTCTCGAAAACACCAGCCACAAGCGTCTGACGATCGGAATGTATCACATGACCGCGCCGCATGTGGTCGAGGCGATCGAGAAGATCGCCCGCCGGAACAACACCAAGATCACCCTGACCATCGACCGCCAGCGGGGCGAGGCTGACGAGCCCGACGACATCGGCGATCCGGACGATCCCAAGAACAAGAAAAAGAAGGACATTCCGGAAGAGGAAACGCTCGATAAGCTTGAGCAGATCCCCGGCAATCGCTTCCAATGGGCGCCGGCCTCACTCGGCGCTCAAGGCCTGTTTGCATCGGCCTATCACATCAAGGTGGCGGTCTGGGGCGACGGCGACAGCGATGCCAGCCTGTTCTGGCTGTCGAGCGGGAACTGGCAGTCGTCCAACCAGGATCCGATCGATCTGGCCGTGAACCAGATCAACCAGGTCACACCGGATCAGGTCGAAGGCTACAATCGCGAGTGGCACGCCGTGGTGACCCACAAAGGGCTCGCCAAGACCTTTCGCAATCACCTCGAACAGGACTTCGCGGACAACGATAAGATCGCGCAGCAAGAAGCGCCGATGCCGGCCATGTTCGATGTGCTGGTTCCGATCGGCCCGCGGGAGGAGGCGCCGAGCCCCCGAGATTTCAAGGCCTTCCCGCCCAAAAAGATCACCGGAAACATCAAGGTCCAGCCGTTGCTCACGCCGGACAACTATCCGGAAATCATCGCCGATCTGATCTCCCAGGCTCAAGAACGCGTATTGATCGAAAACCAATCTTTCAATTTCTGGAAGAACGTGGATGCGATGCCAAAGCATTTCCTGAACATCGCAAAGGCGGTCCGGGACCAGCAGAAGAGGGGACGCGACGTTCGCATCATTTTCCGCAGCGGATTTGGCAAGGAGCGCGAGACGCTGCGGCAGATGAAGGCGTTCGGGCTCAAGGCCGACGCCGATCACGTGCGTTTTTTCGACAAGTGCCACACCAAGGGTTTCGTGATCGACGACAACATCGCGGTGCTGGGCTCGCAAAACATCACCGCGGCGGGCGTCGGCCCAAACCGCGACGCCAGCCTGGTGATCTGGAACAGGGAGGCCAACGAGTACTTTGCCGAACTGTTCAAATACGACTGGCAGCAGATCGGGCGGGGTCGTGTGCGACGAGACGAGGGGATGGCGGCGATGCGCCTTGTCCATGCGAGGGATGAGGCGCCGGCCCCAAGCGGCTACCGCCGCATCTCGATGGCCGAATTCCTGGGAGAGACATGATGGCACACAAAGCGAAAAAACGTCCCGCTGCTCGGGCCCGCACACGAGCCCGTCCCGACCTTGATACACCGCTGCGCCGCGCGCCACGCCCAATCACCAGCATCGCCGTCACGGCGCGAAAGGCGGTGTCCGATCCGGAGACGGACCCGCTGGCGCTCCCAAGCACCATGGAGGAGACCAACGGCGGCGGCTCGATCGAGCAGGTGCCCGGGTTTAACGTCTTCCGGGCCGTCACCTCAGGATTTGAAACGCGCCGCGTCGCTGGACCGACCACGGTCATGGCGCGTCCCGATGGCGGTTTCTTCTCCGAGGGCGGGGTGCAGCAGCCGCTCCTGCCGCCCCCCGCGGTCGGTTCATCGTCATCGAAGCCCGAGAACGTCATCGGCGTCGATAGCCGCGTCATGGTGGCGGACACCTCGCCAATACCTTGGCGGTGCATCTGTCATCTGGAGGTGGAGTATGAGTTCGGGCCGGTCGGCTTCGGAACAGGCTTTCTGATCGGACCGAGGGCGGTCCTGACCGCCGCACATGTCCTGGTCAGTCCGTCCAGGAACGATCCGACGAAGCGGCGGACGGCTCGCCAGATCCGCGTCATTCCCGGCCGGAACGGCACTTCGGCCCCTTACGGCTTTTTCGTCTCCAAGTATTCGGACTGCAAGGTGCCCATGCAGTGGTTGCGCGATGGCGACGTGCGACCGGACGGGAGTTGGGACATCGCCATGATTCCGATCCCGGACACCTTCAAAACCGAAGACCAGCCGACGGCCGAACGGCTCGGCTATTTCGGCCTGAAGTGCTTTAGTGAAAGCGAGGCATCCAAGGTGACGATGCTGTTCGTCAACAACGCCGGCTATCCGTATGAGGCCGACAAGGCCTATGGCACGCTCTGGTACAATGCAGGCCGCGTTCGCAAGATGGAAAAGACCTACATCGAGTACATGGTGGACACAGAGGGCGGGCAAAGCGGCAGTCCGGTCTATTTCTACGACAAGGAAACCAACCAGCGCTACGTGATCGCGGTCCACACCACGGGCGATTTTGTCAATCGCGGCCTGAGGATCACCGAAGAGGTGTTCGCAACGATCAAGGGATGGGTCGGACGTTGAACAGCCCGCGGGTACGGAGATCCGATCTGCAGATCGCTCAGACGATCGCGCACGACGAGCGGCGCGGGTAGGGTGAGCAAAGGCGCGGGACGGGCCGTCGCTCCTGCGTTCCGCGTTGCGCGCCCTTGCCCACCCTACCGGTCGGCGACCAGCTCGAACATCTCGCGCCCAAATGTCCCGCGCGCCTCGGCGCGCAGCGGCTCGACCGCCGTCGCGAACGCGTCGTGCTCGGCGCCCGTGAGCTCGACGATCTCGCAGCCTTGCGCCTCGATGGCCTTGCGCGCGTCGGCCTCCTCCTCCTCGTGCAGCCCGCGCTGGAAGGCGACCGCTGCCGCCACCGCCGCGCGCATGGCGCGCTTGAGCTCCGCCGGCCAGGCCTCGAACGCGGCGCGATGCACGAAGATCGGCCGGGAAATGTAGAAGTGGTTGCTCAGCGTGTGGAAGCGGTGGAACTTGTGCACGCCGTAGGTCACGGTGTTGGCCAGCGGATTTTCCTGCGCGTCGATGCTGCCGGCGGTGATCCGCTCGATCGCCTCGGTCAGGTCCATCCGCATCGGCACCGCGCCCAGGAGCTCGAAGGTGCGCTCCTGCACCTTGCTCGGCAGCACGCGGATGCGCAGCCCCGCAAGGTCGGCCGGCCGGTGCACGGGCCGTACCCGGTTTGAGATGTGCCGGAAGCCGTTCTCGAACCAGCCGAGGATGCGGTAGCTCACCCGTTCCTCGGTCTTGCGCGCGAGCAATTCGCCCAACGCGCCGTCCATCGCGGCGCGTGCCGTGCGCGTATCCGGGAACAGGAACGGCAGGTCGACGAAGCCGAGCGCGGGCACGCGATCGGTGAGGTAGCTCGACGACTGGTAGCCGAGCGTCAGCAGGCCGTGCTCGACCAGCCAAAGGATGTCCTCGGCGCGATAGCCGAGATCCATGATGTTCCAGACATATTTCACCTGCACGCGGCCGCCGAACTCGGCGTCGAGCCGGTCGCCGATCAGCTTCAGGGCGCGGCTGAAGCCGGTGGTGGCGGGGCCGTAGCCGCCCATGCGGATCTGGATCGGTTCGCTCATACGTCGGGTCCTTGTCGCGCGCGCAGGCTGATCGGGACCGCCACGCCGGAGACCGCGAGGCTGATCCCGATGATGAGGAGAATGCCAGCCACGCCGGTCACCGCCGCGGCCAGGCCGGACAGCGCCGGGAACAGCACCTGACCGATGCGGTTGCCGGTCATCCGCAAGGTCAGTGCGGTGCCGTAGGCCTCGGCCGGCGCGATATGCACGACGCCCGAGATGGTGAGCGTCGAGGCGATGCCCATGGCAAATCCGAGCATGATCATGACCCCGTACATCGCCGGCAGCGAGAGCGGGATCGCCAGCGCGCCAAACGCCGCGGCGGCGCCGAGCATGCTCACCAGCGTCAGCGGCACGCGGCCGAAGCCGTAGATCATCCGCGCATAGAACAGCCGCGAGACCAGCGACGCCAGCGACCGCGCCGTCAGCAGCAGGCCGATATGGCTGGCCTCGATGTGGCGCTCGGCGCCCAGAACCGGCAGGTAGATGACGAGCAGATCGAGCGCGGTGACCGTCACCACGCTCGCCACGAACATGGCCGGCAGCCCGCGCAGGCGCACCAGCGTGCCGACCGGGATGAAGTCGCTCTTCTCGCTCTCCCGTTTCTGGCGCCGCGCCGGCGGGATCGCCAGCGCGATGATCACGCTCAGCGCCGCCGCGCCGAACGCGATCGCGAACAGCTGTCCGGTCGGCGGCACCGCGGCGCCGCCGCCGAGCCACCCGACCACGAGCGGTCCCAGTCCCTGTCCGATGGCGGCGGCGATCATGTAGTAGCCGAGCACGTTTTCCCGGCTGCGCGGGTTGTTCGACCGCACCGCCAGCATCTGGTGACCGGCCATGCAGAAGGTGTGCCCGAACCCGAGCACGATCGAGAACGCCAGCAGGTGCATCGCCGAGCGCGGCCACAGCCAGAACCCGATGCAGGCGACGAAGATCAGCGCCGCGCCGATCCAGCAGGCCTTGGCGTCGTTGCCGCGATCGATCCAGCGGCCGACCGGCAGGGCGATGAACACCGGCAGGATGGCGAAGCCGGTCGCGATGATGCCGAGCCACACCACCGGCAAGCCGAGCTCGATCGCCCGGTAGGAGGTGGTGATGCGGATGATGAGGATCAGCGTCTGGATGACGGTGGTGTGAGCGAGAAACGGGATCAGCAGGCGGTAATCGGTCTCGCTCGCGTCGGCGACCGGCGTGCTCTGCTCATGCGGCATCGAAATGTCTCGACCCGAGCGTGGCTGGCGGAGGCCCGGTGCACGTCTTTACCGGCTGGCGCGGCGGACGCAAAGGCCGCGCCGCGCGGATGACCTCCCGCCGATGCGCATGACGCGAGCGCATGCCGTCGGGCTGTGCGCAAGGTGTCCCGCGAGACGGCCGCACCGGCTTCGCTCATCGGTGGCCGCAAAAGTGAAGGCCCCGGGGAGGTTGTCGCCGGGGCCTGGCAACCTCGTTCGTTCCTTGGGGGGTTCGAGTCGAGGCCGCCGCCACAATGACAGGCAAGCCGCAGGCCAGTTCCATGACAAACAGAAAAGCGCCCATGCAGCCCGCGCGCGTCAGGCGGCGGCGATGTCGGATTCACGTAACGGCTCGAGCTCCCTGAGCTTCGGGGCCACGTGTTGCATGAACAGCTTCATCGACCGCTCGCGTTTCTCGCGGGTGGCCCAGTCCTTGCCGGTCACCAGCAGCAGCGTCCCGAAGCCGCCAGCGGCGTCGTAAAATTCCCGCAACTGACGGGCGACCGAATCCGGATCGCCCAAAAAATAGACGCCGGCCTCGGCGAGCCCGTCGAACGACACCTCGTCGGCCGCGATCGGCAGGCCATAGCTGGCCTTGAGGAGGCGCATCAGGCCGCGCTTCATCTGGAAACCGAGCTCGTAGGTGATCGCCGGACGCAGATCGTCCATCGCCTCTCGCCGGGAATCGGCGAGGTGGACGTAGCGGGCGACGGTGATCTGCTCGAGCGGTCTCGCTCGTCCGGCGGCCTTGGCGGCGCGCGCATAGCGGTCGGCCTTCTTGCGGATCAAGGCCGCCGGCTCGAGCTGGGCGCCGAGCAGCGTGTAGCCGCGTTGACCGGCGAGCTCGATCATCGCCTCGGTGTCGGTCGCGGTCGCCATCGGCATGTGCGGCTGCTGCAACGGGCGCGGCGTGGCGACGATGTTCTTGCCGCGCCAATACTTGCCGTCCCAGTCGAACGGCTCGTCCGAGGTCCAGCACTTCAGGATCAGGTCGAGCGATTCCCACAGCCGCGCATGGCGGTCCTCGTGCGACAGGCCGCGCTCGCCGGCGAACAACGGGTTGGGAAATCCGGAGCCGAAGCCGAAGATGAAGCGGTCGCCGCCCACCACGTGATCGGTGACCGCTGCCTGGATCGCGGTGTCGACCGGATGCGCGAGATGGATGAGCTTCACGGCGGCGCCCATGCGTATCCGCTTGGTCAGCGGCGCCGCCTTGCACATCAGCAGCTCGGGGACCGGCAGGGTGTCGACCTTGTCGATGTAGACCGGCTCGCCGTGGTGCTCGCTGATATAGGCGTCACGGAATCCGAGCTGGTCGGCCAGCACGATCTCGGCAAGATCCTCGTGATAGGTCTGCGACGCGGTGGTGTGGGGACGAAAGCCGTTCGAGAAGATACCGAATTCCATTGCCGTTCCTCGATTTCGAAGATTGTCAGCTTGCGGGTGGCGCGGGGATCAGCGGAAGCGAGCGGTCATAAAGTCGATGAAGGCGCGCACCTTCGGCGAGAGATGGCGGGTCTGCGGGTAAACCAACCAGATCGGGTCGATCGCCGGCCGGAATTTCTCGAGCACAGGCTCCAGTTTGCCGGCGGTGACCGCATTGTCGATATAGTAGCCGTGAATTTGTGCAAGCCCGTACCCGGCGCAAGCCGCATCGCACAGGGCGGCGCCGTCGCTGAAGCTCATATTGCCCTGCGGCGCCAGCGTCGACTCCGCGCCGTCGCGCGCGAAGCGCCAGTCTCTCGCAAGCCGCGAATCGCGCAGCGTGAATGCCAGGCAATTGTGCCGAGCGAGGTCGTCGGGTGTCTTGGGGCGGCCATGCTCCGCCAGATAGCTCGGCGCGCCGACGACGCGGAACTGGGTCCGGGTCAGCCGCCGCGCCATCAGGCTGGAATCCTGCAACACGCCGAACCGCACGCTCACGTCGATGCCCTCCTCGACCAGGTCGACATAGCGGTCGGTGAAGCTGACCACGAGCTGGAGATCGGGGTATTGGGCCTGGAACGGGCCGAGCAGCGGCACCACTTTCAGCCGCCCGAACGACACCGGCATGTCGATGCGCAGCCGTCCGGTCGGCTTGATCCGCGTCTCCTTGAGCACCAGCTCGGCCTCTTCGAGCTCGGCCAGGCTCTGCCGGCAGCGCTCGAAGAAGGCGGCGCCGTCGTCGGTCAGGCTGACGCGCCGCGTCGTGCGCGCCAACAGCCGCACGCCGAGCTGGTCCTCGAGCCGGCTGATCGCGTTGCTGACGCCGGATTGCGTGATGCCGAGGTCGGCGGCGGCGCGCACGAAGCTCCGCCGCTCGGCCACCTTCACGAAAATCGCCAGAGTCCGCAGGTCCTGCATGGCTCCATTCATCACTAATAGTGATGAATGACATTACCGCAAGGCTGATTATTCCGCCAGCCGAAACGCTTAGATTTTGCGCGCATCGACCGCAGCAATTCCCCATGCACGCGGCCCAGGAGGAAAGACATGCTGACGCTGTACTACTTTCCCGGCGCCTGCTCGATGGCTGCCCATGTGGCGCTCGAAGAGACCGAAACGGCGTATGAGCGAAAATCGGTCAATCTGAGGGCCGGTGAGCAGAACGGCGAAGCCTTCCGCCGGATTAATCCACGGGGCGAAGTCCCCGTGCTGAGCGTCGGCGACAAGGTGATCACGCAGAGCGTCGCCATCCTGACCTATGTCGGACGGCAGTTTCCGCAGGCCGGTCTGCTGCCATCCGATGTCGTCGACGAGGCGCGCTGCCTAGCCGTCATGGCATGGATATCGAGCGCGGTGGACCCGTTGTTTCGCCGCCTGGCGCGACCGGAGCGTTTCGTCACGGATGAGGCCGCGCGTGTCGCGGTCAAGGAGGCTGCCAGAGACGCGTACTGGGCCAAGTGCCAGGAGATCGATGCCTTGCTCGAGGGCAAGGCTTGGATGATGGGGGCGCAATACACCGTCTGCGATCCCTATGCGCTGGTCTACTACGGATGGGCGGCCCGGTTCGCCATGCCCGTGAAAGATCTCGTCGCCTACACCCAGCTCAAGGATCGCCTGCTGGAACGGCCGGCGGTTCGCCGCGTGCTCGAACGCGAGCAAAGCCCGCTGCTCGGGCCCATGCCGACCTCGTCGTGAAAATCAAACTCGCGAAGGTGAACCCATGACCCCGCACAACGAAGCAATCGCGCGCCTTCCCTATGTCGAGGGTGCCCTCAACTACCTCAAACCCACCGCCGACAAGCCGCGCACCTATGCGTTCGAGCTGCCGCCGGGCGGGCCGCTCGCCAACGCCGCCTATGAACCGCATACCGTTCCGATTCGCGACGTGCGGCCGGTGGCGGAGCTGATGTCGCTCGACCGCGAAGGCTTCGCGCTCGTCCGGCATCGCAGCGCGGTCACCGACCTCGCCGATGAGGACCAGCTGCGGCGGATCTATTACCCGGAGGCCGAGCGCCTGATTGCCGCCGCGACCGGCGGCGGGCGCGTGGTCGTGTTCGACCACACCGTTCGCCGCAGGGTCCACGGCAAGGAGGACCGGCAGCCCGGCGTACCGCGCCAGCCGTCGACCCGGATCCACGGCGACTACTCGGTCAAGTCGGGCCCGCAGCGCGTGCGTGACGTCATGGGCGAGGAGGCCGAGACGCTGCTGCAGCGCCGGTTCTCGATCGTCAATCTGTGGCGGCCGATCCGCGGGCCGTTGCGCGACGCCCCGCTCGCGCTGTGCGATGTGGAGAGCGTGGCGCCCGGCGACCTGGTGGCTGCCGATCTCGTCTATCGCGACCGCACCGGCGAGAACTACCTGATGACCTATCGCCCGGGCCATCGCTGGTTCTACGTGCCGGAGATGCGCACCGAAGAGGTCCTGCTGTTGAAGTGCTACGACTCGGCGGAAGACGGCCGGGCCCGTTTTCTCCCGCACACCGCGTTCCTCGACCCGACCGCGCCTGCCGACGTGCCGCCGCGCGAAAGCATCGAGCTGCGGACCTTCGTGTTCTATTCGTCCTAGCCAGCGGCGTGTACTCATTAATGCGCGGAGGTCCGCTTTCTCGGGCAGACCCGGAAAACATTTGCTCGTTCTGAGCCTTTCCGGTTTTGACCCCGACTCGGACATTCGACGCTGTTCCAACGCAGCAATCCGAGAGAGCGGGAAGCGCGCTTCTTCGCCGTCGGCCCCATTTCGGCCGTACTGCCCCTAAGGACAATATCGTTCCGGTTTGTTTGAGCTAGGAGTGCCAAGGGCACCTGGGAAGGGAGAGCGATCCTGAGACTCCACCCCGCATGTTTGCCGATCGTCACCTTGGCATTTATCGCCGTGGGATTGACCGCGGCCGAACCACGAGACTTTAGAGCAGCCGACTCCCAATGGAATGATCACCCGTCAACGCGAGCGCTCGTTCACATGAGTGAGCTCGTGAGCGACCGGACAAAAGGCCGGCATCGCATGATCGTTTATCCAGGAGGCGTATTGGGCGAGCAAGAAGCAAGCTTCGAGCAAACGCGTACTGGAGGGATCGACATCAATCGCAGCAACATGGCCCCCCTCGTCAGCTTTATCGGCAAAGCGGATATTTTGGGTTTGCCCTTCCTTTTTCGGTCCGCCGATCATCTCCGTAAGGTCCTCGAAGGCCCAATCGGGGATGGTATCCTGCAGAGCCTCGAACCCCATGGTTTCGTCGGGCTCACATTTTTCGAAGCTGGAGCAAGGTCGGTTTACACGGTCAGACGGCCGGTGCGAACGGTCGACGACATCAAAGGATTACGCATTCGATTGCAGCAGTCAGAGCTCATGGTCGAGATGTTCGCGGCCCTCGGCGCAGAACCCGTCATACTTCCCTATACCCGCACCAAGACCGCATTGGTGACCGGCCTTATCGACGCTGCCGAGAATAACTGGCTGTCTTACGTAGCTAGCGAGCATTACTCCGTTGCTCCCTACTTTGCGCTTACCGGGCATAGCATGACGCCGGACGTCCTGGTCCTGTCGACGAACGCTTGGAGAAGCCTAAGTCCCGCCGATCAGACCATCTTTCGAAATGCGGCACGAGACTCGAGCATGTTTTTGCGCGGCCTATGGAAAAATTGGGAGGGAAGTGTCCGCAAGCAAGCGCTGGACCTCGGCGTGACGGTCATCGAGATCGATCGCAAGCCGCTAGAAGCCGTGTTGAGGGGCCTCTATCCGAAATTTCTGACGGATTCGCACTCAAGATATCTTGTCGAGTCCATCCAAAAAGAAGACGAATAAAGTTTCCGCCGGACCTCCCTGGGTTTGATGGTTCTTGGCAATCGGCACCCACGTCGGCAATTGGCACTTCTCGGACCTTGGGAGATGTCCGACTTGAGTCCGCAAGATGGGCAGAGCGGACATTGATCTGGTTGCTGTCAACAATCGCGATTTACGGGTACACGCCGTAGGTGGCGCGCGGCCGCATGCGCGGTGCGCCGATACTTCGGCCGGCCAGCGGAGCGGTTTCCGATTCCAAAGCGGCGGAAACCGTTCTAGCTTCCTTCGCGATGTACGCGTCCCACGTCCTTCCCGCCGCGCGCGACTATGATGCGCTCTGCCGCTCGTTCCGCTGGCAAGTGCCGGCGCACTACAATATCGGCGTCGACGTCTGCGACCGCTGGGCGGAGTCGGAACCCCGCCGCACCGCCATCTTCAACGTGCGTGACGGCGGCGTCGACGAGATGAGCTACGGCTGGCTGCGCGAGACCTCGAACCGGCTCGCCAACGTGCTGGCGGCGCGCGGCATCCGGCGGGGCGACCGGGTCGCGATCCTGCTGCCGCAGGCGCCGGCGGTCGCCGCCGCGCATGTCGCCATCTACAAGCTCGGCGCGATCGCGCTGCCGCTGGCGATGCTGTTCGGCGTCGAGGCGATCTCCTACCGGCTCGGGGATTCGGGCGCGCGGGCGCTGATCACGAACGCCCAGGGGTTCGCCAAGCTCGCCGGCATCCGCGACGTGGTGCCGGCGGTCGTGTTGTCGGTCGACGGGCCGGGCGACGGGGCCGACGGTTTCTTCGAGACGCTCGCGCGCGCCTCTCCCCAGTTTGCGCCGGTCAACACCGCCGCCGACGATCCGGCGCTGATGGTCTACACCTCGGGCACGACCGGGCCGCCCAAGGGCGCGCTGCACGCCCACCGCGTGCTGCTCGGGCACCTGCCCGGCATCGAGGTCCCGCACGAATTCCTGCCGCAGGCCGGCGACCGCTTCTGGACGCCGGCGGATTGGGCCTGGGCGGGCGGCCTCCTCAACGTGCTGCTGCCGGGCCTGCACTACGGCGTTCCGGTGGTCGCCGCGCGGCACGAGAAGTTCGACCCCGAGGAGGCGTTCGCCGTGATGGCGAAGCTTGGCGTGCGCAACGCCTTCATCCCGCCCACCGCGCTGCGGATGCTGCGCTCGGCGCCGCACCCGCGCGGCCGTCACGACATCCGCTTGCGCAGCGTCGGCTCGGGCGGCGAGGCGCTCGGCGCCGAGACCTACGAATGGGGCAAGTCGGCGCTCGGGCTCACCATCAACGAGTTCTACGGCCAGACCGAATGCAATCTGGTGGTGGCGTCGTGCGCGGCGATCGGCGTGTCGCGGCCCGGCGCCATCGGCAAGCCGGCGCCCGGCCACACGGTCGCGGTGATCCGCCCGGACGGCTCGGTCTGCGCGGCGGGCGAGCTCGGCCAGATCGCGATCCGGCGACCGGATCCGGTGATGTTCCTGGAATACTGGGGCAAGCCGGACGCCACCCGCGACAAATTCATCGGCGACTGGATGACGACCGGCGACCAGGGCGTCGTGGACGACGACGGCTATCTGCGGTTCGTCGGCCGCGACGACGACGTCATCACCTCGTCGGGCTACCGCATCGGGCCGGGTGAGATCGAGGATTGCCTGATCCGCCATCCGGCGGTCGCGCTCGCCGCCGTCGTCGGCAAGCCCGATCCGGTGCGCACCGAGATCGTGAAGGCCTTCATCGTGCTCAAGTCGGGGGAGGCGCCGTCCGACGGGCTCGCCGCCGAGATTCAGGCCTTCGTCAAGACCCGCCTGTCGGCACACGAATATCCGCGCGAGGTCGCCTTCATCGAGCAGATGCCGATGACGACCACCGGCAAGGTGATCCGGCGATTGCTGCGGCAGCGGGCGTGATGATCCGTAGGGTGGGCAAAATCGCCTGCCGTGCACTTGTCTGGTGGGCATAGCCCGCGAAGACGGGCGTGAACGCCCTTAAGTCGCGGCGCGATTTTGCCCACCATAGCGGCCCGTCAGCGCTCCTTTGCCCACCCTACAACTCGGAGGAATTAGCGCCGCAGCAGGCCGCGCGCCGCCTTGGCGCCCGCGATCGCCGCGCGCAGCGCGGCTTCGAGCGCGCAGGCGACCGCGAAGGCGGCGGAACCATCCGGCCCGATCCGTATGAGGCGGTCGGCGAGCACGAGACGCTCGCGCCAGATATGATCGATCATCGGATGATCGGGCGTGGCGCAGGAATCGGCGCGCGCGACGGCGGGATCGCCGAGCAGACCCTCGGTGACGTCGAGCAGGAGCTGAAAGCCCGGCGAGAAGCGCGCAAAGGTCTCGTCGTAGGCGATCTTCCACTCCCACGCGGTGGCGCCGCTCTTGAGCGTCACCGCGGCGGCGATCGGCCGCGCGTCGACGAGCAGCCGGTCCACGCGCGCCTTGCCTTCGCCGGCGAGTCCGGCGACTGCCGCGGCCATGAACTTGCGGACCTCGTCATGGGCGCGGGCGGCGGTTCCGGCGCGGCCCTTCCATCCGCTGGCTTCGAGCGCCAGGAAGTCGTCGAGCGCACGCGCCACGGCCGACGGCTCGGCCACGCTGCTCGACATCACGACGCCGCCGTCGGCCAGGCGGTTGCGCTGCCGGCGCAGCTCCTTGCGCTTCTTCCGGCCCACCGCCCGGTCGAGATAGTCTTCGCGCGCGCCGTCAGGCGCCAGCAGCGCGCGGGCGTGACGCCCGAACGACATGCTGCGTCCGTGGCCGCCGTCAACCGCCGCATCGAGCGCACGCGCCAGCGGACCTTCCAGCGGGCAGTAGGGAAAGAGCACCAGCTTTGGCAGCTGCGGATGGTGGGCGAGGTGATCGAACCAGCTCGCGATCACGGCTTCGCCCAGCTCGCGATCGACCAGCGGCGCGCCGAGCGGGGCAAAGGGGTGGGTCCAGCCGACCAGCACCGGCAGCGGGATGCCGTAGCGCCGGCGCTCGATCCGCGCCGGAAACAGCCCGAGCAGCCGCCGCTCGCTCGACTGCGACCAGACCAGGCCGGCGCCGACGCCGCGCCCGAACGCCTCCTGGGCGGCCAGCGCGAAGGCGGGCTCGTAGAAGACGTTCGGCTCGAGTGCCCGGCTCGCGAGCGCGCCCCACTCGGATGCAAGGGCCGCCAGCTCGGCCAGCGGCCGCCACTCGACGCGGAATCGGGATTCGATGGTGCCGTGCACGGCGCTAACGCTCCGCGCGGCCCCAGATGAAGACGTGGAAGCCGAGCCGGTTTCTGGTGACGACGAACAGCATGATGGATTCGATGGTCAGGGCGGTCGCGGTCGCGATCGCGGCGCCCGCGGGTCCGAAGTGCGGAATCAGCACGATGCAGAGGGCGAGATTGATCGCGAAGGCGCAGGCATAGACCATCGCGCAGACGCGCTGCTCGCCCAGCATGTTGAGCAGCCGCTCGATCGGACCGATCGCCGCGCGTGCCAGCAGGCCGGCCGCCAGGATGAACATCAGCTGATAGCCGTCGGTGAACTGGGCGCCGAACAGCGCCAGGATCGGCCGGCCGAAGGCGAGCAGCAGCGCGGTCGCCGCCAGCGACGGCCAGAACGTCCACTTGATCGATTGTGCCAGGAACGCCGACAGCGCCTTGCGGTCGCCGGCGACGTGATAGCTGCTGAAGCGGTGCGCCGTCGTCGCCGACACCGAGTAGTAGATGAAAGAAACCAGCGCGAGCGTCTTGGCGGCGGCGTAGTAGACGGCGACGTCGTCGGGGGGCCGGAAATACTGCAGCACCAGTACGTCGGTGTAGGCCAGCAGCGAATAGAAGCCTTCCACCATCAGGATCGGCATCGCGGTGGTGAGCCAGATCCGGAAGTCGTAGGCCTTGGGTCCAGGCTCGATCCGTGTGGCGAGCCGCCGGTTCACCAGGAAGAGCTGGCCCAGCGTCGGCAACCAGCTCGACACCGCGACCACGATCATCGCGGTGACCGCGTCGGTCGGCAGGTTGGCGAAATAGGCAGCCGCCATCAGCACCGTCAGCAGCAACTGGCGGAAGATGTAGGACGGCATCATCGCCAGCCCGACCCAGTCGTAGCTGCGCGAAATGCCCTCCTGGACGTTGGCGATCGCATAGGCCGGCAAGGTGATGCAGGCGAGATAGAGCGGGATGGCCAGGTAATGGTGAAGATAGGGCTCCAACAGCCACACGCCGCCGGCGCCGACCGCCGAAATGCAGATCGCCACGCCGATCGCGACCCACCTGCTTCCGGACACGAAGCCGCGCAGCAGCGCGACCATGCCGCGTTCGCGATATTCCGGGATGAAGCGCTGCGCGGCGGTGCCGAGCCCGAGATCGATCGCCTGTCCGAGCAGCATCACCCAGGTCCAGACATAGACGTAGATGCCGAACTCGAACGTGCCCATCCAGCGGGCGAACAGCACCTGGGAGCCGAAAGCGAGCATCGCGCCGGCGACGCGGATCAGGAACACGGTGCCGGCAAGCCGTTGCACCACCAGATGTTCGGCGTCGCCGAGCCGCACCTTGAGGCGCGGCCACCAACCGGCCAGCGACGGGCGCGCCGGAAGGTGGGACGCGTCTTCGGAGCCGGTGAGAGCCAAGCAAGCCTCCGCAGCCTGCGGCCGCCGTCCCGGCCGCGGTTCGAAAACCGAGGGCTAGCAAGGAACCGTTAACATTCAGTTGGATGGATGGGAGACTCCGGCGTTTCCGGCGCCGCCGCGCGCCCGCCTTGATGCCTCCGCGGGTTGCGCGCGGAACCGGATCCGCCGCCTGCCCGCTGCCGGCCGTCGCCGGCTTTTCCCGCAATGATCGTCGGCGTCCACGACTGCGCCCGCGCCACGAGGGCAGACGAGGGATGCGCCGCGGCCCTATGGCCGAAGGTCGGTTGGTGCTACGCTCGCCGACAAATGTGAGCCGGCGGATGTCGCTGACATCCCAACGATCGGCCGTCGGGGAGGACGATTCCATGAAAGACCTGATCAAGCAGTATCTCGACAACGGGATGTCGCGCCGGCAGCTCATGACCGGCTTGAGCGCGTTGGGGATGAGCACGGTCGCGGTGAAATCCGTCGCGCAGTCGCTGGAGACCTACGGCCAGGGAGCCTCCGCTCCCGCCGGTGCGGTGCGCGAGATGCGGGGCACCGGCGGCGCGCTGTTCGTCCAGCAGCTCAAGGCGGCCGGCGTCGAATACCTGTTCTTCAACCCGGCGACCTCGGACTATCCGATCTTCGACGCGCTGGTGGACGAGCCGGGCATCAAGCTGATCAAGGGCATCCACGAAGGCGCCGTGGTCGCGATGGCCGACGGCTATGCGCGGGCTTCGGGCAAGACCGGGGTCATCATCATCGCCAATATCGGCCTGCCCAACGCCATGACCCAGATGGTCAACAGCTGGAAGGACCGGATCCCGATCCTGGTGGTTGCCGCTTCCGTCGAGCAGGACGCGCTCGGCCGCGACCTGTTCCAGGAGACCGACCACGTCGAGACCATGACGCAGCCCATCACCAAGTGGCACTGGGCGGCGAAGACGACGGCCTCGATCCCCGAAACCGTCCGCCGCGGCATGAAGTTCGCGTCCACGTCGCCGTGCGGCCCGGTGTTCCTGTCGCTGCCGACCAACACGCTGCGTGCCGAGGCGGGCGCCGCCATCTGGGATCAGGCCAAGTTCGACGTGCCGATGCGCATCCGTCCCGACAAGGAGGACATCGACAAGGCGGCGCGCATCCTGCTCGAGGCGAAGAACCCGATGCTCAGCGTCGGCGACGAGGTCACCTGGTGCCGCGCCGGCAAGGAAGTGGTCGAGCTCGCCGAGCTGCTCGGCCTGCCGGTCACCGGCCAAGCCGGATCGCTCGGCTTCTGGTCGAAGCCGTTCCCGACCCGGCATCCGCTCTACATCGGACCTCAGCTCCGAGAGATGCGCTATCCGGGCAAGGTCGACGTGCTCATCAACCTCGGCAACCGCTATGGCGAGCGGGCGTCGCCGGGCGCGACGGTGATCTCGATCCGTCTCGATCCCACGAGTCTCGCGCGCGGCGCGCCGGTCGATCTCGCCATGGTGGCCGACCTGCGGCTCGCGACCGCTGACCTGGTGGCGGCGCTGCGCGGCATGGCCACGGCCGCGCGGCTCAAGCAGATCGCCGAGGAGCGCACCGCGCGCACGCGCGCCTATACCGCCGAGATGTGGGAATTCCGCCAGAAGATCGCTCGCGAACACGCCGACCGCACGCCGGTCAGCCTCGAGCGCATCGCGCTGGAGCTCGAGGGCGCGCTCGACAGCGACACCTGCTATGTCGCCGACGTCGATTCCGGCAAGACCATGGACCCGCTGATGTCGTTCGGCGGCGCCGACAAGCAATACATCGCCACCGGACCGAACGTGCTCGGCTGGGGGATGGCGGCGGCGTTCGGCGTCAAGCTGGCGCGGCCGGATCTGCCCGTGGTCGCGGTGGTCGGCGACGGCAGCTACTGCTTCTCGGGTCCGCAGCCGTTGTGGACGCAGGCGCGCTACAAGGCGCCGGTGATGAACATCGTTCTCAACAACCACAGCTACAACAACGAGCGCAACCGGATCTGGCATTACGGCGGCCGGCAGTTCAAGACCGGCCGCGACATGACCTGCTACCTCGGCAGCCCCGACGTCGACTACGCCAAGGCCTCCGAAGCCTTCGGGGTCGAAGGCGTGGTGGTCAAGGAGCCGAACGAGCTCAAGCCCGCGCTCGTGCGTGCCAAGCGCGCGATCGCCGAGGGGCGGCCATATGTGCTGGACATCCACACCTATCGCGACGGCGTCGGCGCGGCCTCCACCTGGCATCCTCCCTACTCGGTCGCCGACCTGCGCCAGCGGAGAGTGTGATGCGGCGCCTGGTGCTGTTGGCGTCGCTCGCGGCCCTCGTACTGGCCGCCACGCCGGTTGCGGCCCAGACCGCGAGTCCGTTGCCGGCAGGGGACGGCCGCGACCTGGTCGCCGTCGCCTGCTCGCAGTGTCACAGCCTGGCGCCGCTGACGGCGGTGCGCGACGGGCCGGCCGGATGGAAGCGCCACGTCTACAACATGGTGTTGCGCGGCGCCCAACTGACGCCGCGCGAAGCCGACACCGTGATCCAATACCTGATCACTCATTTCGGTCCGGGCCAGCCGCTTCCCGCCGGCAAGCCGATCACGCTTCCGGGCGGGGCCGGCAAGGAGCTGGTCGAGACGCGCTGCGCCGTCTGCCATGACCTGGAGCGGGTCACCATCGTCAAACGGCAGCCGCGGGATTGGGAGACGATCGTCGGCAACATGTACGAGCGCTGGGGCATGTCGGCCCCCGACGAGGTACGCACGATCACGTCCTACCTGGCGACGCAGTTCGGCCGCGACTGAAAGCAATGGCGAATGGCGAGTAGCGAATAGCGAATAGCAAACGGCCCCATTCGCTATTCGCCATTCGCTATTCGCTCACTCCATCCCTGTAGACAACGGAAAGATCATGGAAACAGCTGCAAGGCGTCAGACCAACACCCCGGCCTACTCGACCGCCTATTTCTTCCTGGAAGGCCTGAGCGAGCTCGGTATCGAGTATCTGTTCTGCAATTTCGGCACCGATCACGCGCCGATCATCGAGGAGATCGCGCACCGGCGAAAGCGCGGCGACGCGCTGCCGACCGTCATCACCTGTCCGCACGAGAACACCGCCGCCCACATGGCGGCGGGCTACGCCTTCGTGACCGGGCGCGGCCAGGGCGTGCTGGTGCATGTCGACGTCGGCACCGCCAACACCGCCACCGCCATGCACAATATCTTCCGTAGCCGGCTGCCGGTGCTGCTGATGGCCGGCAAGGCGCCGTACACGACCGGCAACGAGCTGGTCGGCTCGCGCGACACCTACGTGCATTTCGTGCAGGAGCCGTTCGACCAGGCGAGCCTGGTGCGCCCCTACCTGAAATGGGAATGGACGCTGCCGTCCGGCGTGGTGGTGAAGGAGGCGCTGCGCCGCGCCTACTCGATCATGCAGAGCGAGCCGCAGGGCCCGGTCTACCTGATGATGCAGCGGGAGACGCTCACCCAGCCGTGGAGCGCGGACGAGGTGCGCCGCTTCGGCGCCGAGCAGCATGGCGGCACCAGCGGGGGCGGCGCCGATCCGAAGCTGGTGGTGCAGCTGGTCGACCGGCTGCTCACCGCCGAGAACCCGATCCTGATCACCGGCTATGCCGGCCGCAATCCGGGCGCCTCCGAGTTGATCGCCGAATTGGCCGAGCTCGCCGGCATCGCGGTGTTCGAATCGAACATGTGCAACAACATCTCGCACGAGAGCCCGTGCTTCATCGGCTTCCAGCCCGACAAGCATCTGCCGAAGGCGGATGTTGGACTCTTGGTGGACGTGGACGTGCCCTGGTTCCCGAGCGACGTGCAGGCCAACGACAAGGCGTTCTGGGCCCACATCGACATCGACGTGCTCAAGCCCGCTTCGCCGATGTGGACCTTCCCGGGCAACCTGCGCATGCAGGGCAACAGCGCGCGCATCCTCGAGCAGGTGCTCGAGGAGCTCAAGGCGCGGGCGACGCCGAAATTCAAGCAGGCGGCGGCGGCGCGGGTCGCGCGCCTCACCGGCGAGCGCGATGCCCGTCTCGATCGCGCCAAGACGCTCGCCGCCGACAAGGGCAAGCCGGGCGAGATCAATCCGCACTATCTGTTCGCCGAGCTCGACAAGGTGCTCGAGCCCGAGGACCTCGTCTTCAACGAAGGCGTGCGCAATGCCGGCGCCGCGTTGATGCAGATCCGGCGCCCGCTGCCCGGCACCATGATGCGCTCCGGCGGCGGCGGGCTGGGCTGGTCGGGCGGCATGGCGCTCGGCGCCAAGCTCGCCGCTCCCGACCGGATGATGGTGCAGATCGTCGGCGACGGCAGCTTCTATTTCGGCAGCCCGTGCTCGGTGTTCGCGGTGGCGCAGCACCATAAGCTGCCGATCCTGGCGATCGTGCTCGACAATTCCGGCTGGTCGGCGGTCAAGGAATCGACCTTGCGGG
>JBEVIH010000310.1:0-20180 GCA_040510815.1 Xanthobacteraceae bacterium | reverse complement strand
CAGCGCCAGTGCCGCCGCCACGACCAGGAAGGTGGGCGGATAGTGCCAGCCGAACAGCGGCACCTCGCGGCCGCCGAAGGCGCGGCTTTCCGCCTCGTGCTGGCGCTCGAGATCGTACGGCGCCGCCGGCTCGCCATCGAGCACGAGCGTGCCGGCTGCCCACACACTGGAGAAATCGGTGCCGATCGGCTTGCCGTTGCGGTCGATGAGGTCGTCCGCAAGCGCAATCCAGACCACGGTGGCGGCGACCGATATCGCGAGCAGGATGAGAGGGTAGGCGCGCACCCGCTCGCGCGTCAGCCAGGCTCCGGATTTGACGTGTCGCCACATGAGACGCCCTGGTGACCGCCACGGGTCCGAGCCGACCGTAGCGGGCGCGCTTTAAGAGGGCCTTAACCGCAGGCTTTGCTCGAGCGCGGTGCCCGATCGCAGCTCGATCACCACGCGCCGGCCGATCAGCACGGCGATGATGAGCGTGGCCACAGGCCCGATCGGAGCCTTCACGAACGGGAAGATCAGGATCAGCAGGCCGGCGGCTGCGAAGGCGAGCATCTCTCCGCGCCGGAAGCCAGATGCCAAGCCGGCATGAACCAGAAACGCCATCGGCACCGCCAAGACGACGTAGTCGTACATGTAGAGGTAGGGCGTCGCCAGCAATGCGCCGCTCGCGAGCGCCGCCGCCTTGAGATCGAAAGAGACGCTGCTGCGCCACAGCGCGCAGACCAGGATCGCGGCCACGCCGATGAAGGCGCCCTGCAACCACCAAGCCAGCGCTTCGCTGCCGCCGAGCGCGCGAACGATGCCGAACAGGCTGTGCAGCTTGTTCCAGTCGCCTTGGCCTTCGGTCAGAATGGCTTGCGACCCGACCGGCAAGGACTGAAAGAACGCGGTCCAGGTGCCGGCGCCGAATGCCGCCCAGGATGTCACGCCCAGCAGCACGGCGACCGCCGCGGCCGCAAAGAACGCGCGCCAGCGGCCGCCGGCGATGAGCACGAGCGGAAACAGAATCCCGAGATGCGGCTTGTATGTCAGCAGGCCCAGGAGGCAGCCGGCCAGCACGGGTCGCCGCTCCATCAAGCCGAGCGCGCCGCCGAGCAGCGCGGCGCTGAGGAATCCGTTCTGACCGACCACGAAGTTCGAGAGCACCGCCGGAAACGCGCAGGCGAGCAGAATGCCGATGCGCTGGCCGACGATCATGCGGACAGCGGCCACGTAGGCGGGAAACGTCAGCAGCGACCAGAGCACTTGCGCCGCGGCCAACGGCAGCGTTGCGGCGAGCGCGGCCACGAACAGAAACGGCGGCGGATAGAGCCATCCGTAGTAGCCGTCGAACGCGTAGCCGATGCTGGCATATTCGACCGCCTGGTGGATCGCCTGGTCGTAGGCGGCTGCGGGGCGTCCCTCCAGCACGAGACGGCCGGCGGCCCAGACGTTGACGAAATCGGTCGGGATGAGGCGGCCTTCGCTGTCGAACAGCCAGAGGCCAAGCACCAATGACGCCGCGAGATAGACGACGGTCGCCACGCAAAGGCCGAAGCAGATCAGCTCGACCGGACGCGAGTTCCGGATGTCCCAAGGCTCTCCCGCCGAGGCGGCCGCGTGAGCGTTCATGATCTGCCGAGGTCAGTCTTCGCCTTCGCCGGCCAATCTAGGGTCGGCGGGCTTGCGGATTGGTTAAGTCCGGGCTGCCGGGGTCTGGCCCGTCGCCAGCAGCGCTTCCACCTCAGCGCGCCGCGGCGCGGCGGCGCTGCCGCCGAGCCGCGTGCATTTGAGCCCGGCCGCGGCGGCGGCAAAGCGCATGGCGGCGACTACGTCGCGGCCCTCGGCGAGCGCCAGCGTGAAGCCGCCGTGGAACACGTCGCCGGCGGCGAGCGTGTCGACCGCCTTGATCGGGAAGACCGGGCTGCTGCGCAGGGTTCGGCCATCGAGCCAGAGCACGTCCCCGGGTCCGTTGGTGACAGCGAGAAAGGCTTGCGTTGTGCCGGCGACGCGCTGCAGCGCGGCGCCGAGATCGTCGACACCGGTCGTGGCGCGCAGGCATTCGCCGGAGAACACCACGTGCGTGGCGATCCGGAACAGGTCCTCGGACATCTCGGTCGGCCGGTCGGCGTCGAGCACGACCGTGATGCCGCGCTCGCGCGCCGCCGTGCAGATCGGCCGCACGAAGTCGGGAAACCGGTTGTCGGCGAGCACCGCGTCGGCGCCTGCCACGATGCGCTTGGGATCGGCGGGGACCGCCGTGGCGATGCGGTCATCGCGATAGGTCACGATCATCCGATCGCCGCGTGCATCGATGAAGATCGCCGACAGCGCGGTCGCCAAGCCGGCGATGCGCTGGCAGCCGGCGCAGTCGACGCCCTCGCGCGCGAGCGCAGCCAGCACACGGTCGCCGTTCGAATCTTCCCCGGCCGGGCCGCCGAGCGGACCGGCCAGCGCCGCCCTCCCGCCGAGCCGCGCGATGGCGACCGCGGCGTTGGCCGCGCAGCCGCCGTTGACCACGAAAAATCCGCTGGCCTGCACCTTTCCGTCCGGCGGCGGAAAGCTTTCGACCTGAAACACCTCGTCGAGCACGATGATGCCCGCGCACAGGATCGCCGGCGCTCGCCTCCCGGCGCTGGCGCTATCGGAACTCAATCTCCTGCTCCACCCAGGCGCGGATGATGTGATAGGCGATGGCGACCGATGGCGGCGTGGCCAGGCCTTGCGGGTGCTGGCGCAGCAGCATCAGCGCCACCTCCTCGCGGTCGAACCAGCGCGCGTCCTCAAGCTCGGCGCGGTCGATGACGATCTCACGCGAGAGCGCCTCGGCGTGGCAGCCGATCATCAGCGAGGTGGGAAACGGCCACGGCTGAGACCGGAAATAAGACACTCGCCCGCAGGTGATGCCAACTTCCTCGTGGGTCTCGCGCCGCACGGCGTCCTCGAACGCCTCGCCCGGCTCGATGAAGCCTGCCAGGCAGGACCACATGCTGCCTTGGAATCGATACGAGCGGCCGAGCACGCAGCGCTCGCCCGCGATCGGGAGCATGATGACGACCGGATCGGTGCGCGGAAAATGCTGCCCGTGGCAGGCCGGGCAATCGCGCCGCCAGCCGGCTTCGACCAGATTGGACGCCGCCCCGCAATTGGAGCAGAAGCGGTGCCGCGCATGCCAGTGCAGCAGCGCCTTGCCTTCGGCGATCGGCGGCAGATGGTCGACCTCGACCAGACCCTGGATCGCGATCGAGCGCAGATCGGTGACGACGAAGTCCTCCCGCGCCTTGAGCGCCTCGGCGGTGGATCGTTCGAGCGCAATCGCAAAGCGCGCGGCGCCATCGAGCAGCCCCAGGAAGACGGTTTCAGCGGTCGGACCGAGCGCGCGCGCCTCGGGCAGCGTGAACTGGGGGTCGAGACCCGCCGCGGTCTTCTTGAGCGCGACCAGCTCGCCGCCGATGGCGTAGGCGCGGGCGCGCGGGTCGCTCTCCAGCGCTGCGATAACGGCCGCATCGGCGCGCCGCTCGGCCGCGCGCTCGATCAAGCTCGCGGTATAGCCGAGACGCGGCTTGGGGCCGAGATCGGGACGAGGGGACATGGAACCTCCGGCGGGACGCCAACGCTTGGCACAGCGGGAAGGGCGGTGCAACGTGCGCTCAGCCGAAAGCGATCTCCCGGCGAATGGCCGCGATCAGACGGTCGCGCTCGGGCGCCTCGTAGGGCCGCGGCGGCCCCGCGCCCCAGACCGGCCGCGGCCATGCAGCGTCGCCACGGCGGCGCGCAACGACGTGGACGTGAAGCTGCGGCACGATATTGCCGATGGCGGCGATGTTGAGCTTCTCGTACTGCGTCACGTCCTTGAGCACCCGAGCGAGCAAGGCAATTTCACGCCACAATATCTCCTGGTCCTCCTCGTCGAGATCGATGATCTCGGCGATGTCGAGGCGGCGCGGCACGAGAACCAGCCAGGGATAGTTGGCATCGTTCATGAGCAGCACGCGCGCCAGCGGCAGGTCGCCGATGTTGCTGGTGTCCGCGGCCAGTTGGGGATGCAGGGACCAGGTCGGCGGTGGGGCCGGAAAGCTCATGCTGGGAACCCTTGGCGCTGTTGGCGAAGCGCGCCGTCGAACGCATCAAGCGGATGATGGATGGAAACTTCCGGAGGAAAGCTACCACGACCCAGCCGGTCGATGCTTGCATTCCCGTTCCGTTCCGCCGATATAAGAGGCGGGAGGTTGGCGGTGGACGAGCCACTCGCCAACCGGGTCAGGTCCGGAAGGAAGCAGCCCTAACGAGCGCGGTTCGGGTCGCTCGTCAGCCTCCCACTTAATCTCCCCATTCGAATTTGCGAGAAACCGGCGACGGGGCAGCGGCGAATCGGATGATGCGATGAACGACGCCTCCTATCGCGTGCTGGCGCGAAAATACCGCCCGGCGACCTTCGACGACCTGATCGGCCAGGACGCCATGGTGCGCACGATCTCGAACGCGTTCGAGGCCTCCCGCATCCCGCAGGCCTGGATCCTCACCGGCGTGCGCGGGGTCGGCAAGACCACGACCGCCCGCATCCTGGCGCGCGCGCTCACCGCGGAGCTGCCCGACGGCTCGGTCGCCGGTCCGACGGTCAAGATGCCGGGGCTCGGGCTGCATTGCCAGGCCATCATGGAAAGCCGCCACCTCGACGTGATCGAGATGGACGCGGCCTCCCACAACGGTGTCGACGACGTACGTCAGATCAACGACGCGGTGCGCTACGCCCCGGTGCAGGCGCGCTACAAGGTCTACATCCTCGACGAAGTCCACATGCTGTCGACGCAGGCCTTCAACGCGCTGCTCAAGACCCTGGAGGAGCCGCCGCCGCACGCCAAGTTCATCTTTGCCACCACCGAGATCCGCAAAGTCCCGATCACCATCTTGTCGCGCTGCCAGCGCTTCGACCTGCGCCGCGTCGACGCCGGCCTGCTGGTCAAGCACCTCGAAGGAATCGCCGCCAAGGAAGCGATCACGATCGAGCCCGAGGCGCTCGCGCTGATCGCGCGCGCCGCCGAGGGCTCGGTGCGCGACTCGCTCTCGCTCTTCGACCAGGCCATCGCGCACGCCGCCGGCCCGGTGCGGGCCGAGGATGTGCGGCAGATGCTCGGGCTCGCCGACCGGACACGCACCATCGATCTGTTCGAGGCGCTGATGCGCGGCGATGTCGCCGCCGCGCTCAACGAGCTGCGCGCGCAATACGACACCGGCGCCGATCCCGCGGTGGTGCTCGCCGACGTGGCCGAATTCACGCATTTCGTGACCCGCGTGAAGGTGGTGCCGGCGGTCGCCGACGATCCGGCGCTGATCGAGGTTGAGCGCGCGCGCGGGCGCGCCTTCGCCGAGAAGCTGTCCATGCGGGTGCTCTCGCGCACGTGGCAGATGCTGCTCAAGGGCATCACCGAGGTGCAGGCCGCCGGCCGCCCGGTAGCCGCCGCCGAGATGGTGCTGGTCCGCATCGCCTATGCCGCCGATCTGCCGACCCCCGACGAGGTGATCCGCTCGATCGACGGCAACGGCACCGGCAGCCGCATGCAAGGCAACGGCGGGGTGTCGGCAGCGGCGAGCGCTGCGACGGCGCCGCCTGCGCGCTTCGAGCCGCCGCGCATGGAGCCTCCCCGCGGCGGCGGTCCACGCGCGGCGCTGGCGCCGGCGGTGCAGCCCATCGGCGATCCTGCGCCCCGCCAGGCCCAATCGCAGCCGAGCCCGCCGCCGCTCGTCATCGGCCGTTTCGAGGAGTTGATCGCGCTAGCGGCGGGCAAGCGGGATCTCGGGGTCAAGCTCGCGCTCGAGCGCGATGTGCGGCTGGTGCGTTGCGAGGACGGCCGGCTCGAGATCGGTTTGGAGCCGAGCGCGGCGAAGACCCTGGTCAACGACCTGGCGCGCAAATTCTCGCAATGGACCAACCGGCGCTGGATGGTGGTGGTGTCGGCCGAGCCGGGCCAGGCCACCATGAAGGCGCAGGACGACGCCCGCCAGGCCGAGCTCAAGACCGGCCTGCGCGCCGACCCGCTGGTGCAGGCGGTGCTCGCGCGCTTTCCGGGAGCCGAGATCGTCGACGTGCGCAAGGCCGACGCCGTGCCGCAGGCCTTGCCGGCGGCCGATCTCGACGAGCCGGCGGCAGAGCCGGCGGGCGACGACGAGGCGTCGGCGTTCGGCGCCCATGGCCTGCCGGACGGCGTCGACGACGACCTCTGAGCCGAGCGATGCGAAGCATAGGTGTGCGATGACGGATTTTCTGGGCCTGATGAAGCAGGCGGCCGAGCTCAAATCCAAGATGGAGGCGATGCAGGCCGAGCTCGACCAGATCGAGGTCGAAGGCTCCTCGGGCGGCGGCCTGGTGACGGTCAAGCTCTCCGGCAAGGGCGAGATGAAGGGCGTCAAGATCGACGATTCGCTGCTCAAGCCGCAGGAGAAGGAGATCGTCGAGGATTTGATCGTCGCCGCCTTCGCCGAGGCACGGCGCAAGGCCGAGGCGCTGCTGCAGGAGAAGATGAAGAGCGTGGCCGGCGGCCTGCCGCTGCCGCCCGGGCTCAAGCTGTTCTGAACCCGCAATCGGACTGACCGCTGGCAGCTCATCCGGCGGAGCACCGGAGGATGCCGTGGAAAAAGACATCAATACCGAGGCCTTGTCGGCCGCGATCGCGGGCTTTCTGGCCTGCCACGTGCTGACCTGCCGCTTCCTGGTGCAGGAGGGCGTGGTCGATCAAGACCGTTTCACCGCCTACCTCGAAACCGCGATGGCCGAGATGGCGCCCGGCATCGAGGACAAACGCACGCTGTTCAGCCTGCGGCAGTTGATCCAGGCGCTGCGCACGCCGCTGGCAAGAAAGGAAGTGCAGTAGCGTGTTGCGCGTCCGCCGGTCAGCTTGAAAGCCCGCTCGCCATGCCCACCGCCGCCGCCGGACCCGAGATCGAGCGCCTGATCCAGCTGCTCGCCCGCCTGCCCGGGCTCGGCCCCCGCTCGGCGCGCCGCGCCGCGCTGTTTCTCATCAAGAAGCGCGAGCAGATCATGGCGCCGCTCGCCGCTGCCATGCAGACGGCGCTGGAGAAGATCGAGATCTGCCGCGTCTGCGGCAATATCGACACCCAGAACCCGTGCACGGTGTGCACCGACACCCGGCGCGACGGCGGGATCATCGTGGTGGTCGCCGACGTCGCCGACCTGTGGGCGCTGGAGCGCGCGCATGCGGTCAACGCGCGCTACCACGTGCTCGGCGGCACGTTGTCGCCGCTCGACGGCATCGGGCCGCAAGACCTGTCGATCGACGCGCTCATCACGCGCGCGCACGACCCGGCGGTGACGGAGGTGATCCTGGCGCTCAACGCCACGGTCGACGGCCAGACCACGGCGCATTACATCACCGACCTGCTGCACGGCGCCGACGTGAAGGTGACGCGGCTCGCCCACGGCGTCCCGGTCGGCGGCGAGCTCGACTATCTCGACGAAGGCACGCTGTTGGCGGCGATCCGGCAGCGGACGCCGTTCTAGCTAATCGTCGGCGACCAGGCGGGTCGGCTTTGCCAGAGTGTCAAAGTGGCGCCGCCGTTGCAGCCAGACGAGCAGGAACAGGCTGGGGATGGCGGTGAGCGCGCTAATGACGAAGAACAGCGGCCAGCCGCTCGCCTCTGCGACATAGCCCGCACCGGCCGACAGATAGGTGCGGCCGACCGCGGCCAACGCGGTGAGCAGCGCGTATTGCGTCGCTGTGTGCAGCGGGCTTTGACACAGCGCCGACATATAGGCGACGAAGATCACGGTGCCGATCGCACCGGTGAAGTTCTCGACGATGATCGTGACGGTCAGCGCCCAAAGATCGACCCCCATGAACGCCTGCCAGGTAAAGATCAGGTTCGAGCCCATCTGCAGGAACGCACCGATCCAGAGGCTGGTGGCCAGCGGATAGGCGCGCGCCAAGGCGCCTCCCGCGAAGCCGCCGATGAGGGTGGCGGCGAGGCCGACGCCCTTGACGATCGCCGCATAGTCGTTGCGGGAAAACCCGAGATCGATCACGAACGGCGCCGTCATGGCGCCCGCAAATGCATCGCAGAGCTTATAGAGAACCACGAAAGCGAGCACCGCCAGCGCCATCCTGCGGGTCAGGAACTCGGAGAACGCGCCGTAGGCGGCGAGCGCGATGCGTTGGAGTGGGTTCTCTTGCGCCTGCGCGGCGTGCTCGGCCGTGGCCGCGGCCGATTTTTCAGGCTCGGTTGCGATCAGCGTGGTGGCGATCCCGATGACTACGAGGGCCGCCATTGCGAGATAGCCCGCGGTCCAGGCCGCATCCTTGCCGAAGTCGAGCCCCTCGAAGCCGCTGACCAGGAACAGCGCGCCCGCGGTCGATGCCAGCATGCCGATGCGGTACGCCGCCACGTAGGACGCCATGCCGGCGGCCTGCTCGCTCTCAGGCAGGCTTTCGATGCGAAAGGCGTCGATCACGATGTCCTGCGTGGCGGAGGCGGTGGCCACCAGCAGCGCGCCTAACGCCACCAGCCACGGCGCCGCGGCCGGATTGCAAAAGGCCAGAAAGACGATCGCCGCGATCAGCAGCAGTTGCGAAAAGATCAGCCAGCCGCGCCGCCGGCCGAGCAGCGATGACAGCACCGGCACGTCGAGCGCGTCGACGATCGGCGCCCATAGGAATTTGATGGTGTAGGGAGTGCCGACCAACGCAAACAGCCCGATGGTGCCGAGATCGACGCCGGCCTCGCGCATCCAAACCAGGAGCGTCGAGCCGGAGAGCGCCAGCGGTAGCCCGGCCGAGAAGCCGAGGAACAGCACGATCAGCACGCGCGGCTTGAGATAGACCGCGAGCGTGTCGGTGAAGGTCGGGCGGGCCGGCGTGGCGTCGGGCGTCGCGGTCATCGATGCAGCTATCGGTGAATCGGCGCGCGGACACAAGCCTGCGATTGCGGCGAAATGTGATCGGACGTAGCTTCGGCGGCATGTTCGGGCCGAACGCGGGATTTCGGCGGCGCCGGGAAGGAAACGCGATGAAACGGACCACTACTGGAGTGCTGGCCGCCGGGCTTGCCGTCGCTGCATGGCTGGGCGGCGCGCAGGCGCAGAATTTCCCGGCGCGGCCGGTGACCTTGATCGTGCCATGGACCGCCGGCGGCAGCACCGATATCGGCATGCGGGCGCTCGCCACCGCCACCGAAAAGCATCTCGGACAGCCGATCGTGATCGAGAACCGGCCGGGCGGCTCGGGCACGCTCAGCCCCGGCCAGATGGCCGCGACCGCCAAGCCCGACGGCTACACGGTCGCGCAGATCCCGATCACGATCTTCCGCTTTCCGTTCATGACCAAGACCGCTTTCGATCCCGCCAAGGACTTCAGCTACATCATCGGCGTCAGCGGCTACACCTTCGGCGTGGTGGTCAAGAACGACGCGCCATGGAAGACGTTCGCCGAGCTGCTGGCGGACGCCAAGGCCAATCCGGGCAAGATCAACTATGGAACGCCGGGTGCCGGCACCAGCCTGCACATCACCATGGAGCAGATCGCCAAGCGCCAGGGCATCAAATGGACCCACGTTCCGTTCAAGGGCAATGCCGAGACCAACAACGCGATCCTCGGTGGTCACATCCACGCGGTCGCCGATTCGAGCGGCTGGGCGCCATTGGTCAATGCCGGCCAGTTGCGGCTGCTGGTGACCTGGGGCGCAAGCCGCACCAGGAACTGGCCGGCGGTGCCGACCCTGCGGGAGGTCGGCATCGACATGGTCTCGAACTCGCCGTTCGGCATCGCCGGGCCGAAGGGGATGGAGGCGAGCACCATCAAGCTGCTGCATGACGCATTCAAGAAAGGGTTGGAGGAGCCATCCTATGCCAAGGCGATGGCCAGGCTCGACCAGGAGCTGTTCTATCTCAGCAGCGAGGACTATCAGAAATTCGCCATGCAGCAGATCGACGAGGCGAGACGCTTGACCACGGAGCTCGGGCTCAAGCAGGAGTGAGGCGGCCGCTAGCGGTGAGCAACGGCGAAGCCGCCATTGCTCACCCCTACTGACGCTATTCTCCCGCCTGCAGCTTGCGCGCCATCGGCGCGGGGATGACGACCGGATCGCTCGGCACGTCCTCCCCGTCGAACTCCAATTCCTCGATGCGGGTGGCGCGCTTGTCGATCTTATCCGACGAGATCAGGATCTGCCGGATGTCCTCGTTGGCCTGGCCGAAATGGCGCTCGAGCCGCACCACGCGCTCGCGCAAGCGGCCGAGATCGTCGAGCATCGCGCCGACCTCGCCGCGGATGCGGTCGGCGGCCTCGCGCATGCGGGCGTCCTTCTGGATCTGCTGGATGACTTGAATCGCGAGCATCAGCAGCGCCGGCGAGACCAGCACCACGCGCGCCCGATAGGCCTTCTGCACCACGTCGTCGAAGCCGTCGTGCAGCTCGGCGTAGACGGATTCGGACGGCACGAACATCAGCGCGGTGTCCTGGGTCTCGCCCGGCACCAGATATTTCTCGGCGATGTCGGCGACGTGGCGGCCGACGTCCTGCCGCAGCCGCTGGGCGGCGCGGTTGCGCTCGTCGTCGGTTGCGGCATCGCGCATGGCGCTCATCGCCTCGAGCGGGAACTTGGCGTCGATCACCAGCGGCCGTCCATCCGGCAGGAAAACCGCGCAGTCGGGCCGCTTGCCGTTCTTGAGCGTGTGCTGGAAAGCGAACGCGCCCTTGGGCAGGCCGTCCTGCACGATCGCCTCCATGCGGGCCTGGCCGAAGGCGCCGCGTGCCTGCTTGTTGGCGAGCACGGCAGTGAGCGAGGTGACCTGCGAAGACAGGTCGGTGATGTTCTTCTGCGCATTGTCGATCACCGCCAGCCGCTCGTTGAGTTTTTGCAGGCTGTCGACCGTGTGTTGGCGCGTCGACGTCATCGATTGGCTCAGATGATGGCTCACCGAGTCGAGCCGCTCGTTGACGGCGCGATGCAGCTCGGCCTGGCGGCCGGCCAGCATGTCGCGCATCGCCTCGATGCGCACCGCGGTCTCGGCTTGCAGCCGGGCGAGCTCGGCCATCTGCCGGTCGGTTGCCAGATCCTCGCGCCGGCGCATGGCGCGCAACGCGATCACCACGATTGCGGCCAGCGCGGCGAGCCCGGCAAGCACGATCGCGATCGCCGCGGCGAGCGTGGAGAGATTGTCGGTCATGCGCGAACCCTACCCCGATTCGCTTATAGGAACAAAAAGTGAACAATAAATCAATAGAGCGATAACGAAGGACGGAGGGACGGGGACAGGCGGTCCGATTCGACCGACTTTTGCTGTCGTGCGTCTTCTGTCGTCCGCTCTCCGGTCCACATTGACCGTTTTGGCGCGACCGCTTACATCGCCGACATGGCGGTGCGCGAGATTCTGATTTTGCCGGACAAACGGCTGCGGCTCAAATCCGAGCCGGTGAAGAAGATCGACGCCGGTATCCGCAAGCTGGTCGAGGACATGTTCGAGACCATGTACGACGCGCCCGGCATCGGGCTCGCCGCCATCCAGATCGGCACGCCCAAGCGCGTGGTCACGATGGATTTGTCGAAGAAGGAGGAGACCGAGAAGAACCCTCAGGTCTTCATCAACCCGGAGATCCTCTGGCGCTCGGAGGAGAAGGCGACCTACGAGGAGGGTTGCCTGTCGATCCCGGAATACTATGGCGACGTCGAGCGTCCGGCGCAGGTCAAGGTCAAATATCTCGATCTCGAGGGCAAGACGCACGAGATCGAGGCCAACGGCTTGCTCGCCACCTGCCTGCAGCACGAGATCGACCACACCAACGGCATCCTGTTCATCGACCACCTGTCCAAGCTCAAGCGCGACCGCGTCATCAAGAGGTTCGCCAAGGCCGCCAAGCGCGCGGCGGAGTGACGGCAAGGGCTTTTGCCGCTTTCGCGACGCGATCTCGGCGGGATGACGAGGCCCTCGAGGTCGGCGAGAATGCCCCGGTCGTTACGGTAGACTCGCGCGTCGGGATGGAGGGGGCACGTGGACCAGGGATTGGCGAAGGCGCTGGATCAAATCCAGATCTGCGATGTGCGGCGGGTCTGGGCGTTCAGCCTCGATCTGGGCGAATGGGACACACTGCAAAGCTGCTTTCATCCCGACGCCAACGTCACGGTGTCCTGGTACTCGGGCCCGATCGGCGGCTTCATCGAACGCTCGAAAGCGCTGGCGCAAACGCGCAAGGCCGAAGAGCATCGCAAGCATTGGCTGGGCAATATGCGCACCACGATCAACGGGACGCGCGCGGTGCTCGAGACCGACGTGCAGATCCTGATCCGCGAGTTCATCGACGGCGATCTTTGCGACTACACGTCGTGGGCGCGCTTCTACGACCTGCTAGAGAAGCGCGACGGGAGCTGGCGGATCTCCGAGTGGAACTGCATCTACGACAAGGATCGGCTGGAGCCGGTCATCCCATCGTGGGACGCGTCCGCCTTGTACGACAAGGCGGTGCTCGAAGGGCCGGAGAGCGGCTTTGCGTTCATGAAATTGCGGCAGGCAAAACGCGGCCGGGCCATTCCCGACACGGTGGTGATCCGCGACACCGAAGCCGAGCGCAAGCTTCGCCGCCGCGGCGAGAGTTGGCTCGCCGGCGCCAGGGTGTGAGATGTCGCTGCGCCTGGTCTTCATGGGCACGCCCGACTTCGCCGTGCCGACCCTGGTCGAGATCGCCGGCCGCGGGCACGACGTGGCCGCGGTCTATACCCGCGCGCCGAAGCCCGCCGGCCGCGGCATGGAGGCGCGGGCGAGCCCGGTCGAGCGCGAAGCGCGGCAGCTCGGACTTCCGGTGCACGCGCCCGCGACGTTGCGGACGGCTGATGCCGAAGCCGCCGTGCGCGCTCATGGCGCCGAGGCCGCGGTCGTGGTCGCCTATGGGCTGATCCTGCCGAAGCCGATCCTCGAGACGTTTCCGCTCGGTGCGTTCAACCTGCATGCCTCGCTGTTGCCGCGCTGGCGCGGGGCGGCGCCGATCAACCGCGCGATCATGGCGGGCGACGCCGAGACCGGCGTGATGGTGATGAAGATGGAGGAGGGGCTCGATACCGGTCCGGTCGCCATGGCGGAACGCGTGCCGATCCGGCCCGACACGACCGCGGGCGACCTGCACGATGACCTCGCCCGCCTCGGCGCCGACCTGATGGTGCGCGCGCTCGGCGCGCTCGAGCGCGGCTCGCTCAAGCTTGCGTGGCAGCCGGACACCGGCGTCACCTAAGCCAACAAGATAGACAAAGATTAGACCCGCATCGATTGGGCGCGGCCGTGGCAGCAGGTGCACGACCATATCCGCGGGCTCTCGCCGTTTCCGGGTGCCTGGTTCGAGATGGCGGGGGAGGGCGCCCCGGTCCGCGTCAAGGTGCTGCGCACCACCCAAGGCGCCGGCGCCGGCGCGCCCGGCACGGTGCTCGACGACCGGCTCACCGTCGCCTGCGGGGACGGCGCCGTGCGCATCCTCGAATTGCAGCGCGCCGGCCGGCAGGCCATGAAGGCCGACGAGTTCCTGCGCGGGACCAGCGTTGCGGTCGGCACCCGTTTGGGTTAGGCCGCCCCATGCCGCGCTACAAGCTGATCATCGAATATGACGGGCGGCCGTTCGTCGGCTGGCAGATTCAGGACAATGGCCCGAGCGTGCAGGGCGTGCTGGCCGCCGCCTTCGAGGCGTTCTGCGGGGAGCAGGTGATGGTGCACGGGGCCGGCCGTACCGACGCGGGCGTGCATGCGCTCGGTCAGGTCGGCCATGTCGACCTGAGCAAGCACTGGGACGACGACACCGTGCGCGACGCCGTCAACGCGCACCTGCGCCCGCAGCCGGTGGCGGTCATCGAGGCCAAGCAGGTCGATCCGAGTTTCGATGCGCGCTACTCGGCGGTCAGTCGCCACTATCTCTACCGCATCGTCAATCGGCGCGCCGACCTCACGTTCGAGCGCGGCCGTGCCTGGCGTGTCGCCAAGCCGCTCGACAGCGCTGCCATGCACGCGGCGGCGCAGCAGCTGGTCGGCCGGCACGACTTCACCACCTTCCGCCACATCGAGTGTCAGGCGAAATCCCCGGTGAAGACGCTCGATGCGCTCGACGTGAATCGGGCCAGGGACGACATCCAGGTCACCGCCTCGGCGCGCTCGTTCCTGCACACCCAGGTGCGCTCGATGGTGGGCTCGCTGGTCGCAGTGGGCGAGGGCAAATGGAGCGCCGATGACCTCGCCGCGGCGCTGGCTGCCCGCGACCGTACCGCCTGCGGCACGGTGGCGCCGCCGGATGGGCTCTATCTGGCGAAGGTCGACTACGCGTGACGCCGCCGTTCAAGGCCGTCAGCCGAAATACCGATCGAGTATCTTCCGGTAGACCGCCGTCAGCGTGGCGAGATCGGCCACCGCGGTGCGCTCGTCGACCTGATGCATGGTGGTGCCGACCAGGCCGAATTCGAGCACCGGGCAATAGTTCTTGATGAAGCGAGCGTCCGAGGTTCCGCCGGTGGTCGAGAGCTTCGGCGCCTGTCCGGTCACCTCTTTGATGGCGGCGACGACCAGATCGAGAAACGGGCTCGGCTCGGTAAAGAATACGTCGGCATTCGACGGCTCCCAGTCGATGCGCCACTTCACGCGTTCGCGGGCGGCGTCGGCCGCCAGGCGTTCGATCAGCGTCCGCAGCGAGGTCTGGCTGTGACAGTCGTTGAAACGGATGTTGAAACGCGCCCGTGCCTCGCCGGGAATGAGGTTGACCGTGGCGTTGCCGATATCGATCGAGGTGAATTCGAGGTTCGACGCATCGAAATTCGCGCTGCCATGGTCGAGCGGCGCCGCCATCAGCGCGCCCATCAGGGCGACCAGCCCGCGCACCGGGTTGTCGGCGAGCTGCGGATAGGCGACGTGGCCCTGCTTGCCGGTGATCACCAGCGTGCCGTTGAGCGAGCCGCGCCGGCCGACCTTGATGGTGTCGCCGATCGAGGAGGCATTGCTCGGCTCGCCGAGGATGCAATGGTCGAAGCGCTCGCCGCGCTCGGCCGCCCATTGCAGGAGCTTGATGGTGCCGTTGACGGCGATGCTCTCCTCGTCGCCGGTGATCAGGAACGAGATCGAGCCCTTCGGCCGGCCGCCGGACGCGGCCAGATGATCGAGGCTGGCGGCCACCGCGCAGGCCACCGCGCCCTTCATATCGACGGCGCCGCGGCCGTAGAGGACGTCGCCGGCGATGTCGCCGCCGAACGGCGGGTGGCTCCAGGTCGCCGCATCACCCGGCGGCACCACGTCGGTATGGCCCGCAAAGCAGATATGCGGTTTTTCGCTGCCGATGCGCGCAAAGAGGTTTTCGACAGGCGCCGTGCCGGGCTCAGCGAAGGTGACGCGGTGCACCGCAAAACCCGCGCGCTTGAGCACGCCCTCGAGCAGCGCGAGCGCGCCGCCTTCGGCGGGCGTCACCGAGGGGCAACGCAGCAGATCGCGGGCAAGCGCGACGGGGTCGGCGGGGGGCGGGCTCATAGGCGGGGCTTTACCCGCCGGCGCGCGCCATCGTCAACAGATGAACCGCCGGCCACGCGCGTCATGGCGGATTGTTCCGGCGTTCCGGCGGCCTTACTTCGGCGCTGGGCACAGCCACCTCGTGGGATTCGAGGATGCTGATCTTCTGCCAGATCTTGTTGCTGAGATTGGTGGTGAGCTCCTCGATGTCGTTGACCGTGTCGATGACCACGGAGTCCGGAAGATTCTGCGCGTAGAGCGCGGCAAGCTTGTTGGTCAGCGACAGCATCTCGCTGCAATAGTCGAGATAGCGCATGAGCTCGTATCGGCCCATGGTGCGCGCCGGCGACGAGGCGGTCGGCGTGATGCGATCGAGCAGGGCGCTCGGATCCTTGGTCAATTGATGCATGTCGATGACGTGCGCGATCGAGCGGAAGACGTGGAGGTCGTCCAACGCCCGACGCCGCTTGATGCGAGTTTCGAGTGTAACCAGGAAGAACAGCGCCGCGCCGGTGAGCACCGTGATGTTCATCGCCGCCTCGATGCCCTGGAACAATCCGAACACCTCGTTGCCCATCTGGAGCTGGACGAATTGGGTGAACACCAGCGCCACGGTCACGAGCCCGATCACGCCGGCGGCGATCGCGACATAGACGATGATTCGGACCGCGGTGTGGGGCTTCGCGATCGCTTCGGCGCGGTGCTGAGTGTCGGCGCCGATGTTGACCAGCTCGCGGCAGACTTTGGCCAGTCCCGACTCGGGAAAGCGCTCCCTGATCCGCTGCTCGAGCTGGCGGAGCTTGTCGATGATCTGCACCCCATCGAGGGTCCGGTATGACACTGGCGCCTCGCGAACTGCTGAGCTCAATCGCGCAGCAATTCATTGATCGACGTCTTCGCGCGCGTTTTCTCGTCGACCCGCTTGACGATGACCGCGCAATAGAGGCTGGGACTCGGCTCGCCGTTCCGGGTCGGCTTGCCCGGCAGGGAGCCGGGAACCACCACCGAATAGGCCGGCACCTCGCCCTGGAACGTTTCGCCGCTGTCGCGGTCGAAGATTTTCGTCGAGGCGCCGATGAACACGCCCATCGAGAGTACCGAGCCTTCGCGCACGATCACGCCTTCGGCGACTTCCGAGCGGGCACCGACGAAGCAATTGTCTTCGATGATGACAGGGCCCGCCTGCAGCGGCTCCAGCACGCCGCCGATGCCGGCGCCACCGGAGATGTGGCAGTTCTTGCCGATCTGCGCGCAGGAGCCGACCGTCGCCCAGGTGTCGACCATGGTGCCGGAGTCCACATAAGCGCCGAGATTGACGAAGCTCGGCATCAGCACCACGCCCGGGGCGATGAAGGCGGAGCGGCGCACCACGCAACTGGGCACCGCGCGGAAGCCGGCCTGCTTGAAACGCGATGCATCCCAGCCGTCGAACTTCGAGGCGACCTTGTCCCACCACACTGCTTGGCCGGGCCCGCCGGCAATGACGCTCATGTCGTTGAGCCGGAACGACAACAGCACCGCCTTCTTGAGCCACTGATTGACCCGCCAGTCGCCGTTCGGCTCGCGCTCGGCGACGCGCGCAGCGCCGCGGTCGAGCAGGTCGAGCGCCGCCTCGACCGCCTCGCGCACCGCGCCTTTGGTGGAGGGGCCGATGCCGTCGCGCTCATCGAAAGCACGGTCGATGGTCTTGGCGAGATCGGCGTGGGACATGGGAATCCTCGAGCGGGCTATGGCGGCGGTTTGTCGAAGGAAGCGAAAGCGGAGTCAAGCGATCCTGCGACCCTGCGCCCGGCGGCTCGCTAGCGCTCACCCCTCACCAGCGCGCGCAGCAGCCGATTGAACCGCTCATGCGCCTCGTATTGCACCCAATGGCCGGCGCCGGGAACGATGTCGAACGATGCCGTCGGCTGAAACTGCCGCAGCCGCTGCCTGCGTTCGGCGAGGTAAGGCCCGGCGGTGGCATCGTGCTCGCCCCAGATCCCGGCCAGCCGGCCCTTGAAGCCGGGCAGACAGTGGGACAGCGTCAGCGGCTGGGTCAGGTGCTTGCCGCGCACCCGCGAGCGCGCGGCGTTCTGCGACTGGATGTAGAGGGCAAGGTCGTCGATCTTGCGCGGATCGTGAATCATCAGGATGCCGAGGTTGCGGCGGTGTACCTCGCGTTTCTCCTGGTCGCTCGAAAGCCGCCGCCAGGATTGCAGCGGCGCCATATCGCCGCGCGGAGCGTCCATGCCGCCGCTGCCGACCAGCACCAGGCATTGCGTGCGCGTCCCCGCGAGCTGGGCGACATGGCCGGCGAGCAGTCCGCCCATCGAGAAACCGCACAACGTAAAGCCGGTTTCGGCTCCGATGATGGTTGCGATACCTGCGTGCAGCGAGGCGGCAATGCGCTCGGCCGACAGCGGCGGGGTCGGGGTCGCGGACGCGCCGGAGCCGGGAGTATCCGGAGCAAGCAGCATGAAGTCCTGCGATAGCGCTTCGATGTTGCGCACCCAGTGCATCCAGCTGCCGGTGCCGCCGTGCAGCAGCACCAGCGGATAGCCCTTGCCCCATATCCGCCAGACCACGTCGCCGGTGCCGTTCGATGTGGTGCGGCGCGTGCCGGCGCGGTCGAGCGCGGCGATGAATTCCGAGGGCGTCAGATTTGCGACGTTCATGGCCAGATCGGGGGAATCGCCTGCAGGAATCCGACCAGGTCGTCGGTGACGTGGTCGACGTGCGGGGCGTCGCGCCCTTCGAGCTCCCAGCCCTCGCGAAACACCTCGCGGGTGTGCTCGGGGACCACCAGCACCGTAGTCATGCCGAGCGAATGCGGCACCGCGAGGTTGCGCGCAAGGTCCTCGAACATCGCCGCTTTCCCGGCGTCCACGTCATGCAGTTTGAGAAAGCGGTCGTAGGTCCCCGGTGAGGGCTTCGGCTCGAGCTCGGCCGCAATGATGTCGAACACGTCCTGGAAGTGCCGGTCGAGGCCGAGCCGCGCCAGCACCGCATCGGCGTGGCGCCGGGTGCCGTTGGTGAGGATGAGCTTGCGGCCGGGGAGCTGCTCGATCGCGACGCCGAGCGCCGGATTGGGCTCGAGCGGGGAATGGTCGATCTGGTGCACGAAATCGAGGAAATCGTCGGGCTTCATGCCGTGCTCGGTCATCAGTCCGCGCATCGAGGTGCCGTAGCGCTTGTAGTAGTCCTTCTGCACGCGGAAGGCCTCCTCGTGGGTGACCTTGAGGAAGCCGGCGATGTAGTCGCGGATGCGCTCGTCCACCTGTTGCCAGAGATTGAGGTGATGGGGATAGAGGGTGTTGTCGAGGTCGAACACCCAGGTCTCGACGTGGCCGAAGGCGCGCGGCGCGGGACGACTGGGCGGGTTCATGGCGTTTGCGCGCCCGACCCTGGCATGCTGCCGTAAGCGGCGTTCATTCGCCCTTGACCCCGACGGCCCGCACGATCTTGCCGAATCGCTCGGTCTCCGAGGCGATGAACGCCGCGAACTCCGCCGGGGTGTTGGAGGGAGTCGCCTCGGCGCCCTGGTCAATCATGGTCTTGACGATGGCCGGATCGCGCACCGCCTGGGAGAACGCGCCATGCAGCTTGCCGATCACGGCGTCGGGCGTGCCGGCCGGCGCGACCAGGCCGAACCAGGCATCGAGCTGGACGCCGGGGAAGCCGGCTTCCGCCATGGTCGGGACATCCGGCTGCGCCGGCAGCCGTTTCGGCGAGGTCACCGCCAGCACACGCACCTTGCCGGCCTGCAGGAACGACACCACCGAGGCGTAGGCCACGAAGAAGAAATCGACCCTGCCGGCGGCGAGATCGACCGCGGCGGGACCGGCGCCGCGGTAGGGCACGTGCACCATGGGCGCGCCGGTTCGCTGCTTGAGCATTTCGCCGAGCAGGTGCCCGCCGGCGCCGGTGCCCTGGGACGCGAAGCTCAAGCCGCCCGGCTTCGACTTGGCGAGCGCGACGAGGTCGGCGACCGATTTCGCCGGGCTGTCGGCAGGGACCGCGAGCAACTGGGGAAAGCTCCACATCAAGGTGATCGGCCGAAAATCCTTGACCGGGTCGTAGGCCAGCGTCGGATAGAGCGCCACATTGGCCGCATGCGTTCCGGCATTGGCTTGGAACAGGGTATGCCCGTCCGGCTGCGCCTGCTTGACCGCTACGGCGCCGATCGAGCCGCCGCCGCCGGGCCGCGACTCCACGATCAGCACCTGCCCGGTATTTTCGGTGACCTTTTTTGCGACCAGGCGCTGCAGCAAGTCGGAGCTCGCGCCGGGTGTGAATGGAATGATGACCGTGATCGGCCGCGACGACAGGAGCTGCGCGGCGAGGTTCCCCCCGGCGAGCGACGTCGCCGCGATCAGCGCGGCCAGGGCAGCGGCTCGTCTGAGCATCGGCATCTGCTTTCCCCTCCCGCGTCTGGACAGCCGGCCTACTCCTTCAGCACCGGCCGCAATGGCCGGTCGAAGGCCAGGATGGCCGCCCCGGCCAACGTGGCGATGCCGGCAATCATCAGAAAGAACATCATCTTGTCCATGCTGCTCCAGAAGCTGCCGAGCCAGCCGGCGATTAAGTTGCCGGTGAAGCTGGTCGCGAGCCACAGCCCCATCATCATCGAGACGATGCGGGCGGGCGAGACCTTGGACACCAGCGACAGCCCGATCGGCGAGAGATAGAGCTCGCCGATGGTGATGACGACGAAATAGCCGAGCAGCCACAGCCAGCTCGCGTCCGGCGCCCC
>JBEVIH010000309.1:0-4502 GCA_040510815.1 Xanthobacteraceae bacterium | reverse complement strand
GCCGCTCGCTCTCGTAGGAGCGCAGGAGCTCGTCGCCGCCCCAGCCATGCAGGCGCGCCGTAAGCTTCCAGCCGAGATCGACCGAATCCTGGATGCCGGTGTTCATGCCGAAGCCGCCGGTCGGCGACATCAGGTGGGCGGCGTCGCCGGCGATGAAGACGCGCTCCGTGCCGTAGCGGTCGGCGACCAGCTCGCGGCGCACCCAGCGCATGACCGACAGGATCTGGTAATCGAAGTCGCGGCCCATGGCGCGGCGCAGCGCCGCGTGGATGTCGGCCTCGGTGTGCATCACCTTGTCGGCCGAGCCGACGATCGACATGCGGAAGCGGTCGCCGCCGTTGATGGCGACGATGGTCAGCCAGGTGCCCTCCGGCCCGATGAAGATGAAGCGGTAGCCCTTGCGCTTGTCGTGCAGCGTGGAGAAGTCGGCGCAGCGGAACATCACGTTGGTGGTGTAGGTGAGCGCCGGGTTGCCGCTCATGGTGATGCCGGCGCGCTCGCGCACCAGGCTCGCGCCGCCGTCGGTGCCGACCAGGTAGTCGGCGGAAATTTTCCTGGTCGCGCCGGTGCGCACGTCCCGCACAGTCGCGATCACCTCGTTCGCGCTCTCCTCGAACGTCATCAGCTCGGTGTGGTAGGCGAGCGTCACGTGCGGAAAGGTCCGCACGAAGCGCTGCAGGATCGGGTCGAACATGTCCTGCGGCGCGCGCTCGCGTTTCTGCGGGCTCTGCGGCGGACATTTCTCGTAGGCCCGTCCTGGGAACGGCTCGCGCCCCAGCTCGTAGCCGTGGAGGCCGGTGACGTAGATGCAGTCCTGCGGATAGTCGCCGGGGTAGGGGGCATCCCTGACCCAATCGGCGATGCCCCAGCGCCGACAGCACTCCATGGTGCGCGGCCCGACGATGTCCATCTTCGGCTGCTCGATTGAGCCGTCCGTCTTCTCGATCAGCATGCAGGGCACGCCGCGCCAGCCGAGGTCGCCGGCGAGCGCCAGCCCGACCGGCCCGGCGCCCACGATCAGGACCGGGACGCGCTCAGCCATGCGCCGGCCTCCGCGCGCCGCCGTCGGCGGCGCGTTCACGGCTCTTCGGCATATTCGCGCTCCAGCGCGTCGAACTCGTCCTTGCACACCAGCCGCTGCCGCTCGGAGAAATCGACCACCAGCCTGGTGGCATCGCCCATGTGTCCCTGGCGCCAAAGCGCACCGAGCGCCGCCTGCATGCCGAGCACCGCCGATTGCAGCGCCACGTTGGCGTAGATCACGCCCGCATAGCGGAGCTCCTTGAGCTTCGCGTTCGGCAGTTCCGGCGTGCGGCCGCCGAGCACGATGTTGATCAGCTGCGGCCACGGCAGCAGGCGCGGGATGTCGGCGATCTGCTGCATCGAGGTCGGGGCCTCGACGAAGGTGACGTCCGCCCCCGCGTCGTGATAGGCGGTGGCGCGTTCGATCGCGGCCTCGAAGCCTTCCGGCGCGATCGCGTCGGTGCGCGCGATGATCAGCAGATCGCCGTCGCGGCGCGTGTCCACCGCCGCCTTGACCTTCGACACCATCTCCTCCATCGGGATCACGTGCTTGCCGGAAAAGTGCCCGCAGCGCTTGGGGAAGACCTGGTCCTCGATCTGCAGCGCGTCGGCGCCGGCTCGCTCGAGCTGCTGCACCGTCCGCACCAGGTTGAGCGCATTGCCGAAGCCGGTGTCGGCGTCGACCACCAGCGGGCCGGGAAAGGCGTCGCGGATCGCCGCCACGTGCTCGGCCAGCTCGGTCACCGTCACCAGCCCGATGTCGGGGACGCCGAGGAACGTGTTGGCGATGCCGGCGCCCGTCACATAGGCGACCGGAAAGCCCTGATCGGCGACCACGCGCGCCGCCAGCGCGTTGCTCACCCCCGGCAGCAGCAGGGCGGCGCCTGGCTTGAGCATGTTGCGAAATTCACGGCGGGACACGTGGCGCATCGGGATGTCCTTTCCGGCCAACGCCAGATGGCCCATTATAGGCCAAGCGGGGGACAATCGAGCATCACGCCACGACGCCCGCCGCATGTGGGCTATGGCCGACATGCGTACTTACGGAGCCTATCTCGGTAAACCGCGCGGGAGCACACCAGCATGCCCAAAGTTCCGATCACGTTCGCCTGCGGCCTCTACGACCGCATGCTGGCGCTCTATACCGGCGAGGTTGCCCCCGAGGGCATCGATCTCAATTTTCTGGCGATCGACAGCCCGCGGGAGATTTTCGACCGCATGGGCAAGAGCCTCGAGTTCGACGCCTGCGAGATGTCGAGTTCCGAGGTGATCAGCCGCATCGCCGCCGGCCGCAACGAGATGGTCGCGCTGCCGGTGTTTCCCTCGCGCGTGTTCCGGCACGGCTTCATCACGGTCAACCGCAAGGCGGTGAAGACCCCCAAGGACCTCGAAGGCAAGCGCATCGGCGTTCCGCTCTATACCCAGACCGCCGCGGTCTTCGCCCGCGGCCTGTTGCGCGACGAATACGGGGTCGACCTCTCGGGCGTGCATTGGGTGCAGGGCGCCACCAACAGCGCGCAGTCGCACGGCAATCCCTCGGCGCCGCCGCCGCTCAACAAGGTGTCGATCGAGCAGAACAAATCGGGCCGGTCGCTGAGCGAATTGCTGGAGGCCGGCGAGATCCAGGCCATGCTCGGCAGCGGCCTGCCGGCGGCGCTGCGCACCAATCCGGACGTGCAACGGCTGTTTCCGGACTTTCACGCCGTCGAGCTCGAATCCTACAAACGCACGCGGGTGTTCCCGATCATGCACCTCGTCGCCATGCGCCGCGACGTCTATGAGCGGCATCCGTTCATCGCCTCGAGCCTCTACCAGGCGATGGACGCCGCCAAGGACCTGGCGCTTGCCAAGATGCGCGAGACCGGGGCGCTCCGTTACATGCTGCCCGGCATGACCGCCGAGCTCGAGCGCATCGACCAGGTGTTCGGCGGCGATCCCTGGCCCTACGGCGTTGAGGCCAATCGCCCGACCTTGGAGGCGCTGGTGCGCTACATGGCCGAGCAGTCGCTGATCAAGGCGCCCATTCCGCTCGAAGACCTGTTCGTGCCAATCTACGGGCAGTGAAAGCAGCCAGCCATCGAGGCACGCGGGTGCGATCGAGCTCTGAACAATGACCCGATGGCGCACCATCACCGACCGGCTCATCGTGCTCGTCATCATCCTGGCGGCATGGCAGATCGGCAGCGCCATCGTCGGTCCCTATTGGCTCAGCTCCCCGTGGGCGGTGACGTCGCGCTTCGTCGCCCAGATGCTCAGCGGTGAGCTGATCCGCCAGTCCGGCTACACGATCTGGGAATCGGTGTGCGGCGCCGTCGCCGGCGGCGTGCCAGCGGTGCTGCTGCCGTTCCTGCTGCGGCGCCATCCGCTCATGGTCGCCATCCTCGATCCATTCATGGTCGGCGGCTACGGGGCGCCCAAGCTCGCCTTCGCGCCGCTGTTCATCCTCTGGTTCGGCATCGGCATCGAATCGAAGATCGCGCTGGTGGCGAGCGTGGTTTTCTTCATCGTCTATTTCAACACCCTGGCGGGCGTGCGCGCGCTCGATCCCAAGCTGGTGCAGATGGCGCAGATCGCCGGCGCCAGCGAACGGCACGTCGCGCGCCATATCGTGTTTCCGGCGGCGGTGCCCTACATCTTCGCTGGCCTGCGCATCGCGGTGCCCTACGCGATCGGCGGCGCCATCATCGCCGAGCTGATCTCGTCGAACCGCGGGCTCGGCTATCTGGTGCAGACCGGCGCGATGAACTTCGACACCACCTCGGTGTTCGCCGCGATCCTGGCCGCCACCCTGATCGTGCACGGCGCCAACTGGATGGTGAACGCGTCCGAGCGGGTGCTGCTGCGCTGGCGGCCGCAGACCGCCGTCATGGTCGACGCCGGAGATTGACCATGGCGCAGCCGCCGCTGCTCGAGATCAAGGACCTCGGCAAACGCTTTCCGGCGCGCGCGGGCCGCGAGCCGCCGCCCTGGGTGATCCAGGGGCTCTCGTTCGCGGTCCGGCCGGGCGAGTTCCTGACCATCATCGGGCCGTCGGGCGCCGGCAAGTCCACCTTGCTCAACATGATCGCCCAGATCGACACCGTGACCGCAGGCGAGATCGTGTTCGACGGCCAGGCGGTGAACTCGCACGACCCGCGGACGCTACGGCCCGGTGTCGACCGGCGCATCGGCTACGTTACCCAGGACGACAACCTGCTGCCGTGGCGCACCACCATCGACAACGTGCTGTTCCCGATCGAGGTGCAGGGCCGGCTCAACGACCAGACCCGGGCGCATGCCGAGATGCTCGTCCGCGCGGTCGGGCTCGCCGGCTACGAGCGCTATTATCCGCACGAGCTGTCCGGCGGCATGCGCAAGCGCGCCGCGCTGATCCGCACGCTCGCCTATGACCCGCCGATGATCCTGATGGACGAGCCGTTCGGCGCCGTCGACGCGCAGACCCGCATGCAGCTGCAGGCCGACCTGCTCAAGCTGTGGGA
>JBEVIH010000308.1:0-13775 GCA_040510815.1 Xanthobacteraceae bacterium | reverse complement strand
GGTGTAGGTTCAAACAACCAATTGGGGCGAGGGGTCGCATCATGAAACGTCTAGTCTTGGCTATCGCGAGCGCATCGCTGTTGAGCTGTGGGCTTGCCAACGCGGCTGACATACCTTTGAAGGCGCGGCCGCTTCCACCACCGCCAGTCTTCAGCTGGACCGGCTGCTATCTCGGCGTCCATGTCGGAGCCGGTTGGCAGGTTTCAAGTTTTACTGGCGGTGAAGGAGGGGGAATAGCGGCCAGCGGCGTCGGCGGGCTCGGCCCAGGCAGGGTGCAATGTGCAGTGGCGGGCGTTCGTCATCGGCTTCGAGGGTGAATTTTGGGGCTCCAGCCTGTATGACCGCGAATTTGCGCAGGGCGGGGACTTCACCTTCGATAGCCAATCGCGTAATCGCTGGGACGGCGCCATCTCTGTGCGTTCGGGCGTCGCTTTCGACCGCGCCTTCGTCTACGGCAAGCTGGGCGCCGTCTGGGGCAAGTTCGATTACACCCTGGACGTCTCATCCTCGGAGGACTCCACCACCGTACGCGGCAATGCGACCATCCTCGGCGTGCTGCTTGGCGTGGGCTTCGAGTACGCGCTCACCGACAATTGGACCACGAAGTTCGAGTACAACTACATCGACTACGGCAACAAGATCGTGGATTTCACCGTCGTCGACTGCGAGGTGGGGCTATGCACCACGGAGACATTCAGGCAAACGGTCAAGGAGCGCAAGCAGCTCGCCAAGCTCGGGGTGAGCTACAAGTTCGACGTGGGTAAGTCGCCGGTATACGCGAGGTACTGATCGCTCGGCGCTATCCCGCTCTGTCGAGAGCCCCGCGAACGGGGCTCTCTTTTATTTTGAGCGGTGGAGGTACGGTCAATCCCAGAGGATGACGAGCCTCGAGCCGGACCCAACCTGACGTAGCTCCTAGAGCAGCCTGCCAACAGGCTGGAACAGGAGGCGACTTGCGGCCTTCGATCGGCGCGAGAGCCGCTTGCGCTGCGTCAAGCGCCCGCCGTCGCCAGCAGGTGCGGCGCTCGTTGCTTCTGGTTGCAGCCCATACAGAAAACCCCATCGCATCCAGCCGAAACGCGCATTGAAAACACTGGGCTGGCGGCCGCTAAACGGCGGCGTGACGTTGGTGCGGTCTGCCGACTAAAAGAAAAGCCCCGGAAGGAGACAACACCGGGGCTAGGCGAAAGTTCGGGGTACTCACGAAATCAGGCGAGGAGATGTACGCCTGACTCGGGTGCAGCTTAGCGTCCGCATCCTTCGACCGGGCGGTGGCCGCCCACCGACAAGCAATTGACAGTCAGTGCGACCAATCTGCCACAGTCTCAGCAATTTGCTTCATGCGGTCCAAGCGCCAGGCGTTTCAGCAGCAGGTGCGCAGCTGGAGGAGGAACGGAACGCCCTGTTGCAGGCGCAGTATCGGCAGCAAGAGCAGCCGCAGCAGAGCGCGGCGGACGACTTCTGGGCTGCCCCGAAGGGCTATGTCGAGAACAAGCTGAAAACATTGGAGCAGAACTGCAGCTTCCGCATCGCCCACGACAGGTACGGCGACGACTTCGAGCGGGCGTACAGCGACATGCTCCGGCTGGCGCAGGGCGGCGACCCCTCGGTGGTGAGGTGGGTCATGAGCACACCTGACCCCGGCCGCGCAATGATGCTGTGGTACGGTCCGGTCGCGGGAAACAGGCGGGAAGCAAGGCCAGCGCGGCGGTCGGCGCTCATGCCAGCCACATCCGAATTGTCAAACGCCAGTCAGAGAAGGATGATCGCTCTGCTTGCTGTCCCCCGCGCAGCAGCAGCGACATCACGAAACGCTGGAGCTCGTCGGTGATCGGCGGGAATCCCGAACTTGGGGCGGCGTCGCGGCAAACAAAAACCCGCGCGGCGGATGCCGGCGGGCGCAATTTCACCTATCGCATTTCGCCAAGTAAGGCATGCGCCAAATCGAGTCGAGAAATTTTCGGATCATGCGCTCGAGCACGCAAACGCTTCGATGACGCGGCCGATGTCGTGCGCAAACGCAGGCGCGCGTGATGCAAGACGGGTTGCCGCGCAAGCTCGCGCGCGCATGCGACGACGAGCCGGCGGCCGCCCGCGCGCAGAACTGGCGGTCCCGGGCCGGTGGCGCGGGATCCCCGGCAGGTTCCGTGCGCCTCACCGCAGCGCCTTCACCAACGCGTTCAAGCCGGCGCGCAGATTGCCGTAGTCCGCCGCCGACAAGGTGCCGAGCGGCCGATTGTTGACGCAAACGTCCCAGCAGATCATCGCCACTTCGAGGCCGCTCGCCTTGCGGTAATCCTTGAACACGGTGCCGGCGTCGATCAGCGCCCGGTAGCAGTCGGAATATTTGCGGCGGATGCGCATGATCTCGGTCCGCGCCGGATCGGAGTCACAGGAAACGCCGCCCTTGACCAGGTCGAAGCTCGGCGACGTGCTGCTGAGGCTGTAACCCATGAGTCGCGCATGCGCCCGCACGATCTTCGACCAATCGTCGCCGGCGTCGTACTGCGCCTGCGTGATCGAGCCGGGGTTGGACGGGTCCGCCCGGCCGCGCAGCAGCAGGCGGCCCAAGGTGAAGCCGGCCAAGGCGTCCTGGGCGTGCTCGGGAGCGATCTGGTCGGACAGCAGGTCGCGCGCGCGCATGGCGAGCACCTCGGCGGCGACGGCGTGCTCGCCGCGCGATTTGCCGGCGCGGTCGCGCACCACGTTCGGCTTTCTCCTGCGGCCGCGCCTCATGATCTCGGTTCCCCGTCCATATTCGACCTGGACGGCGCGACGGCGCGATCGACCACCGGCCGGCGTCCAGGCCTGCCAGACGACATGGGTCGGCATTGATTTCTCTCCTCCTGATGGGGGAAGCCGCGGCTGACGCCGAGCGCGCTTGCGATCCGCGTGGCGGACACGCGCTGGGTCCGCAACCGCGCGCGCAGGGCGATCCGGGCTTCGATCCAGGTCTCGTGTCGATGATCCATTCTTGTTTCCCTCTCACGCCCATTTTTGTACATTAAAAATGTATAACTGGAGGCTTTCGGTCCACTGGATACAAGCTCTTGACTGCATTGGCCGATTCTGGAAGGCTGCGCTCCCATGCCACCCAGACGACCGGACAACCACCTCGAGGTCGCGCAGCGGCTCCGGCTGACCCGCCAGGCGCTAGGCCTGTCGCAGGCCGAGCTGTGCCGGCGCACCGGCATCGGCCCCGCCGCCTGGAACAACGCCGAGACCGGCGACAACCGGATGGGGGTCGACAATGCGATGGAGCTGTGCCGCGCCACCGGCGTGACGCTCGACTGGATCTTCATGGGCCACCGCGGCGGCCTCCCGCAAAAGCTGGCGGTCGACATCGAAAAGCTGATGAAAAAGCGCCGCTAGCTGGCGGGCTTGCGCGGGGCCAGGAACGACCGCACCAGCGTTTGCGCATGGCGCAGCACGGTCAGCGCCTCCTCCGGCTCGTCGGGCAGCTGCGCCGCCACCTGCAGGGCCTGACGGCGGCGCCAGTGCTCCTCCCTGGCTGCTCGAGGCGACTTCCCTGGTCTTGCGACCGACCGGCGATTGATGCTGCGCATGGGCTTCTCCTAGGCTTTTGTTCCGTATTTGTTCTTATGGATTAGTTTCCTACAATTTGCAAGCCCTGAATTGCCGGCGGCCGGGCGCGCCGATCGGCCTTTCCCCAGGAATCCGCAACAAATCGCTCACGATCACATTTTCGTGATTATATGATGAATGTAGCCTCCCGCGGTATTATACATATCTTATGTACAAGAAGGTCACGCAGATCACGCGGCCACCGGGCGCCACCACGAAGACCCACAGCGGCGTCAGGCAGGGCTCGACGAGACCGGCCTCCCCTCGCCCGGCCGAGCTGCGCGAAACCGACCTCGTCACCGCCGCCGGCGCGATCGACCGCTCGATGCTGAGGCGGATCGCGGCGCAGCGGGCCAGGCGCGAGAGCGCGGCCTGCGTCGCGGCGGGTGCGCCGCGGCCCTGGTGCGAGCTCCTCGGCGAAGAGATCCGCCGCGCCTGGTCGATCGCCCAGGTGCTGCGCGAATGCCGGCAAGGGCGCGATGCGCTTTCGAAACTATCGCCGGCCGAGCTGCGCATCCGCCAACTCGAGTTGCAATTGCACAAGCTGCGGCACGGGCTCGCGACCCCGCCCGGCGCGAAGACACGCGACGACATCGTGCACTGCGAGGCGCTGCTGGCGCGCGCACGCGAGGATGAACCCGCGGCGATGCCGCAAGCGGCGGAATAGGCTCAATGAAACAGGAGCGAACCATGTCCCATCCCCTCAATCTTCTGATCCGAACGCTCGCGACCGCGAACGTCCGATCAACGGCCGCGCGCGCGAGGACGAAACCTCCCGACATCGAAGGCACCGCCGCCGCAATCGACGGGCTGATCGGGACCCTCGAACGGCACCTGCCGGGACGCGGCCGTGCCGATGTGGTCGACGCGGCGCCTGCGAATGGCGGCTTCGCCGGTCCCGACCGCGTGGCGATCGGCCTCGCCCGTGCCGAGACGCGCCTGCGCGCGCTTGCGGACAGAATCGAGCGCATGCGCGCGGCGCGGCGGAAGTAGACGGCACGGGCGGGAACAGCCGAGCGCATCCGCCATGCGGACGAGCGGCGCAAGAGGCGACGCTCCCGCGCCCGCGATCCTCGCTAGCGCTGCTGCGGCGGCGGCGCGGCGTCCGGAGCAGCGAGGCCGCGCACCTCCGGCGGCGACGACACCCCCATCGACACGTAGGTGCTCATCAGGCCTTCGACCCGCATCTCGGCCCGCACCACCCATCTCGCCGGCACATAGATCAGGGTGCCGCCGAACGGGATCGGCGCAAACGGCACCAGCACCACGTGGTAGGGCTCGCCCGCCACCATGATCGTCTCCGGCTTGGGCAGCAGCGCCAGCACGGCGGCGCTGCCGTGACCGCCCAGGAAGCACCAGACCGGGCTCATGCCTTTGAGGTCCTTGGCATCCTTGCGATCGAGCATGCCGACGAAGCGCTTGCTCAGGTCGTAGACCATCCCCACCAGCGGGATGCGCTGCATCATGGTGTCGAGCCCGCTGTACAGCCGCGGCGCCACGCTCGATTCGACCATGACGCCGAGCGCGTAGATCAGGATCGCCACGATCACCAGGCCGACCAGGTAGGCAACCAGCGGCGAGCCGACCAGGCCGAGCCCGAGCGAGGTGAGCAGGCGGCCGATCGCGCTGCCGGGACCGAAATAGCTGTAGATGAAGCCGCCCGCCCAGGCGACGATCGCCAAGGTCGCGGCGATCGGCAGCAGCGCGATGACGCCGGACATGAAAGTTCGAATGTTCATTCGCTCACCTGCCAGATATTGGGGGCCCGAAGATCTCACCCATTGTAGCAGAGGCGGGTTTTGCCATGTCGGCACGCCGACGCCATGGGTCCAACCAAGGCGAACCCGACCATGCTTGGGGCGTTATTCATTCACGCCGCATGTTCGACAAAGATGCGGCCCAAAGGCTTAACGATTCTGTTTCATCCTCGGGGGCCCGAGAGGCACGCCCAACAACGATGTCCGCTCCCATGCGTCCAGCCCAGCGGCTCCTCCTGCTTGCGATCGCGTTCGGCGTCACGGTGCTCATTGCAGCGGCGGGCCGGGCGCCTTCGTTTGCCAATCCGGCCGCGAGCGTGCGCAAGGAAGCGGCGCCCGGCGTCCTGCGCGTGCAACTCGAGCAGGACAGCGCCGCCGCCGAGCGACGACGCCGGATCGGCGCGGTGCGCAACTGGGGTTATCTGCTCAATTCCATCGATGCCGCGACCGTGGCGTCGGCGCCGCACCAGCTGCTGGTGATCGACAACGGCATTTCGGCCAACCGCCGCTTCGTGCGCGAGCTCGCGCGCGAGGGCGAGGTGGCGCGCATGAAGCAACACCCCGATGGCAGCCCGCGCATTCTGCTCGCCTATCTCTCGATCGGCGAGGCCGAGCGCTATCGCTCCTATTGGCGGCAGGAGTGGTACGACACCGCCAAGCGGCCGGTTTGGCTGGGCGACGTGAACCCGATCTGGGACGGCAATTACGACGTCCAGTTCTGGCATCCGGAGTGGCAGCAGTTGATGTTCGGCGCGCCCGAGGCCTATCTCGACCGCATCCTGGCGCAAGGCTTCGACGGCGCTTTTCTCGACCGCGCCGACGTGTGGGCGAAATGGGAGAAGGTGCGTCCCTCGGCACGCGCCGACATGGTGACGTTCGTGCGCCGGCTGGCCGAGCATGCCCGCAAGCGCAATCCGGGCTTCTTGATGGTCATGCAGAACGCCGAGGAGCTGCTTGATGACGCTGCGCTCGTCAGCGCGATCGACGGCGTCGCCAAGGAGGATCTGCTCTACGGCATCGACCACACCGAGGCCGCCAACAAGCCCGAGGAGGTGGCGGGATCGCTCAAATACCTGCAGATGGCGCGGCGCGCCGGCCGCAAGGTGCTGGTCGTGGAGTATCTGAGCGACCCGCTCAAGATGACGGCGGCGGCCAAACGCATCGTCGATCAGGGCTTCGTGCCCTACTTCGCGCCGCGCCTGCTCAATTGCCTCAATCCGCCCGCGGTCTCGGCCACCCCCGGTCCGGCAGCGGCGGCGCTGCCCGAGCATCCCTGTCGATAGGCGCCAAGTAGTCCCGTAGCCCTCACTTGTGGCTGTGGGTGCCCTTGATCACGTCCCCTTCGAGCTTGGTGAACGGCACGAAAGAAACGCGGCCGCCGTGATAGATGTCCGAGCGCGCGACGCTGATCGAGCCGTCGGCCGCCTGCTGCTTGGTGACCTTGAGCGCGTGCTGGGCGCCGGGCGGGCCGACCGGGATCACCATGATGCCGTTCGGCGTCATCTGCTGTAACAGCGGCGGCGGGATGTGGTCGATGGCGCAGGTGACGATGACCTTATCGAAGGGTGCCTCCTGCTCCCAGCCGTAGTAGCCGTCGGCGTGCCTGGTCGTGATCGACTTGTACTCGGTATAGCCGCGCTCGATCAGAGAATCGTAGAGGCGGCGGGTGCGCTCGGCCAGCGGCTTGATGATCTCGATCGACCACACCTTGTCGGTCAGGTTGGCGAGATAGGCCGCTTGGTATCCGGAACCGGTCCCGATCTCCAACGCCTTGTCGCCGCGCGCAACATTGAGCGCGCTGGTCATGCGCGCGACGAGATGCGGGTCGCTGATCGTCGCTCCGTAACCGATGCCGAAGGCACGCGGCTCATAGGCGCGCCCGCGATTGGACTCCGTGACGAATTCCTCGCGCGGGGTAAGGAGAAATGCCCGCTTGTCGCGCTCGTCCCAGAGGTCGCGGTTGGCGACCGCCTGCCTGAACCGCTCCCAGCGCTGGCTGAGAAAGGCCGCGTCCTCGCCGCGGTTCCTGACCATCCACTCGATGAAGCTCGTTTTGTGATCCATCGGTGGCGCGGCGTTCCAGTCGTAGGGGACCGGGACGTTGGCCTCGGCGGGAACGGGAAGGCAGCCCCCCGCCAACGCAGCACCGAGCAGCGTCAGAATATCGCGCCGTTTCAATTGATCGAATTGCATCGCACGCTGCAAGCCGTAGGCGTGAGGCAGGATACCGAATTCGCAGGAAGCAGTCAGCGGGGTAGGTCTGCTTGGGTATTGGCGGATCTTCAGCGATGTCCGCGCAATGATCGCCGATGCCGCCGTCTCCGCCTTTGCCCGGCCTTTACCTTGAGGCCAACTGTGGCATCGCCGCACTGGCATGCCGGCGCCGATCGTGCTCTCTGAACGCGCCACGAACCGCCGGACCGCGTCCAGATGTCGCCCATCGGCCTGCCGACTGTGAAGCTGCCGGAGCCGGCGACGGTCGACCTCGGCAAGGTCTACGACGTGCTGGTGGTGGGCTCCGGCGCGGCCGGCGGCATGGCGGCGCACGTGCTCACCTCGCACGGCCTCGACGTGCTGCTGCTGGAAGCCGGCCGGCAGATCGACTTCGAGGCCGAGGTCAACTCGATGGAGTGGCCTTACCACCATCCGCGCCGCGGCAAGCTTGCGCCCGACACCTACGTGCTCAACGAAGCCGACTACAAGCGGCTCAAGCCGCCCTACGCGCAGACGCTCGGCCGCTACACCAACGTGGTGAGCTGGCAGCAGCTCGGCGAGGGTCCCGACTACACCAAGCAGTTCTTCGTCAACGAGAAGGAGCACCCCTACACCGGCACCAATTTCTCCTGGGTGCGCTCGCGCGTGCTCGGTGGCAGGACCAATGTATGGGGGCGGCTTTCGCTGCGGCTCTCCGACTACGACTTCAAGGCCGCGAGCCGCGACGGCTACGGCGTCGACTGGCCGATCTCCTACGCCGACGTCGCCCCCTATTACGACAAGGTCGACCGCTATCTCGGCATCTCGGGCGTGACCGAGAACCTGCCGTGGCTGCCGGACTCGATCTATCAGCGCCCGATGCGCCTCAATCCGGCCGAGGTGCATATGCGCGGCGTGCTGGGCGAGAAAAAGGGCTGGGTGGTCACGCCGTTCCGGCTCGGGGTCACCACCGAAGGCCTCTCCCACAACAAATATCGCTCGCGCTGCTTCGGGCGCGGCGCCTGCTTCCGCCGCGTCGGCGGCTGCGACATCCACGCCGCGTTCGATTCGCCGACCGGCCTGATCTATCCGGCCTGGGACACCGGGCATCTGACGGTGCGCACCAGTGCCACCGTCCATCAGGTTCTGATCGACGCCAATACCGGCAAGGCGTCGGGCGTGGTCTTCACCGACACCGCGACCAGGAAATCCTACGACGCCAAAGCCAAGGTCGTGGTGCTCGCCGCCTCCACGCTCGAATCGACGCGTCTCCTGTTGCTCTCCAGATCGCGCGAACATCCCAACGGTCTCGGCAACTCGTCCGGCCATCTCGGGCGTAATCTGTGCGAGCACGTGCTGGGGCCGCGCGTGCACGGCATCTACAAGGAGCGCATCGGAGCCAAGCGGAGCAACGAGGACGGGCGGCCGGGCGGCTTCTACATCCCGCGCTTCCGCAACCTCGATGAGAAAACGAAGGCGAAGGACTTCATCCGCGGCTACGGCCTCGAAGGCTCGAGCGGACAAGAGATGTTTCCCGAGGACGCGCTCAAGCTTGCCGGGTACGGGCAGGCGTACAAGCGGAAGGTGCGCGACCATGCCGGCGCCTTCCTCTACATGTACGGGCTCGGCGAGGTGCTGCCGCGCTACGAGAACCGGGTCGAGCTCGACCCCCACGTGAAGGACGCCTGGGGAATTCCGGTGCTGCGCTTCTCCTACAAGTATGGCGACAACGAAAGGAAAATGTGCGCCGACATGGTTGCCAGCATGCAGGAGGCGTTCGCGGCCTCCGGCTTCGAGATCACCCGGGTCGACCGCGATCCGCTGACCGAGGGGTCGTCGGTCCACGAGCTCGGCACCGCGCGGATGGGCACCGACCCGAAAACGTCCGTGCTCAATCCCTTCCTGCAGTCGCACGATGTGAAGAACCTGTTCGCGGTGGACGGCGCGGGCTTCGTCTCGGCCGCCTGCCAGAACCCGACCTGGACCATCATGGCGCTGTGCTGGCGCAGTTGCGACTACCTCGCCGGCGAGCTCAAAAGGGGCGAGCTGTGAGCCCAGACGAGATCACGCGCCGGCAGGCGCTGGCGGTCACGGCGGGCGCGGCGGCAGCCGCGATGGCGCCCGCGGCCGCGCCGGCGCAGGCGACAAAGCCGGCTGCGCTCGCCACTGGCAAGTTCCTCTCCGCGCGCGAGCTCGCCATCCTCGACGAGGTCGCCGAGCTGATCATCCCGGCCGACGCGCAATCGGGCGGCGCGCGCGCCGCCAAGTGCGCCGAATATATCGATGCCCGCCTCGCCGAGAGCATCGACCCGCTCTGGCGGCAAAGCTGGAAGGACGACCTCGCCGAGATCGACGAGGTTTCAATCGCGATGTTCGGCCGGCCGCTGCTCGACGCGTCGCCGGCCGAGCGCCAGAAGCTGATGGAGCGCATCTCCCGCAACGAGAAAAGCCCGAGGGAGAACGTCGACCACTCCTTCGTCACCATCAAGTGGTGGGTGGCGGAAGCCTACTATACCTCGAAGATCGGCATTCACGACGAGCTGAAATACCAGGGCAACGTCGATATCGACGAGTTCATCGGCACCGACGTCTCACCCAAGCAGGAACGGGCCACCGAAGCGGACGGCGACAGGACGAAATAGCGAAGTGTGCTGACGCCCTACTGCTGGCCGCCCCAGAAATTCAGCACCGCCGAGGACGTGGCACCGCCGATCACGCACGGCAGACCGAACGCCACCTGTCCGGCGGCGGCCGCGGCGATACAGCCGAGCGCCAGCGCGCCCTGCCCGACCTGGCCCCAGGTCGCCATGTCGCGCTTGTAGCCGGGACCCTTGCGCTTGAGCTCCTCCATGGCGGCGAGCGCATCCTTGCGCACGCGCGTGGTTTCCATGGTCTCGGCCGCCTCGATCACTTCGCCGAGGATCGCGTTCTTGCCCTTGCGCTTGCTGGCGCGCTTGAGCATCGCCAGCAACTCCATGTCGCGCGCGGCGTTGCTGGCGAGCGTGTATTTGGCCATGCTGCCGACGGTCAGCTTGTCGATGCTGTCGCGGTCCTTCGACCAGGGCAGCAAGGTCATGATGCGCGCGATCGGCCGGTAGGAGCCGGTGGCGAAATAATATCCCCACAAGGTGTCGAGCAGCTCGGGGCGGCCGTCGAAGCTCGCATCGCTGGTCGGGGCCTCCTTCGACTTGTCGAAATAGCCGCGCATCTTCTCGACCAGCGTGGGGTTGTGCTTCTCGAGCGGAATCTCATCCAGGGTCGGCAGCTTGCCCTCGAGGTACTTGTCGATCATCACCTGGCGCTGCGGCATGCGCTCCGCCAACCTGCCCAGGAGGCCCATCCAATCGGGATGGTTCGAATAGGCAATCGCCCGGATGAGCGCCCACTGATCTCCCGGCGGGATCGGCAGCATCTTGCCGATCAGCTCTTCGGCCGTGTCCGGATTGGCGCCGATGACGCCGGCGAGGAAGCCGACGTAGACCCCCGAGCTCTCCGGTTCCTTGAAGGCGCCGGAGCGGCTCAGCGCCCGCACCGCCGCCGGCAGCCGCGCCGGCTCGGGCTTGGTGCGGTAATTGCTGATCCAGGCGGTAACCTGCTCGCTCGAGAAGAACTCGCCATTCTGCTGAGGCGTTGCGGCCGCAGCCGTGACGCCCAGCATGGCAAACGTGACCAAGAGCATTGCGCAGCGCATGTCCCCCTCCGCATCCGCGCGATCGGGCAGGACCTGAGCAAACCGCTGCGTCATTTTGCAGGCGGCGGTGTGCGCAAGTGATGGCCCGCGAGCCGCGCAAGTAGGGCGTGGTGCCCAATTGGTTTACGGCGATGTGCGGCGGAGGTCTTCCGACACCGTCAGCGGCAAATCGTGGTTAAGAAATTCACAACGCCATAGCCTTGCCCTCGCGGGTCGAACCCGGCAATTTGTGCGCTCCCACGTTCGCCCGCCGACCGCAATCGGATCGGAACATGCCGAGCAAGTTTCGCGGCGTCATGCAAAGCCCGGTGACGCCGCTCAAGGACGACTTCAGCCTCGATCTGCCGACTTTCGAGCGGCTCCTCGATTTCCACGTGCGCACCGGCGCCACCGCCATTTCCTGGCCGCACCACAAGGGCGAATCGCTCAACCTGACGGTGGCCGAGCGCAAGCGCTTCGCCGAAGCAGCCGTGCGCGTGGTGAACGGGCGCATCCCGGTGACGATCCACGTGAGCGCGCTCGCGGTCGAGGACACCATGGAGCTGGCGCGCCACGCCCAGCAGATCGGCGCCGACGGCATCCTCGCCATCACGCCGTATTTCTGGACGCCCTCGCTCGAGGCCATCCACGCCTACTTCGTGCGGCTGTGCCGCTCGATCGACCTGCCGGTGCTGTCCTACAACTCGCCGAGCTACCTTGCCGGCGTCGAGATCACCGGCGAATTGATGGCGCGGCTGATCGAGCAGCTGCCCAACTTCGTCGGCGTGAAGGAGGCGAGCTTCAACAGCGAAAAATTCCTGGAGATTTCGCGCGCGGCGCTGGCGCTGCGGCCGGATTTTGCGATGCTCACCGGCGTGGAATATCTGTTGCCCTCGGTTCCGCTCGGCGGCATCGGCTCTTATTCCGCTGCGGGGTCGATTTGTCCGAAGCTCTGCGCGCAGCTGTTCGACGCCTGCATCGGCGGCGACTGGCCGCGCGCGCGCGAGCTGCAATCCAAGATCTCCTGGCTCTGGCTGCTGTTTCGCGACCAATACCCCTCCTCGCTCAAGGGCGGCATGGTGATGATGGGGCGTCCGGTCGGGCCCACACGGGCGCCGCTGCCGACCGCGACCAAAGAGCGGCAGGCCCATATCCACGCCGAGCTCGATCGGCTCGGTATCCTCGATACCGAGCCGCATGGCTGGTGACCTTCCGGCAGCCGAGCTCCGACCGATGCCCGCCCCCGCGCCAAGTCCATCCGCGCCCGGTCTCGTGCACACGCCGGTGACGCCGTTCTCGCGCGACGGTGCGATCGACTTCGATTCATATGCGCGGCTGATCGAGTTCCACATCGGCAACGGGGCGGACTCGCTGGCGCTGCCGATGCACGCCGGCGAGTCGGTCAGCCTTCCCGACGGCGAGCGGCGTGGCCTGCTGGCGTTTGCGATCAAATGCGTGAACGGGCGCAAGCCGGTGATCGCCCACGTCAGCGAAACCGGCACCGGCGTCGCCGCAGCCCTTGCCCGCCATGCGGAGGAGGCAGGCGCGACCGCCGTCGTTGCCACCACGCCCTACTACTGGACACCGCCGCCCGCGATGGTGCTGGAGCATTTTGCGCAGATCGGCGCGGCGGTGAAAATCCCGTTCTTCGTCTACAACGCGCCGGAGGAGATGCAGGGCACCAAGGTGAACGCGGAGCTGTGTCTCAAGCTGATCGAAAGACTTCCCAACTTCGCCGGCGTGGTCGACCTCAGCCTCGACTGGCAGTTCATGATCGAGCTGATGACCGATGCGCCGCGCGTCCGTCCGGGGTTTCAACTGCTTGCGGGCACGGAATTGATGGTCTCGGCCGGGGCTATCGGTGCGACCGGGATGTTCGCACCGCTTGCCGGCATTGCGCCAAAGCTCGTGCGCGCGCTCTACGACCTGTGCCGCCGGGACAAGCTGTTCGAGGCACGCGCGACACAGGAGCAGATTGCAGCGCTGCGCCAGGCGGTGAAACCGGGCGGCGTCGCAAGTCTCAAGGCCGCCATGCGCGCGATGGGCCGGGACTGTGGCGAGCCGCGGCCGCCGAACCTCGCGCTCGACGCCGTCGCCTATCAGAAGCTCATCGGCGAGCTCGACGCCATTGCTACGCTGCGCGGCGAGCCACGTGGCTGGTGAGCGTCAAACGGCCGTGAGGCCGCCGTCCAACACCAGCGTCTGGCCGGTGATCGACGCGGCCTGGGCGCTTGCGAGATAGCACACCGCCGCCGCCACTTCGTCGACGGTGGTCAATCGCTGCAGCGGAATCCGCGCACGCATCGCATCCATATAGGCTGGATCGGCCGTTCGCACGGCCCGCGCGGGTGACGGTGTGTCGAGCCGTCCGGGCGCGATCGCGTTGACGCGGATACCGTGCTCCGCCCATTCGACCGCCAGCATGCGGGTCATCTGGATGAGCGCGCCTTTGGAGATGCCGTAGGTCGAGCGCTCGGCGGCGCCGACCAATCCGTGGGTCGACGCGATATTGACGATGACGCCCGGCCGGGAGCCGGCGATCAGGTGCCGGCCGACCTGCTGGGTCAGAA
>JBEVIH010000307.1:0-7345 GCA_040510815.1 Xanthobacteraceae bacterium | reverse complement strand
TATATCGGCGATCTCGTTCAGAAGACCGAGGCCGAGATGCTGCGGACGCCGAACTTCGGCCGCAAGTCGCTCAACGAGATCAAGGAAGTGCTGGCCCAGATGGGGCTGCATCTCGGCATGGAAGTGCCGGGTTGGCCGCCCGACAACATCGACGAACTGGCCAAGCGCTTCGAGGATCATTACTGAACAGAGGACAGTGCCGGACGACGGACGTCGGGTGTTTGACGTGCTTGCTTCCGTCGTCTGCCTTTCGTTCTTCTCCGTCTGAGGTCGCCCATGCGTCACGCCAAGGCTCATCGCAAGCTCAACCGTACGCCCGAGCATCGTCGCGCCATGTTCGCGAACATGGCCGCGGCCCTGATCAAGCACGAGCAGATCGTGACGACGCTGCCCAAGGCCAAGGATTTGCGGCCGATCGTCGAGAAGCTGGTCACGCTCGGCAAGCGTGGCGACCTGCACGCGCGCCGGCAGGCGATCGCGCAGATGCGCGACCTGGCCATGGTCAAGAAACTGTTCGACGTGCTCGGCCCTCGCTACAAGGATCGCCACGGCGGCTATACCCGTGTCCTCAAGGCCGGTTTCCGCTACGGCGACAACGCGCCGGTCGCGGTGATCGAATTTGTCGATCGCGACGTCGCCGCGAAGGGCAAGGATTCGGGGCCTGTGCCGGAGCGGGCCGAGGCCCAAGCGGACGCGCCCGCTGCTGCGTGAAGACGAAAGCGGCATGAACTGCGCGCGAGGGCGGCCATTGGTGCCGCCCTTTTTGTATTCAGCGCGTCCAGTTTGATTCCTGGTGATAAGTCGTTGGCAAGTCCGGCCAAGACGGTATGTTGCCGCCGGGCGACGAGGATGATTTGCGGCCGGCGTGAGCCGGTCGAATGAGGAGTGCTGGAATGAACCGTGGCGCCTGTCTTGGTTTCGTGGCTTTGCTCGCGGCTGGGTCCGCGACCACGGCCGCCGCGCAAACGCCGGTCGAGCGCGGGAGCTACCTCGTCAATACCGTGATGACCTGCAACAACTGCCATACGCCCATGGGGCCGAACGGCCCGCAATTCGACAAGGCGCTGTCGGGCGGACTGCGTTTCAACGAGCCGCCGTTCGATGTCACCGGGTCCAACCTCACCCCGGATCCCGAGACCGGTCTCGGCAAATGGAGCGACGCCGACATCAAGAAGGCACTGCTGGAGGGCGTGCGGCCGAGCAGCCATCACCTGGCCGAGATCATGCCCACCGGCTTCTACAAGATTCTCACGCCGGGCGACCTCGACGGCATCGTCGCCTATCTGCGCTCGCTGAAACCGATCAACAACAAGGTGAGGGATCCCGTCTACAAGATGGAAATCCCGCACAAGGTGTTTCCCGGCGCCGAGCGACCCATGTCGGAGGCCGATTTCGGCGACAAGGTGAAACGCGGATTCTATCTCGTCACCATCGCCCATTGCATGGAGTGCCACACGCCGTTCGGTCCGCCCGGCGCGGGAGTGGATTTTCAGAATTCGCTCGGCAAGGGCGGACGCGAATTCCCCGGCCCGTGGGGTACGTCGACCTCGCGCAACATCACCTCGAGCAAGGCGAGCGGCATCGGCGATTGGAGCGACGCCGACATCAAGCGCGCCATCACGCAAGGCGTGCGCAAGGACGGCAGCAGGCTCAAGCCTCCGATGGGATATGGCTATTATGCCAAGATGACCGATGGCGACCTCGATGCCATGATCGCCTATCTGCGCACGGTCCCGGCGAAGGAGTGACGTTCCTCTCCGCGCCGGCCTTCACTTGCGCCGGCGCGAATCCCTGCCAATGACGTCGTAGACGTCGGCCGGCGCGAAATCGTCGGTGATGACGTCGCCGTTGGCCCCCTCTGCCTGCGGCGTCTCCACGCGCCGCGGCAGGATCTGCGGCAGCGGAAAGCGAAAGCCGTGGCGCGCCTGCAGCGCCGCGGCCCTGCGCTCCAGCGCCTCCCGGGCAAGCGGCGAGGCCGTGGCCACGGCGATGACCTCGCCCGTGCCCGTCGGGTAGAGATCGAGCGCGGGAAAGACCTCGCCGAGCGTCTTCACCGTCGAGGCGTACAGCTTGCTGCCGTCATGGACGTTGAAGGCGGCGGCGCCGCCCGGCGCGAGCCGCTGCCTGACCAGGGCGTAGAACTCGCGCGTCAGCAGGTGGAACGGGACATAGCCGCCCCGGTAGGCGTCGAGCAGGATGAGGTCGTAGAGATCGCTGCTGCGGTTGAGAAACACGCGGCCGTCGCTGGCCCGGTAGCGCATGCGCTCGGTTTCGCGCACGCCGAAATAGGTCTTGGCGGCGGTGATGACCCCGGGATCGATTTCAACCGTGGTGATCACGGCGTCGGGCATGAAACGTCCGAGATAGGCGGAGATCGAGCCGCCGCCGAGCCCGAGCATGAGGATTCTCCGGGGCGTCTCGGGGTAGATGGTCGCGATCGTCATGACCTGGGCATAGCGCAGCGGCAGGTCGTCGGGATCGAGCAGGTTGGTGACCGATTCGGTGTAGTCCCAGCCCTTGACCTGAAACGACATCACGAGCTGGTTCTGCCGCCTGGTGATGAAGATGTCGTTGTATTCGGTTTCGATGTGGGCGAGCCGCCCATTCGGACGCTTGAGCATGTCCGCGCGAATGCCGTCGTCGATCAGGCTTTCCGCCCGGCCCGACGCCGGCGCGAGCGCCGCCAGCGCGAGCACGACGAAGGCGGCGCCGGCGCGCCGTTCGAGGCGCGCCAGTGCCAGCAGCGCCAGCCCCGCGATCAGTCCGAGTGCGCCCAGCGTGAGCGTGATCGCACGCGAGCCGATCGTCGGAATGAGGAAGAAGGTGGTGCCCAGCGTGCCGACGATCGAGCCGGCGGTGGAAACGCCGTAGACCGCGCCCGAAACGCTGCCGGAGCGCTGCGCGGAGCGCAGCAGAAGCCGGATGGCGAATGGCGAATACATGCCGAACAAGGCCACCGGAAAGAACATCAGGGTGAGCGCCGCCGCCAGGCTGCCGGCACGGATATCGTCGAGACCGGCGAGCACCAATTCGAGGATGCCTTGGGCAAAGGTCGGCAAGGCCAGCAGATAGAGCGATGCGATCATCACGGTGAGTGCCAGGATCGCCACCGAGGCGGTACGGTCGGCCAGGGTTCCGCCGAGGAAGTAGCCTGCGGTAAGGGCGATCAGCACGGTCGAGATCAGCGCGGCCCAGGTATAGATGCCGCTGCCGAAATAGGGGTTGAGATACCGGGAGCCGAGCATCTCGAAGCTCATCACGATCCCGCCGGTGACAAAGGCGGCCACATAGATCACCGCCCGGCCGGAGGCATGCAGTTCGCCGCCATGTGATGGTCCGGCAGGCGATTCGACGGGGGTCTGGTTCACGGGAGCCTCGGCGGGGAGAGGACGGCGGGTCAGTTTAAGCTTGACCACAGGCCTTGTTCTACAGGCGAGCCGGCACCGGGCGCGCCCTTCAATTGCCGCGACGCTGGGACTATATCTCAGCGCGTCAGGATCGGATGTCCCATGGCTTCAGGGCCGAGCATATCTTCTCCACTTTATCGGCTTGCAGCCGCCGTGCTTGTCGTCCTGGCCGTGGCCCCGTTCGGCGCCCTTGGCCAGGAACGTGCGCTGGAGCGGCGCGTCCCAACCTCGCCCAACGAGCTTCGGTTGTCCTACGCCCCGGTGGTGCAGCGTGCCGCGCCGGCCGTGGTCAACGTCTATGCCGCCAAGACCGTCGCCGTCCGCAATCGCCTGCTCGACGACCCGATCTTCCGGCGCTTCTTCGGGGTGCCCGACGGGCCCGGAGGACCGGGTGAGCAGGTCCAGCGCTCCCTGGGCTCGGGCGTCCTCGTCGACGCCACAGGTCTCGTGGTGACCAACAACCACGTCATCGAGGGAGCGGACCAGGTCAAGGTGTCGCTGTCCGACAAGCGCGAATTCGAAGCCGAGATGGTGCTCAAGGATTCGCGCTCGGACCTGGCGGTGTTGCGCATCAAGGCGCAGAACGAGCGCTTTCCCGCGCTCGAGTTCGCTGATTCGGACGCGCTGGCGGTGGGCGATGTGGTGCTCGCGATCGGCAATCCCTTCGCCATCGGCCAGACCGTCACCCACGGCATCGTTTCGGCGGTGGCGCGGACCCAGGTCGGAATCACCGACTACCAGTTCTTCATCCAGACCGACGCCGCCATCAACCCCGGCAATTCGGGCGGGGCGCTGGTGGATCTCGGCGGGCGCCTGGTCGGGATCAACACCGCGATCTTCTCGCGCTCGGGCGGTTCGCAGGGCATCGGCTTCGCCATTCCCGCCAACATGGTCAGGGTGGTGGTCGCATCCGCCAGGAGCGGCGGCTCCGTCGTCAAGCGGCCGTGGCTGGGCGCAAAGCTGCAGGCCGTGACGCCGGAAATCGCCGAGAGCCTTGGCCTCAAGCGGCCGTCCGGCGCCCTGATCGCGAGCCTGACGCCGACGAGCCCGGCGGCGCGCGCCGGGCTCAGGACCAGCGACCTGATCATCGCCATCGACGGCCAGGTCGTCGAGGACGCGAACGCCTTCGACTACCGGTTCGCGACCAAGGTGATCGGCGGCAGCGCCAAGCTCGGGATCATGCGGGCCGGCAGGGAAGTGTCGTTGAACGTGGCGCTCGAAGCGGCGCCGGAGACGCCGCACGAGGAGCTGGTCATCGCGTCATCCTCGCCGTTCCAGGGTGCCAAGGTATCCAACCTGTCGCCGGCGCTCGCGGACGACCTGCGGCTTGATCCCACGGTGCAAGGCGTCGTGATCGTCGACATCGCCAACGGGTCGCCGGCCCAGACCCTCGGCTTCAAGCGCGGCGATCTTGTGCTCTCCGTCAACAGCGCCAAGATCGCCAAAACCCGCGACCTCGAACGCGTCGCCGGCCAGCAGAGCCGGCGCTGGAGCATCACCATCGTGCGCGGCGGCCAGCAGATGTCGGTGGAGTTCCGGGGATGACGCCGCCGCGCGCCAAGCGCGCAGAGGCGAGCCTGTTTGCGGCCGCGGGGCTTGAGCGTGACGCTCCGCGCCCGCTGGCCGACCGGCTGCGGCCGACGGAGCTGGGTGAGGTTGTCGGTCAGGATCATCTGCTCGGGTCGGACGGCGCGCTCGCGCGCCTGCTCGATACCCGCACGTTGGGCTCGCTCATCTTCTGGGGTCCGCCCGGCACCGGCAAGACCACGGTGGCGCGCCTCCTGGCACAGGCGACCGATCTGCATTTCGAGCAGATCTCAGCAATCTTCTCCGGCGTGGCCGACCTCAAGAAGGTGTTCGACGCCGCGCGCGGGCGGCGCGAGACCGGGCAGGGGACGCTGCTCTTCGTCGACGAGATCCATCGCTTCAATCGCGCGCAGCAGGATTCCTTCCTGCCGGTCATGGAAGACGGCACCATCGTGCTCGTGGGCGCCACCACGGAGAATCCGTCGTTCGAGCTGATTGCGCCGTTGCTCTCGCGTGCGCGCGTATTGGTGTTCAAACCGCTGGACACCGCCGCGGTGGACAAGCTCTTGGCCCGTGCCGAGATGATCGAGGGCAGGAAGCTCCCGCTCGATGCCGAGGCGCGCCAATCGCTCACCCGCATGGCCGACGGTGACGGTCGCGCGGCGCTCACGCTGGTGGAAGAGGTATGGCGGGCGGCGCGCGAGGGCGAGATCTTCGACGCGGCGAAACTGCAGGAGGTGGTGCAACGCCGCGCGCCGATCTACGACAAGAAGCAGGACGGCCACTACAACCTGATCAGCGCACTGCACAAATCGGTGCGCGGCTCGGACCCCGACGCCGCACTCTACTATCTCTGCCGCATGCTGGATGCGGGCGAGGACCCGCTCTACATCGCGCGGCGGGTAGTGCGCATGGCGGTGGAGGACATCGGTCTTGCCGACCCGCAGGCGCTGGTGATCTGCAATGCGGCCAAGGACGCCTACGACTTTCTCGGCTCGCCGGAAGGCGAGCTGGCGATTGCGGAGGCGGTGATCTATGTCGCAACGGCACCGAAGTCGAATGCCGCCTATACCGCTTATGGGGCGGCCATGCGCACCGCCAAGGAGGCGGGATCGCTCCTCCCCCCGAAGCACATCCTCAACGCGCCGACCAAGCTGATGCAGTCCGAAGGCTATGGCGACGGCTACGATTACGACCACGACGCGCCGGAGGCGTTTTCCGGGCAGGACTATTTCCCCGACGCGCTCGGCCGGCAGACGTTCTACGATCCGCCCGAGCGCGGCTTCGAGCGCGAAATCAGGAAGCGGCTGGAATATTGGGCCAAGCTCCGGAAAGAGCGGAGCCGGGCGTGAACGCCGCGCGAGCAACTGCATGGGCGGCTTGCGTTGTGGTCGCCACGGGCACGCCTGCGAGCGCGGCCGAGCCGTTCGATGGCCGCTGGGCGCCGGACGCGCAGGCTTGTATCGGTGAGCGCGCGGTCGCGTCGCCGCTCGTCGTCAATTCGCTCACCTTGCAGTGGCGCGATGCCGCCTGCGTCGTGCGAACGAGCTACCGGGTGCGCGGTGCCTGGCACATCGGCGCGCGCTGCTGGGGCGAAGGTGTGGTCAGCAACGTTCCCATCACGTTGCGGATGCGTGGCGAGCAGCTCCTGCTCGATTGGGCCGGTGCGCCGGCGGAAGAATTGCGGCGGTGTCCATGAGCACGGCGACCAAACCAGGGCGCGGCGACGTCGCCGTTGCCGAGCGCGCGCCGCCGTCGACCGGCGTGCAGACCGCCAAGGTGAGCGCCGACGAAGCCGGCATGCGCGTCGACCGCTTCCTGGAGGCGCGCTTCCCCGGGCTTTCGTTCTCCCACATCCAGCGCGTGATCCGGAAGGGCGAGCTGCGCGTGAACGGCAAGCGCGCGCAGCCCAAGCAGCGTCTCGAGGCCGGGCAGGCCGTGCGCATCCCGCCGCTGCGGTTGGATCAGCCCAAGCCACGCACACCGGAACACGAGGCGGACGCCAAGACCCGCGAATTCCTCAAGTCCATCACGCTGCACGAAGATGCCGACGTGCTGGTGCTCAACAAGCCCATGGGGCTCGCCGTGCAGGGCGGCTCGGGCACCACGCGCCATCTCGACGGCATGCTCGAGGTGCTGCGCGACGCCCAGGGCCAGCGCCCACGACTGGTGCATCGGCTCGACAAGGACACCGCCGGCTGCCTCCTCGTGGCCAAGACCCGGTTTGCAGCCACGGCGCTCGCCAGGACGTTCCGCACCCGATCGGCGCGAAAAGTCTACTGGGCCCTGGTCGCAGGCGTGCCCAAGCCGCGGCAGGGCCGGATCTCGACCTACCTGGCCAAGGAAGAGCGCGAGGACGATTCGTTCATGCGCATTGCGCGCCATGGCGAGGAGGGCGCCAGCCACGCGGT
>JBEVIH010000306.1:0-16361 GCA_040510815.1 Xanthobacteraceae bacterium | reverse complement strand
TCGCTCAGATCGTGCATGCCGTAATCGCGCTGCTTTTGATCGCCCTCATCTTGTTCCACATCTACATGGGCTCGGTTGGCGAGGAGGGCGCATTCGAAGCCATGTGGGATGGCACCGTCGACGAGGCTTGGGCAAAGCAGCACCATTTGATCTGGTACGATCGGGAAATCGCCAAGGGCAACCTTCCCGAGGCGCCGCCTGTCGGCAAGGTGCTCCCGCAGGGGCCGCCCGTAGGCAAGCCGCATCCGGCGGAGTAGCGGCTGTTTATGGGTCGAAGCACGAGCGTCCGGCGCGTCCTGCCGGGTGCTTCCCTTTCCAACAAGCAGTGCGGCGGCCGCACTAACGCCCCGGAAATGGCCTGCTGACGAAGCGCGAGCCTTTGAGCCCATAGCGCCACGGATGATCCACCGCCTTGGTGATCCCGATGCGCGGGCCGATCGCGACCTCGACGGCTTCGCTGCGCGCCAACAGTTCGAACGGCGGCCGGTCGAGTGCAAGGCCGTCGGGGGCGCCGGTGATGCCCAGCGCCTCGCACAGCCGTCCCGGACCCGAGCACAACAGTCGCTCCTCGGTCACGCCGCGGCGGCGGCGCATCGCGGCAATACCATGCGTCGGCTCGAGCGCGCGGATCAGCACGGCGCTGGCGCTGCCCTTGGGCTCGCACACGAAGTTGAGGCACCAGTGGATGCCGTAGGAGCGGTACACATAGGCGTGGCCGGGTGGACCGAACATCACCGCGTTGCGCTCGGTCGGCCCGCGGAAGCTGTGCGCCGCCGGGTCGGTGTGGTGATAGGCCTCGACCTCGACGATCACCCCGCCGACGCCCTTGAACAGAAGCGTCGCGCCGATCAGGTCGGGCGCCACCGCGTGCACGCTGCGGGCAAAGAAGGCGCGGCGGATCAACGCGGATTTCGGCATGGCCTCGGTGCGGTCGCGGGGCAGGGCAGCCGCGACAATGCCCGGTCGCGATGTTTAAGCAAATCTTAGAAAAATCGGTCGGTTTCCGCCGGTCCGCTTCACCGCGCCTACAGCGCCGGGACGTAGGGTGGCGCGAGCACAACCTTGCTCCGCAGCACCATGTTGGATTGGCGCACTCTCGGCTTGGGCGTCGTCGTGTTCGGCGCGACCTTCGCGGTCGGCTGGTGGCTCGGCCTCGGCCGGCCGGCGCCTGCCGCCGCCGTGACCGAGGCGAAGCCGGCCGTGGCCGCGCCCGAGGCCCAGCCGCAGCAGGTCGCGGTCCTGTCACAGCCGGCGCCGCTGGCCAAGGCCTGGGCGAAGGGCAAAGGCCTGACCGAGAATGACGGGCTGCGGCAGGCCGTCATTCTGCGCGCCAAGGCCTATCAGCGGCCGGCCTGCAACGCCGACGCCAAGACGCTCTATATCGTCGCTGCGACCAAATATGCCGAGGTGCTGATGCGCTCGGCCGGGTGCAACAATTTTCCCAGATGCCCGATGGGCATGGGCACGCTCGACGACGTCTGGCGCCTCAAACGCTCGGCCGCCGACAAGCCGGTCGCCGAGGCGATGGCGGCCGTCCATGCCGCCGGCGGGCTTGCGGAAAGGGATTTCCGCGGCGACGTCGGCCGCGCCGTGCGGGTGATCGCCGCCGCCGATTTCACCCGCGGGCCGCCCCCCAAGTGTGAGGAAGCCGGCTCGCGAAACGGGACCTGGCGCATCCGCGTTCGCCGCTGACACACCCTCTCGTGTCCCGGGTCTCAGTTCCGCTCGCGCAAGAGCGCCGCTGCATTCGCCCGGCACACGAGAGACATGCCGGCGCCGATGTCGACAGCTCGCGCCGCACCGCCGTAGATTGCGGCAATGCGAGTGTTTCTTGCCGGCGCCACGGGCGCCATCGGCCGGCGGCTGGTGCCGTTGCTCGTGCGCGCCGGGCACCAGGTGACCGGGACGACCCGCTCGCCGGAGAGCGGCAAGGCGCTCGAGCGGGCAGGGGTGACGCCCGCGGTGCTCGATGTCTTCGACGCCGGCGCGGTGACCGCCGCGGTGCGTTCGGCGCGGCCAGAGGTCGTCATCCATCAGCTCACCGACCTGCCGCGCGAGTTCGACGAGTCCAAGCTGGCCGCCTCCTATGCGCGCAACGCCCGCATCCGGACCGAAGGCACGCGCAACCTCATCGCTGCGGCGCAGGCGGCGGCGGTGCGTCGGTTCATCGTGCAGAGCATTGCATTCGTCTACGCACCGGGCCGGCAACCGCATCCGGAAGCCGATCCGCTCAATGTCGCCGACGGCCCCCGCGTGGTGACCGCGCGCGGCGCCGCCGCCATGGAGGAGCAGGTGCTCGACGCCCCCGGCCTCGACGGCATCGTGCTGCGCTATGGGCAGTTCTATGGGCCCGGAACCTGGTATGACGCGCCCGGGCGCGTGCCGGGTCTGCACGTCGACGCCGCCGCGCAGGCCGCGCTCATGGCGCTCAGTCGCGGGGCGCGCGGCATCTACAACATCGCCGATGATGACGGGGCGGTCTCGATCGCCAAGGCGGTCGCCGAGCTCGGTTTCGACCCGGCGTTTCGCCTCGCGTGAATCGCGGTAGTCGCCTGGGGTATTTCGCAAAACCGAGACGTCCCTGTGGCCTTACTGTGACATTTCGTATTAACCGATCGTTAATCCTGTGGCCATCGTGCAACAGAGCTAAAACATTGACGCTAGGGGCGGAATCCGACCCGCCCGCGCCCCGTTTTGGCCATACGCTGCCCCGAGATCGAAGGCTGCGGGCGGTTGACAGCCGCTCGACGACTCACGCGGCGCCTCCCAAAGGCAAGGGCAAAGAAGAGTTCAAATGGACGCCAAGACCACCCTCAAATCGCGACTGCCCAGCCGGCACGTGACCGAGGGTCCCGAGCGCGCGCCGCATCGCGCCTACTACTACGCGATGGGTCTGACGGCCGAGCAGATCCACCAGCCCTTCGTCGGCGTCGCCACCTGCTGGAACGAGGCCGCCCCCTGCAACATCTCGCTGATGCGCCAGGCGCAGGCGGTGAAGAAGGGCGTGGCCGCGGCCGGCGGCACGCCGCGCGAATTCTGCACCATCACCGTCACCGACGGCATCGCCATGGGGCACGAGGGCATGAAGTCGTCGCTGCCGTCGCGCGAGGTGATCGCCGATTCCGTCGAGCTCACCATGCGCGGCCACAGCTACGACGCGCTGGTCGGGCTCGCCGGCTGCGACAAGTCGCTGCCCGGCATGATGATGGTGATGTGCCGGCTCAACGTGCCGTCGATCTTCATCTATGGCGGCTCGATCCTGCCCGGCACCTTCAAGGGCCAGCCGGTGACCATCCAGGACGTGTTCGAGGCGGTCGGCAAGCATTCGGTCGGCCAGATGTCGAATGCCGACCTCGAAGACCTCGAGCAGCACGCCTGTCCCTCGGCCGGCGCCTGCGGCGCCCAGTTCACCGCCAACACCATGGCGACGGTCTCCGAGGCGATCGGGCTCGCGCTGCCCTATTCGGCGGGAGCGCCAGCGCCTTACGAATTCCGCGACCAGTTCTGCATGACCGCCGGCGAGCAGATCCTCGATCTGATCAAGGCCTCCGTTCGGCCGCGCGACATCGTCACCCGCAAGGCGCTCGAGAACGCGGCGACCGTGGTGTCGGCGACCGGCGGCTCCACCAATGCTGCGCTGCACCTGCCGGCGATCGCCCACGAATGCGGCTTGAAGTTCGATCTCTTCGACGTCGCCGAAGTCTTCAAAAGAACACCGTATATCGCGGATTTGAAGCCCGGCGGCCGTTATGTCGCCAAAGATATGTTCGAAGCTGGCGGGGTTCCGCTCCTGATGAGGACGCTTCTCGACCATGGATTTCTCCATGGCGAGTGTTTGACCGTCACAGGGCGTACGGTCGCCGAGAACCTCAAGCGGGTGAAGTGGAACAAGGACCAGGACGTGGTCCATCCCGCCGACAAGCCGCTCTCCGCCACCGGCGGCGTCGTCGGGCTCAAGGGCAACCTGGCACCGGAAGGTGCCATCGTTAAGGTTGCTGGGATGGCGGACTTGAAATTTACCGGCCCGGCGCGCTGCTTTGACGGGGAGGAGAGCTGTTTCGAGGCCGTCAAGAAGAAAAAGTACAGGGAAGGCGACGTGCTCGTGATCCGCTACGAGGGGCCCAAAGGTGGTCCCGGGATGCGAGAAATGTTGGCGACCACCGCGGCCCTCTATGGACAGGGCATGGGCGGCAAGGTCGCGCTGATCACCGACGGGCGCTTCTCCGGAGCGACCCGCGGCTTCTGCATCGGCCATGTGGGTCCGGAAGCCGCCGTCGGCGGGCCGATCGCGCATGTCCGCGACGGCGACCTCATCTCGATCGATGCCGAGAAGGGCACGCTCGACGTCAAGCTGTCGAAGGCCGAGCTCGAGGCGCGCGCCAAGGCATGGAAGCCGCGCAAGCCCGCATTCACCTCAGGATACATCTGGAAATATGCCCAGCAGGTGGGACCCGCGCGCGCGGGCGCCGTGACCCATCCCGGCGGGGCAGCCGAGAAGGCGTGCTATGCGGACATCTGATGTCATCCTGACCGTCGGCCTGCTCGGCCTCGCCTTCGGCTTGTCGCCGGCGGTGAGCTTCGACGGCACGCGCACGCCCGACGGACCGGCGGTCGTGGCGTTGCCGCCGGGAGGAAATTCGCTCGGCAGCGCGACACCGCTGGCGCCGGTGCCGGTGGCGCCCCATGCCGCCGGGCCCGGGCGATCGTCGCTGACGCCGTTCGAGGCATTCCGCTCCGGGACGCAGGCGCTGCGGCAGGGCAAGACCGACCAGGGCGTGGCCGAACTCCAATATGCCGCCGATCAGGGCGTTCCCTTCGCGATCTGGAAGCTCGGCCGCATGTACGCGGACGGCGACGGCGTGAACAAGGACAAGGGGCGCGCGTTCGAATATTTCCGCAATCTCACCAACGCGCATCGCGACAGCCAGGGCACGCCGCAAGCGCGATTTGTGGCCAATGCCTTCGTGGCGCTTGGGCAGTATCACCTCGAGGGCATTCCCGGCACGGTGAAGGCCGATGCCCAAGCCGCCCACGAGCTGTTCCACTATGCCGCCTCGTATTTCGCCGATCCCGAGGCGCAATATCATCTCGGCCGGCTCTATCTCCTCGGCAAGGGTTCAGTGAAGGACCCGATGCTGGCGGCACGCTGGTTGCGGCTCGCCGCCAACAAGGGCGAGCACCGGGCACAGGCGCTGCTCGGCGCCCTGCTGTTCAAGGGCGAAGAGGTTCCCCGCCAGGCCGCGTTGGGCTTGTTCTGGCTGGACGTCGCCAAGGACGGCGCCGGGACCGACGAGGGCTGGATCACCGAGACCTACGCCAGCGCATTTGCGCAGGCCACCGACGGCGAGCGAGCGTTGGCCCGTAAGTTCTTGGAAAACTGGCTGAAACGACCGCCGGCACCATAAATCTGTGGCATCCGTGCCACACTCGCTGGAATTCCGCTGACGGTGCCGTCCCGTTTCTGGATCGAGAATCCCGGCTCAGCTACCTTCCGCTCCAAATGCGGAAAGCGCCCTGGTGAGGAAACCGTTGAGGAAACTGCTGTGCGCGAGCACGGCCGCTTCGGCATTGCTGCTGGGGCCGGCCGCGGCTGCCGATCTCAGCGTTGCGCCGATCTACAAGGCGGCGCCGCCGGCCGCGGTGCCGACCTGGAGCGGCTCCTATGTCGGCATCTCGGGGGGCGGCACCTGGGGCAGCGCAGTCGTCCACAACGACACCACGGGACTCGATCAGACCCCGCGATTCGATCTCAGCGGCGCGATCGTCGGCGTCACCAGCGGCGCTCAGCTGCAGAACGGCAATTGGGTGATCGGCTACGAGGGCGACACCTCGATCACCAGCAAGAAGGGGAGCGCGGCGGAATTCCCGCCCAACGCCGGCTTCAGCAACGAGGCCAAGGAGCGCTGGCTCTCGACCTTCCGCGGCCGCGTCGGCGTGACCCAGAACAATTGGCTCATCTATGCCACCGCCGGTGGTGCCTTGGCCAATGTCCAGAACACGATCACTTCGCCGGTCGGCACCCAGATCTCGGAAAAGCATTGGCATTGGGGCTGGACCGCGGGCGCCGGCGTCGAGGTCAAGCTCAGCCAGGACTGGTCGGCGAAGATGGAATATCTCTACGTCGGCTTGCAGGACAAATCCTATTTCAACCCTGCGCCGAGCGCGGTTTTCCCGAGCAACCAGTCGGTGCGCGTCGACGACCACGTCGTGCGCGTCGGCGTGAACTACAAGCTGCCCTGGAGCGTACTCGACACGTTCTTCAAGCGCTGATCCAAATCTAGCGCGCGAGATCGATCCAAACCGGGACGTGATCGGACGGCTTCTCCCAGCCGCGCACGTGCTTGTCGATGCCGGCGCTCACGAGCCGGTCGGCCGCTTGCGGCGACAGCAGCAGGTGATCGATGCGAATTCCATCGTTCTTCTGCCAGGCGCCTGCCTGATAGTCCCAGAACGTGTAAAGGCCCGAGCCGTCGCTTCCGGCGCGAACCGCGTCGGTCAGCCCGAGATTGCACAGCGCGCGAAACTTCTCGCGGGTGCGCGGCAGGAACAATGCGTCCCCCACCCACGCCGCCGGATTGCGGGCGTCGAGCTCGGTCGGGATGACGTTGAAGTCGCCCGCCAGGACCAACGGCTCCTCCAGCCGAAGCCGCTCATCCGCGTAGCGAATGAGCCGGTCCATCCAGCTGATTTTGTACTCGTATTTGTCGGTCGCCGGCGGATTGCCATTGGGCAGGTAGATCGATGCGACGCGGACCGCGCCGGCGTCGGTCGAGACCACCGCCTCGATAAAGCGGGCATGGTCGTCGGTGTCGCTGCCCGGCAGGCGCGGCGTCACCTCGTCGAACTTGAATTTCGACAGCACTGCAACCCCGTTGAAGGTCTTCTGGCCGTGCACCGCGACGTTATATCCCAGCGCCTCCAGCGGCTCGCCCGGGAACGCGTCGTCCACGCATTTGGTCTCTTGCAGGCAGACGATGTCGGGCTGCCGCTCGGCCAGCCACGCGGTCAAATTATCGAGCCGCTGCTTGACGGAATTGACGTTCCAGGTGGCGATGCGCATGACGGGGCGGGGAGCCGTGGGAGGGATTTTGCGGCGCCCGGACGCGAGCCCGGATGCCGGTGTTTTGTATGATAGTTATGGAGTTTTTACGATGGTTAAGGCCCTCGCCCGGATGCGCCGCGCGGTGGGATATGATAGGAGTTCCTTCGTACATACCTACAAGAATCGAAAAAATCGTCCAAGGTTGGGGCGGAGGAAGAAAGGGAGCCCGGACGGGGGAATTGAGTGTCCGGCTCGACGAAGGGAATGAAGAAACGGACATTGGTGTTGGGCGTAGCCGCGGCGCTCGTGGCGGCGGGCATAGTCGCGGTGACGCGGGGTGGCTTTTGGTCCCCGCAGGGCGCCATCGCTCAGGCGCCGCGCCAGAATGCGCCGCGCGCCGTTTCGGTCGAGGTTGCTTCCGCCGTCAAGAAGAGGATGCCGGTCCGCCTCGAGGCGCTCGGCACGGTCACGCCGATCGCCAGCGTGGCGATCAAGGCACGACTCGAAACCGAGATCGTCGGCGTGCACTTCCGCGACGGTGCGATGGTCCGCCAGGGCGACCTCCTGTTCACGCTCGACAGCCGCCAGATCGAGGCGGAGATCAAACGCGTCGAGGCGGTGATCGCCGGCGCCGAGGCGCAGCTCGAGCAGGCGCTGCGCGACGTCGCGCGCTACACCGAGCTCGTGGCACGCAACGCCACCACGCTGGTCACGCTCAACAACGCGCAGACCCAGGTTAACATCTCGCGGGCGACGGCGGAGTCCAACAAGGCAACGCTGGAAAATCTGAAGGTTCAACTCAGCTTCTGCCACATCCGCGCGCCGATCAGCGGGCGAGCCAGCATGGCCAACGTGAAGGTCGGCAACTTCGTGCGCCAAGCCGACGTCGCTCCGCTCGCGACCATCATCCAGGTGGCGCCGGTCTACGTCACCTTCACGGTGCCGCAGCGCTCGCTGCAGGAGATTCGCCAAGCAGTATCGGAGGAAACCGGGACTGTCGACGCTTTCGTCCACGGGGCCGCGAAACCCGCCAGCGGCCAGATCACGATGATCGAGAATTCGGTCGATATGGCAACCGGCATGGCGACGATCCGTGCGACGATGCCCAACAGCGACGAGATGCTGTGGCCGGGAACGCTGGTGACGACGCAGGTGACGCTCCGCGTCGAAGACGCGGTCGTCTTGCCGTCGGTTGCGGTCCAGGTCAGCCAGACCGGCACCTTCGTGTTCGTGGTCAAGAACGATATCGCCACCGTGCGGCCGGTCACGGTCGAACGGGCGGTCGCGGGCGAGAGCGTCATCTCATCGGGCCTCGAGGACGGCGAGATGGTCGTGAGCGACGGCCACCTTCTGCTGACCAATGGTGCGCGGGTCGTGGTGCGGGAGCGCAAGGCAGGGACCTAGCATGACGCTCTCGGAAGCCTGCATTCGCCGGCCGGTGATGACGACGCTGATCACGGCGTCGCTCATCGTGTTCGGCGCGTTCGCCTACCGGTTGCTTGCCGTCGCCGCGCTTCCGGCGGTGGACTTCCCCACCATCGAGATCACCGCGACGCTGCCCGGCGCGAGCGCGGAAACCATGGCGGCGTCGGTCGCCGCGCCGATCGAGCGGCAATTGTCGACCATCTCCGGCATCTCCTCGATGACCTCGTCGTCCTCGCTCGGCACGACCCGGATCACCATCCAGTTCGAGCTCAACCGCAACATCGACGGCGGAGCGCTCGACGTGCAGACGGCGCTATCGGTCGCCGCCCGCCGGCTGCCGATCGAGATGACCACGCCGCCCTCCTTCCGGAAGGTCAATCCGGGCGACTTTCCGGTTATCTTCTTCAGCCTGAATTCGCAGACGCTGCCATTGTCCGCGGTCAACGACTACGCCGAGCTGGTGCTGGCGCAGCAGATTTCACAGCTGCCGGGCGTCGCTCAGGTGGTGGTCTACGGGGCGCAGCGGTTCGCGGTGCGTGTCCAGGTCGATCCGGTGGCCGCTGCCCAGCGCAACATTTCGCTCGACGACGTCCGCAACGTGGTCGCCAAGGCCAACTCGAATTCGCCGGTAGGAACGCTGGTCGGGCCGCGGCAGAACTTCACGCTCACCGCGACCGGGGCGATGACCAAGGCTGAGGAATATCGCAAGGTCGTGGTGGCCTACCGCAACGGCGCGCCGGTCAAGCTCGAGGAAATCGCCCGCGTCATCGACAGCGTGGAAAACGACAAGATCGCGAGCTGGTTCAACGACCGGCGCTCCGTCGTGCTCGCCATCCAGCGCCAGACCGATGCCAATACCGTCGCAGTGGTCGATTCCGTCAAAGACCGATTGCCGGCCTTCCGCAGCCAGGTCCCGGCCGCCATCAACATGGACGTCCTCAACGACCGCTCGATCTCGATCCGCGCCTCCGTCGTCGACGTGCAGGAGACGCTGCTCATCGCCGTCGCGCTGGTCGTGCTGGTGATCTTCCTGTTCCTGCGCTCGGCGTCGGCCACCGTCATTCCGTCGCTGGCGGTGCCGGTGTCGCTCGTCGCCACCTGCGGGGCGATGTACGCATTCGGCTTCTCGATCAACAACATGACGTTGCTGGCGCTGACGCTCTCGGTTGGCTTCGTGGTCGACGACGCCATCGTCATGCTCGAGAATATCGTGCGTCACATCGAGGGCGGCATGCGGCCGTTCGAGGCGGCGCTCAAGGGCGCGCGCGAGGTCGGCTTCACCATCATCTCGATCACGTTCTCGCTGATCGCGGTGTTCATCCCGGTGCTGCTGATGGGCGGCATGGTCGGCCGCGTGTTCCGCGAGTTCGCGGTGACAATCGCGGTCGCCATCATCATCTCCGGCTTCGTTTCGCTCACGCTCACGCCGATGCTGTGCGCGCGCGTGCTCAAGGCGCATCACGAGGGCGAGAAGCAGAACATCGTGCTGAGAGCGTTCGAGGCGATGTTCAAGAGTTGGCTGCGCGCCTACGAGTGGACGCTCGACAGCGTGCTCAGACACAAGTTCGTGATGCTCCTGGTCACGTTCGCGACGCTCGCCGCCAGCGCCGCGCTTTATGTCTACATCCCGAAGGGTTTTTTCCCCATCGAGGACACCGGCTTCATCGCCGGTACCACCGAGGGCGCCGCGGACATCTCCTTCCAGGCCATGGTGGAGCGCCAGTCGAAGGTGGCGGAGATCGTCCGCAAGGATCCGGCAGTCGATTATGTCAACTCCACCGTCGGCGTCGGCGGGCCCAATCCGACCACGAACTACGGCCGTCTGTTCATCGCGCTCAAGCCGCGCGGCGAGCGCAAGGACGACGTCGTGCAGGTGATCCAGCGCCTGCGGCGCTCCGCCAACGTGGTGACCGGCATGGCGGTGTACTTCCGGCCGGTGCAGAACATCAACATCTCCGGCCGCATCACCAAGAGCGAATACCTCTATACGATGCAGTCGAGCGACGTGGACGCGCTCTATCGGGTCGCGCCTGAAATGACCGCGAAGATCGCCGAGGTCGACGGTCTGCGCGATGTCACCAGCGACCTCTATATCCGCAATCCACAGATGACGATCGAGATCGACCGCGAGGCGGCTGGCGTCTACGGCATCACGGTCGATCAGATCCGCCAGGAGCTGTTCAACGCCTTCGGTTCCCGCCAGGTGGCGACGATCTTCACGCCCTCGAACGACTACCAAGTGATCATGGAGAGCGTGCCCGAGTTCCAGACCGATCCGTCCGGGCTATCGAAGATCTTTCTCAAGACCAACGTGAACCAGACTGGCGGCGCCAGCAGCGTGCCGCAGGGCGCGCAGACCGCCGCGGGCGGCGGTGTCGGCGGTGTCGGCTCAATGACCGGACCAGTGGTGCCGCTGTCGGCGGTGACCAGGATCGTTCCGACGGTCGGGCCGCTGCAGGTGAACCACCAGGGTCAGCAGCCGGCGGTGACGATCTCCTTCAACCTTTCACCCGGCTTCTCGCTTGGGCAGGCGGTCGATGCCATCAAGAAGATCGAGCGCGAATCGAACCTGCCGGCCTCGATCGCCACCAACTTCCAGGGCGCCGCGCAGGTGTTCCAGGAATCGCTCAAGGGGCAGGGCATCCTGGTGCTGGCGGCGATATTCGCCGCCTATGTGGTGCTCGGCATCCTCTACGAGAGTTTCATCCACCCGATCACGATCATCTCCGGCCTGCCATCGGCGGGCGTCGGCGCGCTGATCATCCTCATGGCGTTCGGCATGGACCTGTCGGTCATCGCCATGATCGGCATCGTCATGCTGGTCGGCATCGTGAAGAAGAACGCGATCATGATGATCGACTTCGCAATCGAGCGCCGGCGCGTCGGCCTGTCCGCGGAGGTTGCGATCCGCGAAGCCGCGCTGCTGCGGTTCCGGCCGATCATGATGACGACCTTCGCGGCGATCTTCGGGACGCTGCCGATCGCGCTCGGCACCGGCGCCGGTGCCGAGCTTCGCCAGCCGCTCGGCGTTGCCGTGGTCGGCGGCCTCGTGCTGTCGCAGCTTCTCACCCTCTACATCACGCCGGTCGTCTACGTCTATCTCGACCGCATCGACCGCCTGCTCAAGCGCCGGCTCGAGCCGCAACTCGAAGCGGTGCCGGAGCATCCCGAGCGGCCGACCGCCGTCGCGGCGGAGTGATCGCACCGCTTTCAATACGTGGCGTTTGGAGCGAGAGGCGTCGCGCGGCCACCGCGGCCGGTCAGATCGAGAAGCTCGTCCCGCAGCCGCAGGAAGCGGTAGCCTTCGGATTGTTGATCCGGAACGAGGCGCCGATCAGGTCATCGACGAAGTCGATCTCGGAGCCGGCGAGATAGCCGAGCGACATTTGGTCGACCAGCACGGTGGCGCCGTCGCGCGTGATGACGAGGTCGTCGGCCGCCTGCGCCTGCTCGATGTCGAATTTGTACTGGAAGCCGGAGCAGCCGCCGCCTTCCACGCTCACGCGCAGCATGGTGCCGGGAGGTTCGCGGCGCAAAATCTCGCCGATCCGCTGCGCCGCCCGTTCGGTGACTGTGACGTCCATGTGACCTCGAGCGTGTGACCTCGAGCGCGATTGCCATGGCGGCCAAACGGCTCCCGCTTAGCCTGGCGGCGCGCTAAGTGATAGTTAAGTGCGCGCACCGCGTTGGTCAACCGGGCGAAAGGGACGAAGGATGGCGGTCGAAGCGGCAGCCACGCGCGCCCCCTACGCGGCCGATCCGGGCAACAGCCGCGGCCGGCTCTACCCGGAGCCGCCGTCGCCGACCCGCAACGCGTTCCGCCGCGATTGCGACCGCATCATCCACTCCACCGCCTTCCGCCGCCTCGCCCACAAGACCCAGGTCTTCGTCTTCCATGAAGGCGATCACTTCCGCACCCGGCTCACCCATACGCTCGAGGTCACCCAGATCGCCCGCTCGCTCGCAAGGGCGCTCGGCCTCGACGAGGACCTGGCCGAGGCGCTGGCGCTGGCCCATGACCTCGGCCATCCGCCCTTCGGCCATGCCGGCGAGCGCGCGCTCGACCGCTGTCTCAAGGCCAGCGGCGGCTTCGATCACAACGCCCAGACGCTGCGGGTGGTGACCGCGCTGGAGCGGCGCTACGCCGCCTTCGACGGGCTCAACCTGTCGTGGGAGACCGTGGAAGGGCTGGTCAAGCACAATGGTCCGCTGATCGACCGCGCCGGCCAGCCGGTCGGGCGCTATCGCGAGCGCGGCGTGCCGCAGGAGATCCGGGACTACGGACAGCGGCAGGATCTCGAATTGTGGAGCTTCGCTAGCGCCGAGGCCCAGGTCGCCGCGATCGCCGACGACATCGCCTATGACGCCCATGACATCGACGACGGCTTTCGCGCCGAGCTGTTCGCGCTCGATGACCTCGCCGCGGTGCCGCTGGCCCGCGACATTCTCGGCGACGTCGGCCGCCAATATCCCAATCTCGATGCCGTCCGGCTGGTGCGCGAGCTGGTGCGCCAGCTGATCACGCTGCTGATCGAAGACGTCATTGCGGAGACCGGCACTCGGCTGCGCGCTCTGCGCGCCCGCTCGTCGGACGACGTGCGCCACGCCGATGCACCGGTCGGCGGCTTCTCGGCGCAGATGGCGGAGGCCGACCGCGCCATCAAGGCGTTTCTCTATCCGCGCATGTACCGGCATCCGCGCATCGCCCGCATCATGAGCGAGGCCGAAGCCGTCGTCTGCGACCTGTTCGAACGCTATGCCGCAAGGCCCGCGGACATGCCGGCCGAATGGGCGCAAAGCGTGCCGCCCGGCGACGAGGCGGCGCGGTTGCGCCACATCGCGGATTTCATCGCCGGCATGACCGACCGTTATGCGCTGGTCGAGCACGCGCGGCTGTTCGAGCGCACGCCGGAATTGCGTTAGGGACAGGAATCAGTGTCGGCAATCGGTAGCCCGTCATCAGAAAATCTTCGGCTTCCGATTCCGAGTGCTGATCCCCGGCATCAGGCGCTGCGCCGCTCGGCGATCGCGGCCACCTTCTTCTCCGGCCGCGACCGCAACAGCGGCAGCAGATCCTCGATGCGGCGGGGTGGACTGAACAGGAACCCTTGCATCTCGCTGCAGCCCAGCGCCTTGACCTGTTGCAGCTGCTGCTTGGTCTCGACGCCTTCGGCAGTCGTCGCGATGCCCAGGTTCTTGGCGAGGCCGGCGATCGCCAGCACGATCGCCACCGAGTCGTCGCCGTCGGCGAGGCCGCTGATGAAGCAACGGTCGATCTTGATCTTGTCGAACGGGAAGCTCCGCAGATAGCTCAGCGACGAATATCCGGTGCCGAAATCGTCCAGCGATATCCTCACGCCGAGCTCGCGCAGCCGATGCAGCGCGCCCAATGTCGTCTCGGTGTTCTGCATCAGCACGGATTCGGTGATCTCTATTTCGAGCCGGTCGGCAGCCAGCCCTGTCGTCGCGAGCGCGCCGATGACGACCGGCACGAGATTTTGGTTCATCACCTGGATCGGCGAGAGATTTACCGCCACCTTCACGTCGTCCGGCCAGCGCGCGGCGTCGGCACAGGCCTTGCGCAGCACCCATTCCCCCAGCGGCACGATCAGGCCGATCTCCTCCGCGACCGGTATGAACTCCGAGGGCGGGATCATGCCGCGCTCGGGATGGCACCAGCGCAGCAGGGCCTCGCAGCAGGTCACGCGATTGTCGCGCAGTCTCAGCAGCGGCTGGTAGTGCAATTCGAATTCGCCGTTTGCGAGCGCCCGCCGCAGCGCGATTTCGAGCGCGCGCCGCGCCTTCATGCGTGCGTCCATGGCCGGCTCGAAGAAGCGATAGCTGCCGCGGCCGTTGGTCTTGGCGCCGTACAGCGCCATGTCGGCGTTCTTCAGGAGCTCGTTCGCCTCGGTTCCATCGTTCGGTGCGATCGCGATGCCGATGCTGGTGTCGAGCACCACGGCGTGGCCGTGCAGTGCGTAGGGCGCCTTGATGGCGTCGCAGATGCGCCGGGCGAGGCCGGCAACGTCGACCGGCCCGGCGACCCCCGTCTGAATGATGGCGAACTCGTCGCCGCCGACACGCGCGACGGTATCGATATCACGGACGCTGCCGCGCAGCCGGCCGGCGACCTTCTTCAGGAGCTCGTCGCCGATGTGATGTCCGAGCGTGTCGTTGACGCCTTTGAAATGGTCGAGATCGAGGTAGAGAAGAGCAAGCTGTTCGCCGCGATGGATGCCGGCGAGCGCCTGGCTGAGCCGCTCGTGGAACAGCACGCGGTTGGGCAGGTCGGTGAGCGAATCGTGCCGCGCCATGTGCGCGATCTTGATCTCGGCGCGCCGGCGCTCGGTGATGTCTTCATGGGTCGAGACCCATCCGCCATCGGCCATGGGATGATTCAGGACCGCGATCGTGCGACCGTCCGGCAGCTCGACCAGGCGGCTGACGGCTCGTCCTTGCGCCAACGTGCTGAGAAGATGATCGATGTATTCGTCGGGATCGTCGGAGAATGTTCCGATCGCCTTGCGGTGGTCGAGCAGCGCCCGCAGCGTGCAGCCGCGCTTCACGATCTCGCGCGACAATCCATACATCTTGATATATTGATCGTTGCAGATCACCAGCCGCTGCGAGGCATCGAACATCAGCAGCGCTTGCGACATGTTGTTCATGGCCGCGTCGAAACGCAGATTCTGCGCCCGCAGCTCCGCCTCGCGCTCGCGCAAGGCCAAGGTGCGCTCCTCGACCAGCTTTCCCAGGCTGCGATTGAGCTGATCGAGCTCCTCGATCATCAGCGACATCGAGCGTTCGGTGCGGCGTTGATCGCGATCCGACTGCTCGTAGGCTGCGCTGACTAGCCCGGCCAACGCCTCGAGATCGGGCTCGCCCGAAGGCTTGGTCGCTTTCGCAAGCTGCCGTGCGAAGAGCTTGTGCAAGGGTGCTACGCCGCCTCGGTGATCGCGGTCACCGTCATCGTCTGGTTGTGCAGCTCGCAGACGCCGGAGGCGCTGTGCGGCGCAATCTCGCCGTAGGAGTAGAAGCCGAGCCTGGGGACCTCGGCGCCGAGCTCGACGCCGGCGGCCTCGACTTCGTCGATGATGTGCTGACCCATCAGCAATCGGCGGCCGATGCAGCTCACCACGAGCGCCAGCTGCTGGCTGTTGCCGCCTTCGCGCATCTTCACGGCTGCCTGGCGTGCGGCCTTGGCGGCGCCGGCGGCCAGTCGATCGAAGTTCCCGCGCATCAGCTGGGCTACCCAGCCCTCGGGCATGTCACCGGCGAAGGTCAGGGAGCGCGCCTGGCGGTCGACCGCCAGCACCGTGCGCACGATGTCGTGGTCCGGCCGTGCCGGATCGTGGATGCGCAACGGGAACATCAGGCCGGTTCCCGGCAGACCTTTGGCCTCGTCCTCGCCGAGATAGCGTTCGTAGAGGTTGAGCGCAGGCTGGCCGTCCAGCTCGAACAGAACTCGGCCCTGCGAGCGCGTGATCCGGCGTCGCGGCCCGAACTCGTCCCAATCACCCGCGCTGCCATGGCCGATCCGTATCGCCGAGCCATAGAAGCCGACTGCGCCCACCATGCGTTCACCCGGCCGACAGTCGGCGCCGACCAGGGTCTGCTCGAAGCGCGCGCCATCGCCGGCCAATCCGCCCGTCAGCGACACGGCGGGACCGACCACGCCGGTGATGCCGGCGACCAACTCGCCGCCGTTGACGCTCAAACCGTCGGACAAAACGAAGATGCCGGCCAGGTCGTCTGCTGCCAGCGACCGGCCGATCGCCTCGCCGCAGGCGCGTGAATGCTCCGGGCCGGAAGCGGACTCGCACGCCAGGCGCAGTTTGGTGGCATCGAAGCGCACCGCGGTTGCGACGATCTCGTCGTCGACGATGTCGTCGTT
>JBEVIH010000305.1:0-6317 GCA_040510815.1 Xanthobacteraceae bacterium | reverse complement strand
GTGACCGGGACATCGTTCGAGTCCCAGCAGCGGGCCTGGATGTAGGCCGTCTGCCCCAGCTTGTACATTTTCCCAATTCGGCAGTGGCCCGAATACCAATTCAGCGAGGTATCGTTAACGACCAGGGCCGCGGTCGCCGGCGTGTTGCCGCCGATCCCGCAGGCCGATTGATTAACGGCCCAGCGCCCGACCCAAGGCTCCGCAGCGGACGCCGAACAACACGCCGCAGCCGCGACGGCCGCGCCAACCAACAACGCCCGCATCAGTCACCGCTTTTCGCTTTCCGCAGCTTCGCCCAGTACTCGAGGCGCTTCCTGATCTCCCGCTCGAAGCCGCGCTCCGGCGGGTCGTAGAATTGGCGCCGCCCCATCCCTTCCGGGAAGTAATCCTGGCCGGAGAACGCCCCCTCCTGATCGTGATCGTAGGCGTAGCCGCGCCCGTAGCCCTCCGACTTCATCAGGTTGGTCGGCGCGTTAAGGATGTGCCGGGGCGGCAACAGCGAGCCACCCTGCTTCGCAGCCTGCATCGCCTGGCCGTACGCCACATAGGCGGCATTCGACTTCGGCGCGGTCGCGACATAGATCACCGCTTGGGCGATCGCCAGCTCGCCCTCCGGACTGCCCAGGAAATCGTAGGCGTCCTTTGCGGCGTTGCAGATCGTCAGCGCCTGCGGATCGGCGAGCCCGATGTCCTCGACCGCCATGCGCACGACGCGCCGCGCGATGAAAAGCGGGTCCTCGCCGGCGTCGAACATGCGGCAGAGATAGTAGAGCGCGGCGTCGGGATCGGAGCCGCGCACCGACTTGTGCAGCGCCGAGATGAGGTTGTAGTGGCCGTCGGCGCTCTTGTCGTAGATCGGGGCGCGCCGCTGCACCACGTTCTGCAGCTCGGCCATATCGAACGTCTCGCCGGGCCGCGCCGCCCGCCAGACCTCCTCGACCAGCGTCAGCGCCGCACGTCCGTCGCCGTCGGCCATGCGCGCCACCGCCGCGCGGGCGTCCGCATCGAGCGGCAGCCGCTTGCCTTCGATCGTCTCGGCGCGGGCGAGCAGCTTCTCCACGGCCTCGGCATCAAGCGACTTGAAAACCAGCACGCGGGCGCGCGACAAGAGCGCGGCGTTGAGCTCGAACGAGGGATTCTCGGTGGTGGCGCCGACCAACACGATGGTGCCGTCCTCCACCACCGGCAGGAAGCTGTCCTGCTGCGCGCGGTTGAAGCGGTGTACCTCGTCGACGAACAGCAGCGTGCCCTTGCCCGTCTCGCGGCGCGCGCGGGCGGTGTCGAACACCTTCTTGAGATCGGCGACACCGGAGAACACCGCAGAAATCTGCTCGAACTGCAGGTCGGTTTCCTTGGCGAGCAGCCGCGCCACCGTGGTCTTGCCGGTGCCGGGAGGCCCCCAGAACACCAGCGAGCCCAGCGAGCGCGCCGCCAGCATGCGGGCCAGCGCGCCGTCGGGGCCGAGCAGATGATCCTGCCCAACCACCTCGGCCAGCGTCTGCGGGCGCAGCTTGTCGGCCAACGGCCGCGGCGCGTCGGCGTCGAGGCCGGATGCGGCAAACAGGTTGGGGCCGGAGGCGTGTCGCTTTGCCATAGACGAGCAAATTGGGGCCTGCGGAGCGTGACCGCAAGCGGCTCAATCGGGCACCAGTCCCTGGAACGATCCGCCTAGCCGCCGAACACCGCGGAGATCTGCCGCCCGCCGCGCTGGATGGTGACGCGCCAGACGCGGGCGCCGGCCTTGGCGACCTTGTCCAGGTCGCGGGTCTTTTCCATTTTGTCGTTGTTCACTGTGACGATCACGTCGCCGCGTTGCAGCCCGACGCTTTGCGCAGGCGAGCCGTCCTCAACCTCGACGATCGCGACACCTTCAACCGACGTGTCGAGCCGCAGCTCGTCGGCGAGCGAGGGCGACAGGTTCGCCACCTTGGCGCCGACGAACGGCGAGCGGCCGCGGATCTGCAGCTCGTCGCGCGGCGTATCCGGCGCGGTTTCCAGCGCGACCGCGACCTTGGTTTCCTTGCCGCCGCGCATCACGCCAAGCTGAGATTGACCGCCAAGCGGACGCGTGGCGAAGCGATAGTCGAAGCCGTTGGGATCGTCGACCAGTTGGCCGTCGACCGCCACGATGACGTCGCCGGTCTTGATCCCCGCCCGCGCAGCGGGGCTTGCCGCCGCGACGTTGGTCACAACCGCGCCGGCCGGGCGCTTGAGATCGAACCGCTCGGCGAGGTCGGGTGTCACCGCTTGCAGCTTGGCGCCGAGCCAAGGCCGCTTCACCGCGGTGCCGCCGCTTCTCGCCGATGCCACGACCACCTGGACCATGTTGGCCGGAATCGCGAAGCCGACGCCCTGCGAGCCGCCGGAGCGCGAGAAGATCGCAGTGTTGATGCCGACCAGTTTGCCGGTCATGTCGACCAGCGCGCCGCCGGAGTTGCCCGGATTGATCGCCGCGTCGGTCTGGATAAAGAATTGATAGTCGGTGATGCCGACCTGGGTGCGCGCCAGCGCCGAGACGATGCCATGGGTCACGGTCTGCCCGACGCCGAACGGATTGCCGACCGCCAGCACCAGGTCGCCGACCTGCAGCTCGTCGGAATTGCTGAACTCGAGGAAGGGAAACTTCTCGCGGCTCTCCTTGACGCGCATCACGGCGAGGTCGGTGCGCGGATCCTTGAGAACCACCTCGACGTCGAACTCGCGCTTGTCGTCCAGCAGGATCTTCACTTGATCGGCGCCGTCGATGACGTGGTTGTTGGTCACCACTAGCCCCGATGCGTCGATGATGACGCCGGAGCCGAGCGAGCGCTGCTGCTGGGGCCCGCGCGGACCGCCGAAATTCGGTCCGAAGAAGCGCCGGAAGAACGGGTCCTCCATCAGCGGATTGCGGTTCTCCACCGTCTTCGCCGCCTGCACCGTCACCACCGCGGGAGCCACACGCTTGACGATCGGCGCGTAGGACAGCCGCAGCTCGTTGGTGGAACTGGGGGGCACGCGCTGCGCCGAAGCAGGCAGGGCAAACATCAAACCCGCCAGGGCGGACAGCAGAACGCGGCGGGCGGTAAAAGACCAATCGGACATAAGGACTCCTTCGCGCACGATTCGGCGAAGTGGGAACCGGTTCGCCGAATCATGCGCTTCCCTGAAGTTAGCGCGCGATCGGACGCAATCGCGCTGGCGGCGCGGGTTGAGATATAGGCCGGTCTGACGCCCAATTGAAGGCCGGCCAGCGCCCTTTCCCGCCTGCTAAGTGCTTGTTACAAATCAAATACGCCCTTTGGGCCCCCGATATCCCGGCGTTGTGCCGAAGGAGCCTCAAGCGTGCCCTCTCAAGCCTCCGAAGCGAGCCCGCCAGCCCCGGTGATCTACCTGATCGCCTTCGTCACGGGCGCCATCGTGATGAGCTTCGAGATGCTAGGCTCGCGCTACCTCAACCCCTATTTCGGCAGCGGCATCTACACCTGGGCGTCGCTGATCTCGACCGTGCTCGGCGCGCTGACCGTGGGCTACTTCATCGGCGGCTGGCTGGCCGACCGCAGCCCCTCGGTGCTGGTGCTCGGCGTCACCGTGCTGATCGGCTCGCTCTACATGCTGGTGCTGCCGAGCTTCGCGCAGCCGATGCTGGAGTGGGTGCTGACCGGGATCGACGACATCAAGGCGGGCAGCCTGCTGGCGTCGATGGCGATCCTGTTTTTCCCGGTAACGTTCTTCGGCATGTACTCGCCATTCGCGATCCGGCTGATGCTGCGCTCGGCGGCGCGCTCCGGCACGATCTCCGGCGCGGTGTATGGCATCTCGACCATCGGCAGCATTGCCGGCACGCTCGGCACCACGTTCTTCCTGCTGCCGTCGATGGGCTCGCGCACGCTGACCCTGACGCTCGGCGCGATCGGCGTGGCATCGGCGCTGGTGCTGATCGCGCTGCCCTCCCTGGCGCGGCGGCGCGCGGCCGCCCCGGCGCTCGTGGTGACGATGCTGTTCGCCTGCGCCGAGGCGCGCGCGCAGGCGCTGATCGACGAGCAAGCCCGCGCCGCGCTGTTCAAGCGCCCGGATGGCCAGATCGCCCGCATCGAGACCGAGTTCAACGACATCTTCATCACCAAGCGGCGGCACGAGCTGACCATGTCGTTCCAGCTCAAGGGCTGGGACTACACGGAATCGGTCACCAACCTGCGCGACCCCGACGACCTGCCGGTGCACTACACGCGCTTCATGCCGGTGGCGCTCGCCTATCCGGAGACGCCCGCCAAAATCCTGATGATCGGGCTCGGCGGCGGCTCGATCTCGACCTATCTCGGCCGCGCCATGCCGGACGTTGCGATCGACACCGTGGAGATCGACTCCGGCGTGATCAACGCGGCGAAGCGCTATTTCGGCATCGTCGAGACGCCGCGGGTGAAGTACCTCGCCGCCGACGGCCGTGTCTTTCTCAACCGCAACAAGCAGCTCTACGATCTGATCCTGGTCGATGCGTTCCACGGCGGCTACGTGCCGTTTCACCTGCTCACTAAAGAGTTCTACACGCTGATCAAGCAGCGGCTGGCGCCAGGCGGCGCGGCCGCCTTCAACGTCCACGACGGCACCAAGCTCTATGTCTCGACGATCAAGACGCTCAACGAGGTGTTCCCGGGCGTACACCTCTATCCGACCGGCGAAGGCGAGGTGATCATGGTCGCGACCGCGCAAGCCGCCCCGGCGGATGACGCGCTCCAGGAGCGCGCCACCGCACTCCAGCAGAAGCACGGCTTCCGCTACCCGCTGCCGGGCCTGATGGCGAAGCGGATCGCGCAGCCGGTGCTCGACAAGGCCGAACTGCTCACCGACGATTTCGCGCCGGTCAATCTCTACGACTCGATCGGCCGCGAGCAGAAGAAGCGGAAGTAGCTCACTCCCTCGGCGGCACGGTGCGCAGATAAGCAACGATGGCGCTGAGGTCGGCGTCGGTCATGGTGGCATAGAGCGGATAGCCCATCGGCGGCTTGAGCGGCGTGCCGTCGCGGCGCTTGCCCTGCGTGATCGCGGCCTTGATCTCGGCGTCCGTCCACCCTCCGATGCCCTTCTCCTTGTGCGAGGTGATGTTGCGCGCGACCGACACGCCCCACGGGCCCTTGAACTCCTCGCCGCCCCTGCCGAGCGAATTCTTGAAGTCGGTCCCGGCCGGCGTCTTGGTGTGGCACTCCATGCAGTGGCCGATGGTGACGAGATAGAAGCCGCGTTTGACAGGATCGGCCATGTCGGCCTCGGTGAACGGCTTCTCGGCGCCGGGCGGAATCTCGACGTGCATCGGCGCCTTGTAGACCGGCGGCTCGACCGCGTTGCGGGTCGCGGGCACCGATTTGACGTAGGCGACCACCGCGTCGATGTCGGCCGGCGTGAAGATCTTGTAGAAGCCGAACGGCATCTGCGGCGACAGCGGCGTGCCGTTGGGCCGCACGCCGTCCTGGATCGCGCGCTTGAGCTGCTCGCTGGTCCAGTTGCCGATGCCGGTCTCCTTGTCTGGCGTGATGTTGGAGCCCTTCACCTTGTATTGCGGGGTGTCCCAGGTCTGCGGTCCGCCGGCGAGCGGCCTGGCCATGTCGAACACGCCGCCCGGCCCGCGCGGGGTGTGGCAGTTGCCACAGGTCAGGATGCCGTTGACCAGGTAGCCGCCGCGCTCAAGCTGGGATTGCGCACGGGCGCTGTCCCCGAAGCCGACGGGTGCAACAACAATGGCGGCAATGCAGGCGAGCGCCCACCGGGGCATGAGTTCCTCCGCTTGGATTGGTTCGACTCGCCCCAAGCTTAGCGGAGACGCACGCCGCGTCAACGCGTCGCAGCCGAGAGGATGCGGACCATCTCAGCATAGCCGCGTTGCTTGGCGTGCTCGAGCGGCGTGATGCGGTCGCGGTCGGGAATGCCGGTGTTGGCGCCGGCCGCCACCAGCAGCCGCACGATCTCGGTGTGCGACGCGCCGCCATCGCCGAGCACCACCGCCTCCATCAGCGCGGTCCAGCCGAGATTGTTGACGTGATCCTTGTCGATCTTGGTGGCGAGCAGGAGCTTCACCGCCTCGACGTGGCCGCGGTGCGCGGCGGGAATGAGCGCGGTGCCGCCGAACCGGTTGGTGTCCTTGAGGTTCGGACCCGCGCCCAGGATCATCTTGAGGATTTCGGTGCGCCCCTCCGCGCCGGCGTAGAGAAACGGCGTGTCCTGGATCAGGTCCTTGGCGTTGACGTCGGCGCCCTCCTGGATGAGGAAGCGCGCGACATCGACCCGGTTGCGCTGCGTCGCCGCGAGCAGCGGGGTGCGGCCGCGGTGATCGCGCCAGTTGACGCGCG
>JBEVIH010000304.1:0-19379 GCA_040510815.1 Xanthobacteraceae bacterium | reverse complement strand
ACGGCGCGTGGCGGACCGCGCCTCGGTCCGCAGGGCGCTCGCCGAGGCGCCCGGCGCCTCCCGGCGCTCCATGTCCCTCGCCCGCGAGGGAGACGGAAAAAGGGAAAAGGGCGACGCCCGGCGCCCAAAAATCGCAGTGCCCGGGCGGCATAGCGTTGGCTGTTTGACAAGTGAAGAACGGACGTGCGGCAGGGCTGGTGCCGCGAGAGCCACGCGTTTGCGCCCTCGCGGCCGCGCCTTGCTCCGAGCGCAAAAGCTATCGGCGGAGCACCGTCACGGCGTCCGCTTGCCGCCGCTGTGCGTGCCCTTGATGGCGTCGCCGTCGAACTTGGTGAACGCCACGAATGGGACGATCTTGTTGTACACGTTCGAGCGCGCCACCCGGAGCGAGCCGTCGGGACCCTCCTGCTTCACGATCTTGAGAATGACATGCTTGCCGGGCGGGCCGACCGGGATCACCATGAGGCCGTTGGTGCGCAATTGGCTCAGCAGCGGCGGCGGAATGTGGTCGATGCCGCAGGTGACGATGATCTTGTCGAAGGGTGCCGCTTCCTCCCAGCCGTAATAGCCGTCGGCATTCTTGCTGGCGATCGACTTGTACTCGGTGTAGCCGCGCTCGATCAGCGCGTCGTAGAGGCCGCGGGTGCGCTCGGCCAGCGGCTTGATGATCTCGATCGACCAGACCTTGTCGGTGAGGTTGGCGAGATAGGCCGACTGGTAGCCCGAGCCGGTGCCGATCTCCAGCACCTTCTCGCCCGGCTGCACGTCGATGGTCGAGGTCATGCGGCTCACCACCAGCGGGCCGGAGATGGTCACCCCGAAGCCGATGTCGTGGAAGTCGCGTTCGTAGGCGCGCGAGATGTCGTGCTTGAGCACGAACTCGTCGCGCGGGGTGAGCAGGAAGGCGCGGCCGTTGCGCGCGTTCACGAAATCGTTGTTGGCGCGCAGGAACACGTAGCGGTCCCACCGCGCCGCCAGGATCTTCGGGTTCTCGCCGCGGTTCTCGACCGCCCATTTGATGAAGGCGTCGCGGTTGCCGGTCGGCGGGTCGAGGTCGAAGCTGTAGGGTTTGGGCACGTTCGCCCGCGCCAGCCGCGGCAAGGCCAAGCCCGCGGCCGCGGCCGCCGCGCCGACCATGAAACTGCGTCGCTGCAAGTCGTCCTCCCGAGATGGATGCTGCCTCGACCCGATACTAGGCCGGGACATTCGCCCGAAATTACGGCCGCGGCGGGAGCCGGCGACAATGGCAGAGAAATAGCGACACGACCCTATCAACGGGGGTATCCGACGATCGCATACAGCGAGCTCGTTGCGAGCTATTCCAGCCGCGAACCTGCCTCGCCGAAAATCCCCTGTGATCGCAGCCGTTCCAGGATTCCGACGACGCGTCCGATGTGCCCTGGTTCCAGGGGAGGGCCGCCGCTGTGGGTTTTCCGGTCGCTTACGACTCGTTGATAGGCCACCACCAGTTCTTCTTTGGTGATCCCGGTGGCGATGATTTCCGCCGCCAATGCGTCACTTATTCGGGGACCAAGTACGGCGACAACCTCATCTTCGGAAAGCTCGGACATGCAGATCTCCTCGCAACGGCCGTCGCCCTTCGGCTATTATAGCACCAATTTTGGATTGGTGCGTCGCATGGCCTGGCCGCGGCTGGGGCCGTGCTATCCTGCCGGCATGAGTCTCCGCAGCGCCATCCGACGCCGTCCGGTGGTTTTCCTTCTCGGCTTGATGATCGTGTCGCTCGCCGGCGTGCTGCTGCTGCCGCCGATCCCGCAGGATCAGAGCTATCACCAATTCGCCGACCAGCGCGGCTGGTTCGGCATTCCCAACTTCTGGAACGTCGCCTCCAATCTTCCCTTCATCGCGGTCGGCGCGGTGGGGCTGTGGCAGTTTCGCGACCATCCGGCAACCGTCGTGCTGTTCTTGGGCATTCTCCTGACCGGCTTCGGCTCGTCCTACTATCACTGGAATCCCAACGACGGCACCCTGTTCTGGGATCGGCTGCCGATCACGCTGGCTTTCATGGCGATCCTCGCCATCACGGTCGAGGAGCGCGTGGACGCAAGAACGGGAGCCATCCTGCTTTGGCCGCTGCTCGCGATCGGCTTGCTCAGCCTGTTGCTGTGGCGCTGGACCGATGATCTGCGGCTCTACGCCTGGGTGCAGTTTTTTCCCTGCCTGGCATTGCCGCTGCTGTTCCTGCTGTTTCCGCCGAAATACACCGGCACGTTTTATTGGATTATCGCGGCGGCGCTGTACGCGTTCGCCAAAGTGGTCGAATTCCACGACCGCACGGTTCATTCGGCCGGATCGATTCTCAGCGGCCACACGCTCAAGCATCTCGCGGCGGCCGGCGCCTGCTACGCGATCCTGAGGTATTTCCAAACCCGTCGGCCGGTCGCTTAATCCCCGGCGGCGGTTCGGCTGTTTTCGCTCGCGCTTCGATAAAGGCATGTTGGGAATTGATGAATCGGCGGCGAACTATTCAGGAACGATCACTCATCAGGTAAGCAATCGATCCGCATGCCAACTTCTGCGTGCTTGCCTTTTATATGCATAAAGCCCAAACCCGGAATTGTATTTTTTTGCAGGAGGCCGCGATGGCCAGACCATCCAATCTCGCTTCAATGTCGATCGATGCGCTGCTCAAGCTGCGTGATGACGTCGGCGCCGTGCTAAGCCGACGTGCCGACGCCCTGAAGAAAGAGCTTGCCTCGCTGGGCTCGGATTATGCGGCGGTTGGGCGGATCGCCATCTACGGCAAGAGCAAAAGGAAAGGCCGAAAGGTCGCGCCGAAATACCGCGATCGCAAGTCAGGGGCGACCTGGGCCGGCCGTGGAGCGCAACCGGTTTGGCTGCGGGAAAGGCTCAAAGCCGGTGCCAAGATCGATGATTTTCTGATCAAGCAGCCGTCCAAGGTCGCAGCCTCCGGCAGGAAATCTGCCGCCAAGAAATCCCGCCGCAAGCACAAGTAAAGTCGCAGGTCTGGGTTTAGTCCACGCAACAAAAAGCACTTAATTCTGGCGCAGTCCAACGCAAAGCGAAGGTCTTTCCGTGATCCCGTGCGCCGTGCCCGCGCGTGCCCCTTTACCTATATGATCCGCGCCTAGCGAATTGCCCTCAAAGCACCGGCTACTCCCCAAATACCGCAGACAGCGCCGCGGCGGCGTTGTTGTTGCTGTCGGATGGGACTTGAGCTCGGGATGGAAAGGTTTCGGATTTCGTGAGCAAAGGAAAGCGGGCGCGCACGCATAACTTTTGTGAATAACGTGTCGTCACACGAGCGTGATTTGCCGGTCCGGATTTGTGTCTGGCCCCTATGGTCTGAATCGGTAACGTTCTCCGCAGGCCGACGGGAGACAAATCATGCCGAGTTATAGTCCAGAACTCATCCAAACGATGCGGGCGGCGCTCGACGAGGTCATGACGAAAATTCCCGCGGATCAGGCGACGCCGGGGATCAAGGCGCACATGGCCGAGCTGATTTTGAAGGCCGCCGCAGAGGGGCAGACCAGCTACGAGGGGTTGGTGGTTGCGGCGTCGGAGCAAATTCAGACGATTCTCTCGATGCTGACCTGAGCGCCGTTTATGCGGACGTTATTCGGTGCTGGTCGAACCTGACTGAGAGTGTTGCGTGGTGGCTGCCGGTGAGGTGCAAGACCTTATCAGCGAAAGCGCCAGCCGAAGAAACATTGGTCGTCCGCTTCGCTGAAGCTTCGGAGGACAACCACCTTGCGCTGCTTCGCAGCGAAGGGTGGTGGGCGCTGTAGGGATTGAACCTACGACCTCTCCCGTGTGAAGGGAACGCTCTCCCGCTGAGCTAAGCGCCCGGGCCAACCGCACGATTTAAGGCAGGGGAGGCAGGAGTCAAGCGAAGCGACCGGCCTCGCTGGTATTTCACTTGCGTCCCGCTTACGCCCCGCTCGCCTGCGGCACGCGCGAGGCGCGGCTCTGCAGCGCCCGGATGCGATCGGCGAGCGTGCCCTTGGAGCCGCCGCCATTGGGGGCGATCGAGGGCGCGCCGCCGTTGGCGCCGTTGCCGACCGCCGCCGTGCGCGCCGCGTCGGCCGCCAGGATGGTGTCGATCGGCGAGCCCGGACCTTCGAGCGTGGCGGTCAGCCGCGCCACCTCAGCGGCGACGTCGTTGATGCGCTCGCGCAGCACGGCACTTTCCATGCGCTCGGACGCCCAGGCGGTCTCGGCGTCGCGCTTCATCGTGGCCATCTCGCGCTGCAGCTTGGCGCGCTCGTCCTGCGACTGCTTGAGCTGCTCCTCCAGCAGCGTCTTCTCGGTGCGGATCGCCTCGGTCGCCAGGCGGTGGCGGCGCTCAGCCTCGGAGAGCTCGCTGCGGACGTCGGCTTCGGTCTTCTGCGCGCTGGCCGCCTCGGTGCGCAGGCGGTCCGAGACGTATTCGCGGTCGGCGAGGAAGCGGCCCTGCTCGTCGAGCCGGGCGACCAGCTCCTGCACGCGGCGGCCGAGAATCTCGGCTTCCGTGGTCTGGGCAATGAGCAGGCGGTCGAGCTCGCCGACGCGATTACCGAGCGTTTCGGCCTTGTTGCGCTCCTCGGACAGCTGCTGGCCGAGGCTGTCGATCTCCGTAGTCTGCCGGGAGAGGCGGCTGTGCAGCTCCTTGGTCTCCTTCTCGTAGCTTTCGATCTGGCCCTTGAGCGCCTCCGCCTGGGCCCGCAGCATCACCAGCTCGACCCGTTGGCTGTCGGCGGTGACCGAGGCCTCGTTGAAATTCGCGGTGACCTGTGCGAACTCGGCCTGCGTCGCCGCCAGCGCGCGCTCGGCGTCCTCCAGCGCGGTGGACTTGATCTCGGTGTCGGTGCGGTACAGCGCCAGCTCGTCGGCGAGCTGCTTTTCCTTGGCCTCGGCGGCGAACAGCGACGCGGTCTTCTCGCTCAGCTCGAATTTGAGCCGGCCGATTGCCTCGCTCTTCTTGCCGATCTCGGCCAGCTGGCTCGAGGTCTTCGCCTTCATCTGCTCGACGCTCATTTCGAGCCGCCGCGTCGACATCGCGAATTCGGCGCGCAACTGGTCCTTGTCGGCCTGGATTTCCGCCATCGACAGCGGCGTCAAGGCTTCCAGCCGCCGCTGGGTGAGGCGTACCGCGCGCGCATGCACCAGCGGGATGACGCCGATGACGAGCAGGCCGGCGACCAGGAATCCGATCCCGACGAACATGATCGGTTCGATCATGGATTACGCCTCCTGAACCCCATGAAACTTGATTTTTACCAGAATGGCACGGCTGGCCGCGCGCTTCCAGCGGGCCCGGCGGTTAACCTGAATCGGGCCGAGGCTAGCGACCTGGCGGTTTTCAAGGGCGGTTCCGCCGCCAACGCCGTGGTTTGCGGCGCCGGACAGTCCTTTGGGCTCACCCGTCCGCCGCTCAGAACGGGTTCCAGGTCGCGGTCGGGGTGAACTTGAGATAGCCCACGTTGGCGCCGAGGCGCAGCCCCACGCCGGTGCGGATCGGAACCACCACGACATTGCTCGCGGTCAACGCGGTCATGCCCAGGCCGCCGACGAAATAGGCCGAGCCGTCGATGCCGACGAAGCGCTGGTAGATCGCGTCGGTGGCCGGCAGGCTGTAGATCAGCATCATGGTGCGGGCGCCCTCGCCGCCGAAATCGAAGCCGACCGACGGGCCCTGCCAGAACACCCGGAGGTCGCCGGCATTCTTGGTGTAGAGGATGCCGTCGCCGTAGCGCACCCCAGCGACCATGGCGCCGCCGGCCTCCTGGCCGAGGACATAGCCGTTGGGCAGGCCCCATTGGCTGCCCGCCTTCTCGACGATCTGGGCAAGCCCGCGCGACACCGAGCCGAAGAACCGGTGGCCGGTGTCGATGATCTCATTCGACGAATATTGATTGGTCTGCGGCTGCGGATTGGCGTGTTGCGGCGGCGGCGGGTTGGCTGGTGCCTGCTGGTAGGTTTGGGCTGCCAAAGGGCCGGTCGCAAGGGCGGCGAGACCAAGGACGAGAGCGGCGGTCCGCAAGACGGCGCGCATCGAGTGCTCCATGGAGTTCGAGTGGGTCAACCCCGGTTTAACCCGTTGCACACATGGATACGTTAGCTTTGCGGCCAAACCGCAACCGAATCGCCGCATCATCGGCAAGACTATGACCGCACCGCGGCGCCAACGGAAGCTTCGGCTGGTCGGGCTCGGCACCGGCCTGCTGGCGGCGGCCGCGGCCATCAGCGGGCTCGCCGCGCCGGCCGCGATCCAGGCGGCGACCACCGAGTTGATCGTGGTCGACCGCAACAGCGGGATCGCGATCGGCGGCTTCGACCCGGTCGCCTATTTCATCGACCGGGTCGCGATGCCCGGAAAGGGCGACTTCGAAGCAAGCTTTGCGGGCGCGGTCTGGCGGTTCCGCAACGAGGGCAACCGCGGCGCCTTCCTGGCCGATCCCGATACCTACCTGCCCCGGTTCGGCGGCTATGACCCGACCGGGGTCGCGCGCGGGGCGGCGGTCCCAGGCGATCCCCGGCTCTGGGTGGTGCAGGGGCGGCGCCTCTATCTCTTTTGTACGGCGGAAGCCAGGGACCTGTTTGCGGGCGACGCCGAGGCCGTCATCGCCGCCGCCGATCAGCGGTGGCCATCCGTTCAGCGGACCCTGTCGCCGTAACCAGAGGACGGAGGTCAGATGACGGACGACGGCGGCTCAGCCCGGCTATCGGCCATCTGACCTCCGGCCTCTGTCATCCGATTTCCGTCATCCGCTTCGACGGATCGCCCCAGGCAATGAAGGCCGGGATCCGGAAGTTTTCGGCGATTTGGCCATAGCGTAGCGGCGCCCCTTCGGGCGTGGTCACCGCGCCGCCGGCTGCCGCCAGCACCGCGTGGCCGGCGGCCACGTCCCATTCGCAGGTGGGCGCAAGCCTTGGATAGAGGTCGGCCGCGCCCTCGGCGACGCGGCAGAATTTGATCGCCGATCCGCTCACGATCTCCTCAATGACTGGCAGCCGCGCCAGCAAGGCCTGGGTGCGCGCGTCGCGGTGGGAGCGGCTGACCGCCGCGATCAGGCCTCCGCTCGGCCATGGCCGGGAGCGGATCGGGTGCGTCTCCTGGGCGGCGCTTGCCGGCGCTCCCGGCGCCAGCCGCAGCCGCTCGGCCGGCCCGCGCTCGGCGCCGCGCCAGAGCAGTCCCAGCGCCGGTGCCGCCACGATGCCGAGCACCGGGCGGCCGGCGGTGACGATCGCGAGGTTGACCGTGAACTCGTCGCTGCCGGCGATGAACTCGCGGGTGCCGTCGAGCGGGTCGACCAGGATGAACGTGTCCGCGAGCTTCGCCGGGGGAGCGCGCCCCGCGGCCTCCTCCGAAACCACCGGAACGCCCGGCAGCACCCGGTTGAGGCGGTCGAGAATCAGGGCCTCGGCCGCATGGTCGGCGGCGGTGACCGGAGACTGGTCGGGCTTGGTCCGGGTCTCGACCACGCCCGCGCGCACCTGGAGGATCGCCGCGGCGGCGGCCGAGACGATGGTCGTAAGCTCGCCCAGGAGCGGACCGTCCACCACCTGCTGTTCCCCTCGGCGTCAGGCCGATTGGCGCGGTTTCGCCTTGCTGTGGTCTTTTTGCCGGTCTTGTTCAAGGCCTTGGCAGATCGAGCGGCGGCGGTTATCACACCGCCGCCGCGACGCCATGGTCCCTGAGTCGCGCCCCAGCACCACAGTTCCGCTTACCCGATGCCCGTCCACCGGAGAGGTCTTCATGTCCGCAGCCGTCGCCCTTGATCCGCTCGATCTCGCTGCGCTCTTGTGCTCGCGCGTGTGCCACGACCTGATCAGCCCGACCGGCGCCATCGTCAACGGGCTGGAGGTGCTGGAGGAGAAGCAGAGCGACGAAGAGACCAAGACCTTCGCGCTCGATCTGATCAAGAAAAGCGCCAGGACCGCCTCGGCACGGCTGCAATTCTGCCGGATCGCCTTTGGCGCCGCCGGCTCGGTCAGTGCCCAGATCGATCTCGGCGACGCGCAAACCATGGCGCGCGCCTTCATCGAGGACGACAAGACCAAGCTCACCTGGAACCTGCCGCGGGCGCTGATGCCGAAGAATCGGGTCAAACTGCTGCTCAACATGCTGATCATCGCCGGGCAGACGATCCCGCGCGGCGGCACCTTGACCGTGGATGCCGCCGGCGAAGGGGAAACCATGGGGTTCCGCGTGGCCGCGGTCGGCCTCAATGCGCGCATTCCCCAGGCGGTGCCGGGCCTGCTCCAGGGCACCTCGGAGAGCGGATCGGTCGACGCCCACGCGATCCAGCCGTTCTACACCGGCCTGCTGGCCCGCGCCTGCGGCCTCACGGTCGATCTCAAGGCCGAGGGCGAGGGCATCGTGGTGGCGACCAAGTAGCGTTCCTGATCTCCAAATACGCTGCCCACGGTACGGGCCTTCACGCCGGGTCCGCGCAACTTTCGGCGATTTCCTAACCGCGGATTAACGGCCCACAACATCGCCGCAGCGCAACCAAAATTAAACTGTTTACCAACACACTGGCGTACCTGGTGAAGCGCGCCGATTTGGCTCCCGTGGGGAGCCGAGCCGGCGGTCGCATGTTGCGTCGAAAGTCCCGGTTCCATGGACGAGTTGCTGCGGGAATTTCTGACCGAGACGAGCGAAAGTCTCGATGTCGTCGACGTGGAGTTGGTTCGTTTCGAGCAGGATCCGAACAACGCCAAGATCCTCGATAACATCTTCCGCCTCGTCCACACCATCAAAGGCACCTGCGGCTTCCTCGGGTTGCCGCGGCTGGAAGCGCTCACGCACGCCGCCGAAGCGCTGATGGGCAATTTCCGCGACGGCCTGCCGGTCACCGGCGAGGCCGTCACCTTGATCCTGGCGACCATCGACCGCATCAAGCTCTTGCTCGACGAGCTCGAGCGCCACCAGGCCGAGCAGGCGGGCGACGATCGCGACCTGATCGCGCGGCTCGACCGCATGTCGGCCGACGCCTCCGACCGCAAGGCGGCATCGACGGGGCGCACCGTCGGCTCGCTGGTTCCGCAGGTGCTGGAACGGCCGCTGCGCCCGGGCGAGGCCACGCTCGACGAGCTCGAGCGCGCATTCCGCGAGACTCCGGGCCCCGACGCGAACCCCGCGCCTGCGGCCGAGGCAGCCGGCAGTGCGCCGCCGCTCGAGCGGACGGAGAGCGCCGGCGGCGATGACGATCGCCCCGACAAGGTCGCCAACCAGTCGATCCGCGTGCACGTCGACACGCTCGAGCACCTGATGACCATGGTCTCGGAGCTGGTGCTCACCCGCAATCAGCTCATCGAGATCGTGCGCCGGCACGAGGATTCCGAGTTCAAGTCGCCGCTGCAGCGGCTCTCCAACGTCACCGCCGAGCTGCAGGAGGGCGTGCTGAAGACGCGCATGCAGCCGATCGGCAACGCCTGGCAAAAGCTGCCGCGGATCGTGCGCGACCTGTCGACCGAGCTCGACAAGCCGATCGAGCTGGAAATGCACGGCGCCGATACCGAGCTCGATCGCCAGGTGCTCGACCTGATCAAGGATCCGCTCACCCACATGGTGCGCAACGCCGCCGACCATGGCCTGGAAATGCCGGCCGAGCGGCTCGCCGCCGGCAAGCCCGAACGCGGCACCATCCGCCTGTCCGCCCGCCACGAGGGCGGCCACATCATCATCGAGGTCGCCGACGACGGCCGCGGCCTTGCCACCGAGCGGATCAGGGCCAAGGCGGTCGCCAGCGGGCTCGCTTCGGAAGCCGAAATCGACAAGCTGTCCGACGCGCAGATTCTCAAATTCATCTTCGCGCCCGGCTTCTCGACCGCCGAGCGGGTCACCAGCGTCTCCGGCCGCGGCGTCGGCATGGACGTTGTGCGCGCCAACATCGACCAGATCGGCGGCACCGTCGACGTGAAATCGGTGAGCGGCCGCGGCACCAGCTTCGTCATCAAGATTCCGCTCACGCTCGCCATCGTCTCCGCGTTGCTGGTCGAGGCGGCCGGTGAGCGCTTCGCCATCCCGCAGCTCGCGGTGGTCGAGCTGGTGCGCGCGCGCAGCCATTCGGAGCATCGCATCGAACGCATCAAGGACGCGGCGGTGCTGCGGCTGCGCAACAAGCTGCTTCCGCTCGTCCGCCTCAAGACGCTGCTCAAGCTCGACCGCGAGGACGAGGGCGACTCGGAGAACGGCTTCATCGTGGTCACGCAGGTCGGCAGCCAGACCTTCGGCCTCGTCGTCGACGGCGTCTTCCACACTGAAGAGATCGTGGTGAAGCCGATGTCGAGCAAGCTTCGCAACATCCCGATGTTCTCCGGCAATACCATTCTCGGCGACGGCTCGGTGATCCTGATCATCGATCCGAACGGCATCGTGCAGACCATCGGCATGGTGGCGGCCCGCCAGACCGCCGAGGAGGAGCGCGACGTCGAGCGCCAGGCCGCGGAGGCGGCGACCGAGTCGCTGCTGATATTCCGCGCCGGCTCGCCGCAGCCCAAGGCGGTGCCGCTCTCGCTCGTCACCCGCCTGGAGGAGATCGACGCCAGGAAGATCGAGCTCTCCAACGGCCGCCCGCTCACGCAGTACCGCGGCCAGCTCATGCCGCTGATCCCGGTCAACGACGAGGTGCGCATCAAGGACAGCGGCGCGCAGCCGCTGCTGGTGTTCTCGGACGAGCGCCGCACCATGGGTCTCGTGGTCGACGAGATCGTCGATATCGTCGAGGACCGACTCGACATCGAGGTGGCGAGCGAACGGCCGGGCTTCATCGGCTCGGCGGTGATCAAGGGCCAGGCCACCGAGATCATCGACATCGCGCATTACCTGCCGCTCGCGTTCGACGACTGGCGCAATTGGAAGGAGCGCCAGGGCGGGCAGCGCACGCGCAGCCTGTTGCTGGTCGACGACGCGGCGTTTTTCCGCAACCTGCTGGCGCCGGTGCTCAAGGCCGCCGGCTATGCCGTCACCACGGTGGCGGCGGCGGAGGACGCCCTGGCGCTGCTGCAGGGCGGGCAGCGTTTCGACGTGATCATCACCGACATCGTGATGCCCGGCATGGACGGCTTCCAGTTCGTCTCGGCCGTGCGCGCCGATCCGCGTACCGCCGACGTGCCGATCATCGGCCTCTCCTCGCTCGTGTCCGCGGAGGCGGTCGAGCGCGGGAAGCAGGTGGGGCTGCACGACTATGTGGCCAAGTTCGATCGTCAGGGCCTGATCGCGGCGCTCAAGGAGCAGACCGCCGACTTGAGCTGCGCGGCGTGAGGGAGCGGCCATGAGCGCGATGAGCGAGAACGTTGTCGAATATGTCACCGCGATGATCGGCGGCCAGTTGTTCGGGCTGCCGATTTCGCGCGTGCAGGACGTGTTCGTGCCCGAGCGATTGACGCGGGTGCCGCTGGCGGGGCCGAACATCGCCGGCCTGCTCAACCTGCGCGGCCGCATCGTCACCGTGATCGACATGCGCCGCCGGCTCGACCTGCCGGCGCAGCAGGGCGGCGGGCGACCGATGGCGGTCGGCGTCGAGCACAAGGGCGAGTCGCACGGCCTGCTGATCGACGAGGTCGGCGAGGTGCTGAAGCTGCCGGCGGCAAGCCGCGAGGACAACCCGGTCAATCTCGACGAGCGCCTGGCGCGCGTCTCGGCCGGCGTGCATCGGCTCGACGGGAGGCTGTTGGTCATTCTCGACGTCGAGCGGGTGCTCGACGCCGGTGCGCTCGCGGCCGCGGCCTGAAGCGCGGGCCGTGCCGGATGCGCAATGTGAGGAACGTGAAGTGCAACATGTCAAGCGGGCGCGATCAGCGCAAAAACAAGCGAGGTTATGATGAAGACCTGTCTGGTGGTTGACGATTCGAGCGTCATCCGGAAGGTGGCGCGGCGAATTCTCGAGGGCCTCGAGTTCCAGATCATGGAGGCCGAGGACGGCGAGCAGGCGCTCGACGTCTGCCGCAAGCAGATGCCGGATGCCGTGCTGCTCGACTGGAACATGCCGAAGATGGACGGCTACGAGTTCCTGCGCGTGCTGCGCCGGCTGCCGGACGGCGACCGGCCGAAGGTGGTGTTCTGCACGACCGAGAACGACGTCGCGCACATCGCCCGCGCGCTGCATGCCGGGGCCAACGAATACATCATGAAGCCGTTCGACAAGGACATCGTCGAAGCCAAGTTCCAGGAGGTCGGGCTGATCTGACCGGTCGCCCGGCCGTTTCGCGTTACAGTCAAAAAATGCGCGTCCCGTAGCGTCAACCCCGTCGTTTCATGAGTATCGCCGTCGCCACTCCAACCTCCGGCGCCACGCTCGCGCAGGACCCGATCCGCGTGATGGTGGTGGACGACGCCATCGTCGTGCGCGGCCTGATTGCGCGCTGGGTCGAGGCCGAGCCCGATCTCAAGATCGTCGCCTCGCTGCGCGGCGGACGTGAAGCCATCGAGCAGGTCGAGCGCGCCAATCCCGACGTCGTCATTCTCGACGTCGACATGCCCGACGTCGACGGGATCACCGCGCTGCCGCGTCTCCTGGAGAAGAAGCGCGATCTCGTCGTGCTGATGGCGTCGACGCTCACCCGCCGCAACGCCGAAATAAGCCTGCGCGCGCTTGCGCTGGGCGCCGCCGACTACATCCCGAAGCCGCAAACCAACCGTGAATTCGCGACCTCGCCGGAGTTTCGCCGCGAGCTGATCGACAAGGTGCGCGCGCTCGGCGCGCGCCGCAGGCTCGGTCCGGCCGCGGCCCGTCTCTATGCGCCGACCGTGCCGGTCGGTCCGCGCGTCCGGCAGCGCGGCGAAACCGGCCCGAGCGTCGAGGCGCCCAGCATCGCGCCGAGCGCGCCCGAGCCCGGCAAGTTCCTGCTGCGGTCGTTGCCGGTGATGCCGCCGCGCGTGCTGCTGATCGGCTCGTCGACCGGCGGGCCGCAAGCGCTCAACCTGGTCGTCAGCAACCTCCACACGGTCATCGATCAGGCGCCGGTGCTGATCACCCAGCACATGCCGCCGACCTTCACGGCCATCCTGGCCGAGCACCTGACGCGGGCGAGCGGGCGGCCGGCGCACGAGGCGGTCGACGGCGAGCCGGTGCTCGCCGGCAACATCTACGTCGCGCCGGGCGGCCGGCACATGCGGGTGGCGCGGCGCGACGGCGAGCCGGTGATCGCGCTGCACGACGGCGCCCAGATCCATTTCTGCAAGCCGGCGGTCGATCCGCTGTTCTCCTCGGCGGCGTCGGTGTGGGGCAACTGGAATCTGGCCCTGGTGCTCACCGGAATGGGCACCGACGGCACCAAGGGCGCGGCGGAGATCGTCGCCGCCGGCGGCTGCGTCATCGCCCAGGACGAGGCCTCGAGCGTGGTGTGGGGCATGCCCGGCTCGGTCGCCCATGCGGGGCTGGCTTCGGCGGTGCTGGCGCTCGATCAGATCGCGCCGCGAATCGCGCGCATGTTCGCGGGGGGCCGTCCATGACGCCGGACGACTACGACTATCTGCGCAGGCTCCTTAAGGAGCGTTCCGGCCTCGTGCTGGCGGCGGACAAGCAATACCTGGTGGAGAGCCGGCTGCTTCCGGTCGCCCGCCGGGCGGGTTTCATGGGTCTCGGCGACCTGGTTCTGAGGCTCAAAGGCCCGGCCGGCGAGCCGCTCGTGGTCGAGGTGGTGGAGGCGATGACGACCAACGAATCGTTCTTCTTCCGCGACAAGATTCCGTTCGAGCATTTTCGCGACACCATCGTGCCGGCGCTCATGGCCGCGCGGGCGGCGCAGCGCCGCATCCGCATCTGGTGCTCGGCCGCCGCGACCGGGCAGGAGCCCTATTCGCTCGCAATGTCGCTCAAGGAGATGGGCAGTCACATCGCCGGCTGGCGCATCGAGATCATCGCCACCGACCTGTCCAACGAGGTCCTGGAGAAGGCCAAGGCCGGCGTCTACAGCCAGTTCGAGGTGCAGCGCGGGCTGCCGATCCAGCTGCTGATCAAGTATTTCAGCCAGGTCGGCGACACCTGGCAGATCGCGCCCGAGCTGCGCGCCATGGTGCAGTTCCGGCCGCTCAACCTGCTCAGCGACTTCTCCCATCTTGGCGTGTTCGATGTGGTGTTCTGCCGCAACGTGCTGATCTATTTCGACCAGGCGACCAAGACCGACGTGCTCGACCGCATCGCGCGCCTCACCGAGCGCGGCGGCTACCTCGTGCTCGGCGCTGCCGAGACGGTGGTCGGCCTGACCGACAGCTTCAAGCCGTGCGCCGACCGGCGCGGGCTCTACATGCCGAACACCGCGCCCCGGCTGGCCGCGACCTCACTGCGGATCGTGGCGGGCGCGCGCTGATCACGCCCGCTTGAGCTTGTCCTCGAACCAACTCCACATGGTGGCGCAGCCGAGCGCCAGATAGTCGCGCTGGCAGTGCTGGGCGCCGCCTTCCTCGGCGGTGAAGACGCGCAGCGTCTTGTCCGGCGAGCCGCAGGCGTCGTAGAGCGCCTGCGCGTCCTTGAGCGGGATCTGCTCGTCGTCCTCGCCGTGCACGACCAGGAACGGGCAGCGCATGTTCTGCACCACGCCGTCGAGCTTGAACGGCTCGAGTCTGCGCAGCGCGTCCTCCAAGGTCGCGGCGCCCAGGATCCACATGATGTGATGGCCGGGCACCGACAGCGACGCCTTGAACTGCGCGTCGATGCGCCGCTTCCACACCGCGTGATAGTCCCAGATCGCGCCCCAGGCGATGCAGGCGGCAAAGCGGTGATCGAGCGAGGCGCAACGCGGGGCGTAGTAGCCGCCCAGGCTGATGGCGACGATGCCGATCTTTTTCGCATCGACGTCGCTGCGCCGCTCCAGAAAATCGATGCAGGCGCTGCCGGCCTTCTCGTAGTCGTGGCGCAGCACCATGCCGCGAAAGCGGATGGCCTCGCCGGTGCCGGGCCCGTCCATGACCAGCACCGAGATGCCGCGCTTGACCAGGTCGGGCACGCCGGCGATCGAGGCCGTCGAAGAACACCACGCAAGGGGTGCGCGCGGCGGCCGCGTTCTGCGCATGCACGAAATAGCCGGGCAGGGATTGGCCTTCGAACGGCACCTCGACGATCTCGATCTTGGCGTCGGTATGCGCCACGAACTGGTGGAAGCAGTCGACCCCGGTGCGGTAGGCGTCGAGCGCCTTGCGGTCCTTCGGGGTGCGGAAGCGCTCGCCCATCTGGTAGTAGTGGCAGGCGCGCAGATAGAAGGCGGCGGCCGAGATCGGATGGTGCGACGCGCGGAAGCGCTCGGCGCGGCCGCGCACCTCGTCGGCGACGCGCAGGCAGGCCTCGAACCAGGCCTCGTCGTCCTCGGCGTCCTTGCCGTCCAGCAGCCGGCCGATCTTGTGCAGCTCGCTGATGTCGGCGCCGCCGTAGGGCGTGCGGCCGAGCATGTTCACGAACGCCGCCGACCAGCGGTAATTGCCCGGGAAGTACATGAAGTATTTGGGCAGCGACATTTGGCGTTCCGATCTCTTCAGTCCCACGCCGGCGCGCGGCCGACCGGATCGGCGATCCGGCCGTCCGGCCGCTTGAGCGCGGAGATGCGTTTCATCTCCTCGTCGGTGAGCGCAAAGTCGAAGACCGCGAGGTTCTCGGCCATGCGTTTGGGATTGGAGGAGCGCGGGATCGGGATGATGTTGCCCTGCTGGACGAGCCAGCGCAGCGCGATCTGGGCGAGCGGCCGGCCCTTGCGGGCGGCGATGTCGGCCAGCACCGGGTCGCGCAGCAGGCGGCCGCGGCCGAGCGGGCAATAGGCGGTGAAGATCAGGCCGCGCCGGCGGCACGCCTCCAAGAGCTTGGTCTGGTCGAGATGGGGGTGATACTCGGCCTGCAAGTTGATCAGCGGCTCCGGGCATAGCCGGATCGCCTCGTCGAGCAGCGCGATGGTGAAATTCGCCACCCCGATATGGCGCGTCAGCCCCTGACGCTTCGCTTTCGCCAGTGCCGGCATCGGCTCGCTCAGCGGGATCTCCGGGTTCGGCCAATGCACCAGCAAGAGATCGACGTGGTCGACGCCGAGATTTTTCAGGCTCTCGTCGACCGAGCGGGCGAAATCGTCGGCGCGCAGGTATTCATGCGTCACCTTGGTGGTGAGGAAGATCTCGCTGCGCGGCACGCCCGACGCCCGCATGCCCTCGCCGACGCCGCGCTCGGTGCCGTATTTCCAGGCGGTGTCGATATGGCGGTAGCCGGCCTTGAGTGCGTAGGCGACGATCTCGCCGCAATTGCCCAGGCTGGACGTGCCGAAGCCGATCGCGGGAATCTCGGCGCCGCGCGCCGACAATTTGGGGATGGCAGGAGGCGGCATGGGAGGAGACGGGGCCAGGGATGGCGATACGCCACTTTACGGCCGGCGTTGCTCTGGTCAACCGCGCATCGCGGCCGGTTGCTGGCGCCAGCCGTGCGCGATGTTGCTGGCGATGGCGGCGGCGGAATAGCCGAGGATGCAGATCAGCGTGGGCGTCGAGTAGACCAGTCGCCCGTCCAGCTGCTGGCCGCCGAACACGCAGACCGGACCCAATGAGCGCAGCACGTGGGCGGTGAGCGGCGCGGTGCGCGCCACGCCGATCTGCAGCGCGAACGTCGGCAAGGCGATCAGCACGGTCGCGATCAAGGACAGCGCCACCAGATCGCCGAGATGATCGATGCCGGCGAGCCGGCCCTGCCATGCCTCCACGCATCCGGCGAGCAGAATCAGCGCGAGGTAGCGAACCGCGGTCACCGCTTCCGGGCTCACGCCATGATCGTGCAGGCGCTTGGAGAAGAGGAGACTGATGGTGATCGATACGCCGCTGACCAGCACCAGCACGAGCCCGATGAGGCTCGCCGCATGGTCCGCGTGGGGCAGGCCCGATTGTCCCGACAACACGACCCACCAGAGGCCGGCGAGCGCGAGCGCGATGCCGGCATAGCCCAGCGCCTCCTGCCGGCCGATGACGCTTTGCTTCGCGAGCCGCACGCCGCAGGCCGCGAGCGCGATGACCGTCAACGGCCCCATGCCGCTGTGGAGCGTGTTGACGATCGAAGGCTCCAGATGGGTGAGCGCGAAGAAGTAGCAGGTCCAGGCCAGCGCGGTGGTGACGGTCATCGCCAGCACGGTCGCGGGGTGGCCGCGCAATGTCGCGAACTCGCCCGGCGCCTTCGCCGCCGTGATCGCGCCGAAGGCGAGCGTGGACGGCAGGAACGCCAGCAGGATCACGGCGAAGTAGTCGACGTCCTGGAACACATTCGCGAAATAGACGTCGCGCAGGGCCTGCGAGAGGCAGAACAGCAGGACCATCGCCGGGCCGAACAACGCCGCCATCACCGCATCCTCCGCGCGGCGGACGATGGTCGTGGACGGCGCGGCGATCCACCCGTTTTCTGCAACGGGTTTGAGCTACCGGCTCACGCATCATCACGGGACCGGCACCTCCTTCGCCGGCCCGTACACCACCTTCCCTGGGCGGGCGGCGGTCATTGCCCCGCGCTCGAACACGATCTTTCCGTTGACGATGACGTGCGAGAAGCCTTCGGCGTACTGGTGCGGTTTGTCGTAGGTGGCGGCGTCGCGCACGCGCGCGGGATCGAACACCGCGATGTCCGCCTTCATGCCGGGCCGCAGCAAGCCCCGATCCTGCAGTCCCAGACGCTGTGCCGGGAGCGAGGACATCTTCCGCACCGCATCCTCGAGCGTCAAGATTCCGCGCTCGCGTACGTAGACGGCGAGCACGCGGGCGAACGTGCCGTAGCTGCGGGGATGCGGAACTCCGGCCTTGGGGAATCCGATCCCCATCGGAATTTCTCCGTCGGACGCGATCATCGTCGCCGGATGCCGCATGATGCGCTCGAGGTCCTCCTCGCTCATGGCGTGGAAGACCCCTCGGCAGCCGCCCCGCTCGGTGATCCAAAGCGCGACCTCCGCGGCGTTGTCGATGCTCGGCTGCATACCGCGCAAGCGGGCGATCTCGCCGAGATTCTTGCCGCCGAGTGAATCGTCCCAGTGACAGTAAGCGACCACGACGTTCTTCGGATCGCCGCCGCCCCGCTCGGTGCGGATGAAGCCTACGACCTCGCTCTTGATCTGGGCGCGCGTCTGCGGGTCGCGCAGGCGCTGCAAAATGCGCTCGAAGCCGCCCTCCAGGGACCAGGTCGGCAGCAGCGCAGACGTAATGCCGGTGCTCGACGCTGTGTAGGGATATTGATCCATGGTGACATCAACGCCGCGCGCTCGCGCCTCGTCGATCAGCCGCAGCGTTTCGGCGCTGCGGCCCCAGTTGTCCCGCCCGATGACCTTGTGATGCGACACCTGGGTCGGCAGGCCGCCGCGCTCGCCGATCGTGATGACTTCCTGCACGCTTTCGACCACACGCGCCGCCTCGTCGCGGATATGCGAATTGTGATGGCCGCCGAAGCGGCCGGTGACCTTGGCGAGTTCGATCAACTCATCGAGTGGCGTAAACACGCCGGGCACGTAGAACAGGCCCGAGCTGAGACCGAACGCGCCGTCCTTCATGCTCTGCTCGACGAGCGCGCGCATCTTTTCGAGCTCATCGGCCGTCGGCGGCCGATTGACCTCACCGACGACGGCCACGCGGACCGATCCCTGCCCGACAAAGGTCCCCATGTTGAGCGATTTCGGCAGCGCCTCGAGCCTGGCCAGGAAGGCCCCAATCGGAACCGGCGAGCTGCCGTCGCCGCCCTCCATGACGGTGGTGACGCCCTGGCGCACATAATTGTCGGCGGTCGGCACGTCGAAGATTCCGCGCCCGGCATGGGTGTGCACGTCGATGAAACCCGGGGTGATCACCCGGCCCTCGACGTCGATCACGCGCGTGGCGCGATCGGGGATCGACGGCGCGATGCGGACGATCGTATCGCCGCGAATCGCGAGGTCGGCGCGGTGCCATGGGCTGCCGGTGCCGTCCACGATGCGGCCGTTGCGAAGCACGAGGTCGAAGGCGGGCGTTTGAGCAGATGCGGGCTGGGCGAGGGACAATCCCACGACGGCCGCGAGGACGGACAGCATCAGATGACGCCGTCGAGGCGGGCGCCTCGAGATCGGTCCGCAGGCATCACCCAGGGCCATGCCGGTCACGGTCATCAGGGGCTCCTGCAAGCAGCGAGCCCGGTCCTTCATTTGAGACTATACGCCGCCGAGAGCCGGATTGGCACACCGGCAGAATTGACGCGCCATCGGCCGAAACAAAAACCCCGCCATCGCTGGCGGGGTTTTGAATTGGCGATGGGCGCGTCGGCTCAGGCCGGGATGCGCGCCTCGTCCTCGCTCGGCTCGCGCAGCACGTAACCGCGGCCCCACACCGTCTCGATATAGTTCTTGCCGTTCGAGGCGTTCGCAAGCTTCTTGCGCAGCTTGCAGATGAACACGTCGATGATCTTGAGCTCCGGCTCGTCCATGCCGCCGTAGAGATG
>JBEVIH010000303.1:0-14059 GCA_040510815.1 Xanthobacteraceae bacterium | reverse complement strand
GCGGCACGTCGTGCGAGCCGAGCTTGTTGGCGAGCCACGCCACGCCGAGCGCCGGATGGCCGAGCACGCCGGCGGCGACGCCGGTCTCCTCGATCTCGGAGTTCTTGTACATGATGCCGGCGACCCAGCGCAGGTCGACGTCCATCGGCCCGACCGGCCGGCCGCCGATCACGATGCCGGCGGCGGCGCCGTTGTCCGCCACGGTATCGAAGATCTTGCGCGGGTCCTGCAGGCGCGCATCGACGATCTCGATCGCCGGCACCACGTATTCGGTCGCCCGCAGCACCTCGGGCAGGCCGATGCCGGGACCCTTGAGCCGCTTGCCGAGGATGAAGGCGAGCTCGATCTCGACCCGCGGCCGGCAATAGGTCGCGTGCGCGATCCGGGAGCCGTCCGGGATCATCATGTAGTCGAGCAGGTGCCCGTAGTCCGGCTCGTCGATCTGCGAGGAGCGCTGCATCGCCTTCGAGGTGAGCCCGACCTTGTGGCCGATCAGCTTGGCGCCGGCGGCGATCTTGCGATTGGCCACCTCGGTCGAGATCGCGTAGGCGTCATCGATGCTGATGTTCGGCCAGGTGGTCGACAGCTGGACCGCCTGTTTACGCGTCTTTTCCGCATCCATCAGGATGTCGGCGGCTTTCTTGCGGTCGGCATCGGACAGCATGGCTGGCTCCTTACAACGAGGATCGATCCGGCGCAGCATCACGGCAGGCGTCGAGCCGCCCGGGCTTCTCCCGGCGCCTCGCCGTGGTGTATCAAACCTGCCTCGTCCTTGGCCATCAAGACCCGACCATGATCGTCGATTTGCCAGCGGCCCGGTTTTGCCAGTCGAGCGACATCGGCGAATTGATCGGCACCGATCTGCCGGCCGGCCAGGCGAAATTGTTCATGTTCAAATTCCACGATTGCTGGGTGGAGATGGGGCAGCTGTTTCCGGTCGCCGCCGGCTTAAGAACCTGCAAGGCGTTGTTTCGCACCTACGCCGACCACAAATACGCCGAATACTACTCCCCGAAATTCGCCGATCGGCTGCAGGCCCATGCGGCCGCGGACTACGACGGCGCCTTCGTGCTCGGCGGGGTCGACAACTATTGGCACTTCCTGGTCGACCATCTGGCCAAGCTGCCGCTGCTGCGCCACTTCGACGGCGCCGTGCCGACCATCGTGGCAAGCGCCCGGATCACGGATGGGTTCACGCAGCTGATCGAGCAAGCGTGCTCGTTCCTAAGCCTCGCGCCGCCGGCGCTGGTGAAGGAGACGCGGCCGATCCTGCGATTCGCGAGCTCATTCGTCCCCTGCGTGAACGACGCCGCCCCCAGGCTGCGTTTCCTGCGGGATTTCGGCGTCCATCTGCAGGCCGCCGACGCCTCGCCCGCGCCGGAGCGGATCTTCTTTCGCCGGGGGAACGTGTCGCAGCGGCGCGTCCTCAACGAGAGCGAAGTGGAGCAAAAGCTGATCGAGAAGTTCGACTTCGTGGCGGTCGACTCGGGCGCCATGACCGTGCTCGAGCAGATCAATCTGGTCAAACGCGCGAAGATCATCGTCGGCGGCCACGGCGCGGCGCTCACCAATCTGATCTTCGCGGGCAAGCTCGACAGCATGGTCGAGCTTTATGTCTGGCACACCCAGACCTTCCTGAAGGCGGCCTGCGGCCATCTCGGCGTCGGACACCATTTCCTGCGCGGCGATCCGGCCGGCGACCGGCCGCCGGCCGGCGACTATGCCCGCTGGGACAACCAAGATTATACTGTGCCGGTCGATCAACTGCTGAAGCTGATCGACACGATCGCCGCGCGTCCGCGCTGAGCGGGGATTTCACACGCGACGCGCTTCGACGCGGACAGTCGCGAGACGGGGGGATGGATGCGACGCCATCTTGCGGAGCGCATTCTGGTGACCGGGGGCTCCGGCTTCCTCGGCTCGCATCTCTGCGACCGCCTGCTCGCCGAGGGCGCCGAGGTTCTCTGCGTCGACAATTTCTTCACCGGCACGCGGCGCAACATCGAGCACCTGATCGGCAACCCGCGCTTCGAATTGATGCGCCACGACATCACCTTCTCGCTCTTCGTGGAGGTCGATCAGATCTACAATCTCGCCTGCCCGGCCTCGCCGATCCACTACCAGCACGATCCGGTGCAGACCACCAAGACCAGCGTCAACGGCGCGATCAACATGCTCGGCCTCGCCAAACGGCTGAAGGTCCGGATCCTGCAGGCGTCGACCTCGGAGGTCTACGGCGACCCGACCACGCATCCGCAGACCGAGGACTATTGGGGCAACGTCAACCCGATCGGGCTGCGGTCGTGCTACGACGAGGGCAAGCGCTGCGCCGAAACCCTGTTCTTCGACTATTGGCGCCAGCATCGGCTGCCGATCAAGGTAGCGCGCATCTTCAACACCTATGGGCCGCGCATGCACCCGAACGACGGGCGCGTGGTGTCGAATTTCATCGTGCAGGCATTGCTGGGGCGGGACATCACGATCTACGGCGACGGCTCGCAAACCCGCGCGTTCTGCTACGTCGACGACATGATCGACGGTCTCATCCGGCTGATGAAAACGCCCGAGACCGTCACCGGCCCCTTGAACATCGGCAATCCCCACGAGGTCGCGATCCGCGATCTCGCGACGCAGATCATCGCGCTGATGGGATCGCGCTCGCGCATCGTGCACCGGCCGCTGCCGGAAGGCGACCCGCGCCAGCGGCAACCGGACATCTCGCGCGCCCGGGCGCTGCTGGATTGGGCGCCGCGGACGCCGCTCGAGGACGGCCTCGCCCGCACCATCGCGTATTTCGAAAGCCTCCTAGCCGAGCCGGGCATTCGCGAGTCGCTGGCCGACTGACGCCGGAGCGAGGCCGGCGCCGACACGCTTGCGCAGTCCACGCCGCGTATGATGGACAGCCGCGCGTGAACTGTGCTCTATTCCGGCGCGGGCGGACCCTTTTCATTTTTTGCTGGAGGCGCATCGAAGGCTGCCATGGCCGATCCGTTCCGGATCTATATCGGCTGGGATCAACGCGAGCCCATCGCCTATGACGTAGCGAAGTTCTCGCTCGAGCGTCGTGCCTCCATTCCGGTCTCGGTCACGCCGATCAAGCTCGACGAGCTGCGCGCGCGCGGCCTTTACCGGCGCGAGCAGGATCCGCTGGCCTCGACCGAGTTCACCTATTCGCGCTTTCTCACGCCGGCGCTGGCGGGCTATCGGGGCTGGGCGCTGTTCTGCGACTGCGACTTCCTCTGGCTCGACGACATCGCCGGGCTCGTCGAGTACACCAAGGTTCCCAAGGCGCTCTATTGCGTTCAGCACGATTACCGTCCGAAGGAGAAGATCAAGATGGACGGCGCGCTGCAGACGGTCTATCCGCGCAAAAACTGGTCGTCATTGATGCTGTTCAACTGCGACCATCCCTCGGTGCGCGGCCTCACTCCCGGGATCGCCAATTCCCAGACCGGCGCCTATCTGCACCGCATGCAGTGGCTCAAGGACCAGGACATCGGCGCGCTGCCGACGGAGTGGAACTGGCTCGAAGGCTGGAACCAGAAGCCGGCACATGGTACGCCGAAGGCCGTGCACTTCACGCGCGGCGGGCCGTGGTTCGAGAACTGGCAGCACGTCGAATACGGCGATCTGTGGCGGGCCGAACGCGACGCGCTCGCCGGCAAGAAATAGGCCTTCGGTTCAGCGTAGGAGTTCCAGCGTGGCCGCCACCGAACGCGACGATCTGGCACGGGCGGTGGAGCTGCACAAGCGCGGCCGGTTGGCCGAGGCGATTCGATCCTACCAGGAGCTGCTTCGACAGGCGCCGGACAACGCGGTCGTGCTCAATCTGCTCGGGCTTGCGCATTTCCAGCACGGCGACCATCAGCAGGGCGTGGCTTCGGTCACGCGGGCGCTGGAGCTCAAGCCCGACCTGCCCGGCGGATATTTCAATCTCGGCACCATGCTGCAGGCGCTCGGCCGCCAAGAGGAGGCGATGGCGCAATACCAGAAGGCGGTGGCGATCAATCCGGACGACTGCGACGCCTACAACAATCTCGGAACGGTGCTCAAAGCGCTCGATCGCTACGCCGAAGCCGCCGAGTGCTACCAGCGCGTGATCGTGATCCAGCCGCATCGCGCCGATGCTCATTACAATCTCGCGAACGTCCTGCCGACGCTCGGCCGCCACGACGAGGCGGTCCGGCATTATGAGCGCGCCATCGCGCTCAAGCCCGGCTTTCCCGAGGCGCACCTCAATCTGGCGATCGCGCTGCAGACGCTCGGCCGTCCCGACGAGGCGGTGCAACAGTACGAGAAGGCGGTGGCGGCAGACCCGCAATTCCTCGACGCCCAGCTCAGCCTCGGCAACCTGCTGACGACGCTGGGGCGGCAGGAGGAGGCGGCGCGCGCCTTCCAAGCGGCGCTCGCCGTGCGCGCCAACGATCCCGACACCCAAGTCCGGCTCGGCAACGCGCTCACCGCGCTCGGTCGGCCGGCCGACGCCATCGAGCACTTCGAGATCGCCTTGTCGCTTGCGCCCAGCCACACGGAGGCGCATCACAATCTCGGCGTTGCCTTGCAGGCGCTCAACCGCAATGCCGAGGCCATTGCCCACTACGAACGCGTGATTGCGCTCGCGCCGGACCATCCCAACGCCCACATGAATCTCGGCAACGCCCTGCACGAGCTCAATCGCCATGCCGAGGCGCTGGCGCCACTCGAAAGAGCGCTCGCGCTCAATCCGGATTACGCCAACGCCCATACCAATTACGCCAACACGCTCACCGCGCTCGGCCGTCACGACGAGGCGCTTCGGCACTTCGACCAGGCGATTGCGCTCGAGCCCGGCAATGCCGGCTCGAAGTTCAACAAGAGCCAGCTGTGCCTGGCGCTCGGCCGTTTGGCCGAGGGCTGGGAGCTCTACGAGTACCGCTGGGCGGCGGTCGGGAATCAACCGCGGCCCTACCGGCAGCCGGTGTGGGACGGCGGCAAGACCGGAACGCTGCTGGCGTGGGCCGAGCAAGGCCTCGGCGACCAGATCCTGCAATCCGGCATGGTGCCGGAGCTGGCCCATCGCGCCGAGCGCGTGGTCCTGGAGGTGGAGCCGCGACTGGTCGAGCTGTTCGCACGCTCGTTTCCGGAGGTGCGCGTCGTTGCGCTCGGCGATGTGCTTTATGCGCAGCCGATCGACGCGCATGTCCCGCTCGGCAGCCTGGGCCGGCATTTCCGCGGGAGCGGGGACGCGTTCCCGCGCCGCGAGCGGGGCTACCTCGTGGCGGACGCCGCGCGCACGGCCGGACTGCGCGAGCGCCTCAAGCAGGACGGGCGCAGCGTGATCGGCCTGTCGTGGGTCAGCCACAACCCGCGCTCGGGCAAGTCGAAGAGCGCGCGGCTCGCCGATTTCGAGGACATTCTGCGGCTGCCGAACTGCCGCTTCGTCGATCTGCAATACGGCGACACCCGCGCCGAGCGGGAGGCGGTGGAACGCGAGCTCGGCATCCGGGTCGAGCGGCTCGACGACATCGACAACACCAACGACATCGACGGCCTGGCGGCGCTGATCTCGGCCTGCGACGCGGTGGTGTCGGTCAGCAACACCACCGCGCATCTGGCGGGCGCGCTCGGCACGCCGACCTGGACCTTGGTGCCGCACGGCCATTCGCGCATCTGGTATTGGTTCAAGGAAGGCGAGCGCAGCCCCTGGTATCCGCGCGTGCACGTGCGCCGGCAGGCGAACGGGCAGCCCTGGCGCGATCTGGCGGCGTCGAGCGTCGATGACGTCGCCAGCCATTTGAAACGTTCGTAGGCTGCCGCCAGCGCGAACAGGCGGCGCAGAGGGGCTCATGGCGTTCGCTTCCACCACCGCCTTGCGCGCCGAGGTGCTCACCGCCTGCCGCGTGCTCAGCCACTTCCGGATCGCGGAGGGCTTCGGCCACGTCAGCGCCCGCGTGGCGGGCGGCGAGCGCATCCTGATCACGCCGCGGCGGGCGCTCGCGCTGGTGACCGAGCCCGAGCTGGTCGAACTCGACCTCGACGGCCGGAAGCTCGCGGGCGACGGCAAGCCGCCGCTCGAAGTCGCCATGCATCTCGCGGTCTACCGCCGCCGCCCGGAGGTCATGGCGATGGCGCGCGGCCATCCGCGCCACGTCGCGGCCTATGCCTGCGCGGGCGAGCCGCTCAAGATCGCGCACGGCTTCGGCGCCAATCTCGGCGCCGTGGTGCCGGTGGTCGGCAAGCCCTACCTGGTGGCCAACGCCGAGCGGGCCGAGGGCGTCGCCGACGCGCTCGCCGACTCGCAGGCCGTGATCTTCCAGTCGAACGGCATGCTGGCGGTCGGGCAGTCGGTCCCGCATGCCTGCGTGCAGGCGCTGTTCCTGGACGAGACCGCGCAGGTGCAGCTCCTGGCGCAGGCGGCCGGGCTCACGCCGCGCTTCTATTCGCCGGAAGACGCGGCGCGCCGCCACGGCGACGACCGCGTGCACGAGCCGCTGCGGGCGTGGGACTATTACGTGGCGGTGGCGGAGGGCAAGCTGGCGTTGCGCGCCTGAGCGCAACATGACTCGTGTGCGCGCGGCCGCAACCCGCTATGGTATGACGGCAAACGGGTGATCCGGGCGGTGGACATATTCGACTACATCATCGTCGGTGCTGGAACGGCCGGATGCGTTCTCGCCAACCGGCTGACCAGCTCGGGCCGCCATCGCGTGCTGCTGCTGGAGGCGGGCGGCGAGGACAGGAACATCTGGATCCATATCCCGCTCGGCTACGGCAAGCTGTTCAGCGACGCCAAGGTCAATTGGCTCTACGACTCCGAGCCGGAGCCGGAGCTGAACAACCGGCGACTGATCCAGCCACGCGGGAAAGTGTTGGGCGGATCGAGCTCGATCAATGGGCTGCTCTACATCCGCGGCCAGCCCGAGGATTTCGATCATTGGCGGCAGCTCGGCAACAGCGGCTGGAGCTTCGACGACGTCCTGCCCTATTTCCGACGGGCCGAGAACCAGGAGCGCGGCGAAGACGCCCTCCACGGGGTCGGCGGTCCGCTTGAGGTCTCCAATGTCAGCGAGCCGCATCCGCTGTGCGAAGCCTTCATCGAGGCGGCGCAGCAGGCGGGCTTCCCGCGCAATGACGATTTCAACGGGCCGACCCAGGAGGGCGCCGGATATTTTCAGCTGACCGCCCGCAACGGGCGTCGGTGGTCGACTGCGGTCGGCTATCTGCGTCCGGCGCGGCGCCGGCCGAACCTCAAGGTCGCCGCCAACGCCCTGACCACGCGCATCCTGTTCTCGGGTCGCCGGGCCGTCGGCGTCGAGTACCGGCAGGGTGACGCAACCCACGTCGCTCACGCCAGCGGCGAAGTCATCCTCGCCGCCGGCGCGTTCAACTCGCCCCAGGTGCTGCAGCTCTCCGGCATCGGCCCCGGGCGCCTGCTGCAATCGTTCGGCATCGACGTGATCGCCGACATGCCGGGGATAGGCGCCGACCTGCAGGATCATCTGCAGGTCCGTTTCATCTATCGTTGCAGCGAACGCTGCACCATCAACGACATGATGAGCAGCGTCCGCGGACGCGTGGCAGCGGGCTTGCGCTACCTGCTCCTGCGCAAGGGCTTCCTCACCGTCGGCGCCGGCTACGCCGGCGGCTTCTTCCGCACCGATCCGTCGGCGGCGACGCCGGACGTGCAGGTCCATTTCATCCTGTTCAGCGCCGACTCGGTCGGCAAGCAGCTGCACAGCTATCCGGGCTTCATCGCCTCGGTGTGCCAATTGCGGCCGGAAAGCCGCGGCACCGTCTCGATCAAATCGCCGGATCCCAGGCAGCCGCCGGCAATCCAGCCGCGCTACCTGACCGCGCCTGCGGACCGGGAGGTGGTGGTCAAGGGGATGCGGCTGTTACGCCGGATCATGACCCGGCCGGCGCTCGAGCGCTACGTCGCCGCGGAGCAGGCGCCCGGCCCGCAGCGCACGAGCGATGCCGACCTGCTCGCATTCGCGCGCGAGACGGGAGCGACCGTATTCCATCCCACCAGCACCTGCCGCATGGGCTCCGACCTGACGGCGGTCGTCGACGAGCGGCTGCGCGTGCACGGCATGGAGGGTCTGCGCGTGATCGACGGCTCGATCATGCCGACGGTCGTGTCCGGCAACACCAATGCGGCGATCGTCATGATCGCGGAAAAAGGCGCGGACATGATCCTGCAGGACGCGGCCGCGGGCGCGACCGCCTCGGCCGCGGCCTAGTCCGGCTCCACGTTCTCCCGCGCCGGATAGGCCCAGCACAGCGCCGGCGGCAGCACCACCTCGATGTCGGCGCCGACCGGATAACGCATGTTGGTGCCGAGCTCGAGCGCCTCGAGCCGGCCGCCCAGCACCGCAAGCTCGTAGACCGTCTGCGTGCCCTGATAGCGCTGGCCGGACACTCGCGCGGTGAAGCGGTTCGGCTCGCTCGCGCCGTTGACGCCAAGCCGCACGTTCTCCGGCCGAACCGCGACCTTGACCGGGTCGCCGGCCCTGACCGCCGCCGGCAGCCAGGCGGTCAGCCGGTGGCCGCCCGCCTCGACGGTGCCGAACTCGCCCTCGCGCGCGATGACGTGGCCGACGAGCAGGTTGGACGCGCCGGTGAAGTTGGCGACGAACAGGTCGCCGGGGCGATTGTAGATCTCGTCAGGCGAGCCCATCTGCAGGAGCTTGCCCTCGCGCATCACGCCGATGCGGTCGCCGAGCACGACGGCTTCCGCCTGGTCGTGGGTCACGTAGAGCGCGGTGACCCCGGTCTGCTTGATGATGCGGCGCAGGTCGTCGCGCAGCCGCACCCGCAGCTTGGCGTCGAGATTGCTGAGCGGCTCGTCGAGCAGCAGGAGCTGCGGCTGGTAGACCAGGCTGCGGGCGAGCGCGACGCGCTGCATCTGTCCGCCGGAGAGCGCCACCACCGCCCGCTCGGCATATTCGGCGAGCCCCACCAGCGCCAGCACCTCGTCGACCTTGCGGTCGATGGCGGCGCGCGCGAGCCGGCGATGACGCAGCGGATAGGCGACGTTCTGGCGCACGGTCATGTGCGGCCACACCGCGTAGGACTGGAACACCATGCCGATATTGCGCAGGCGCGGCGGCACCTGCACGCCTTCGGCGGGCGCCGACACCACCTGCGCGCCGATGCTGATGCGCCCGGCGCTGGCATGCTCGAGCCCGGCGACGCAGCGCAACGTCGTGGTCTTGCCGCAGCCCGAGGGGCCGAGCAGGACCACGATCTCGCCGGCCGCGACGTGGAAGCTCACGCCGTCCACGGCCGGCCGGCCGATGCTGAACTGCTTGCGCAGATCGCTGACGCTGAGCGGCGCCGACACGCGTGTCTCCGGTTATCGTCGCTCGTTCACTGGCGGTAGTTGTAGGCCCGGTTCCAATCCTCGATCCACGCCGCGCGCAGCTCCTGGTACTGCTTGAAGTTCGGCACCCATGACTTCACCTTGCTCGGGTCGTAGCCCTTGGCCAGGACCGGCGGGACTTTCAGCGAGGTCAGATTGCCTTGCTCCTTGATCATGAAGGTCTGACCTTCGACCGACAGGCACCAGTTGAGAAACAGCTTGGCGGCATTCGGGTTCTTGGCCGTCGACGGGACGCCGGCGGCGTAGGCATTGAGCGGCATGCCCTCGGGCGCGAACACGATATCCACCGGCGCGCCGTCACGCTGCTTGGTGAACACGATGTTGTAGAGCGACGGCAGGATCGAGATCTCGCCGCGCACCAGCGCGTCGGCGGCCGGCGCGCCGGAGGGAAACAGCACGACCTCGGTCGCGGCCTGCTTCTTCCAGTAGTCTTCGCCAAGCACCTGGCGCTCGAACATGATGCGGGTCCAGGTGGTGCCGCCCGAAGGCCCGATCGTCTGTCCGATCTGCTTGCCCTTGTATTCGGGCTTGGTCAGATCCATCCAGGTCTTCGGCGGATTCTTGACGATCGCCGAATTGTAGGCGATCGCCCAGCCGAGCGTGGCTTGCGGCCAGAATTTCGGCGACACCAGCACGTCGGGCAGGTAGTCCGCGGCGTTGGGCGGCGTGTAGTCCATGAACAGATTCTCGATCTCCAGCATCAGGCCGCGGTCGGAGTGGTTGACCACGTCGGCCGAGAGCTTGCCGGCCGCCGCTTCGGTCTTGATGCGGGTGATGAGCTGGCCGCCCGGCGCGCGCACCATCTCCACCTTGATCTCCGGAAAACGCTTGTTGAACGCCTTGATCACCTCCTGCTCCACCTCGGCGAAATTCGCCGTGTAGAACACCAATCGGCCCTCCTTCTTGGCCGCCGCGATCAGCTCGGGCGGGCCGAAGCTCTGCGCCGCTGCCGGAGTTGCCAGCACCGCCGCAAGGCCGAGCGTGGTCAGGATCGATTTCATAGCCGGTACTCCTCCGTTATTGTCTGCAGCATCATCCCGTGCGGCCCACGCTGGTGCTCGCGTCGTCGCTGGAGAGCCAGTTGGCGAAGCCGATCAACACCGCCAGCAATGCCGTCTGCACCAGGCTGAAGGCCGCCGCCTTTCCGGTGTTGCCGCCCTCATAGTAATCGAGCAGCAGCACCGCCATCACGGTGGTGTCGCTGGTGTAGAGGAACAGCGAGGAGCCGAGCTCGCGGATCGCCAGGATGAACAACAACGTCATCGAAGCGATGATGCCGGGGCGTGCCAGCGGCAGCATGATGGTGCGGATGGTGCCAAGCAGGCCCTTGCCGCAGACCCAGGCTGCTTCCTCGAGCTCCTTGTGGATCTGCAGGAACGAGGTGGATAGCGATTTCACGGTGTCGGGCATGAAGCGCGCGATGAAGGCGAGCGCCAGAATCCAGATCGTGCCGTAGAGCCCGCCCGGCAACCCGATCCAGGCCCACAGATAAGCGACGCCGATCACCAGCCCCGGGATCGCCACCGGCAAGGTGGAGATCAGGTCGATCGCGCGGCGTCCGGGCGCGTGGCTGCGGTGAACCGTGTAGCCGATCGCGAAGGCGAGCACGCCGCCGGCGACAGCCGTGATCAAGCCGACCTCCATGGTGTTCCAGATCGACCGCATGGTCAGCGGGTTGTCGAAGATGCTGTCGAAATGCACCAGCGAGTAATGCCGCATGTCGAACAGGCTGGCGGCGTTGGGAATGAACAGGAAGCGGCGGAACGCGGCCACGATCAGCGCCAGCAGCGGCAGCACGACCACGACCAGCAGGTACAGGAGGGCGAGGCCGAAGGTGAGCCAGCGCCAGGGCCCGAGATCGAGGCTCCGCGGCCGGAACGCCTTGCCGGCAACGGTGGTGAAGCTCTTGCCCGACAGCACGTATTGCTGCAGCACCACCAGCGCGCCGGTGACCACCATCAGGAGGATCGCCACTGCGGCAGCCGTGCTGTAGAGCGGCGGGCTCCAGTTGGTCAGCTTGAAGATGTAGGTCGTCAGCACGTTGATATTGGCGGGCGCGCCCAGCACCGCCGGGATGCCGTAGATGCCGAGCATCACAATGAACGACAGCAGCATGCTGGAGATGATCGCCGGCGCGATCAGCGGGAAGGTGACGGTGAACAGCGTGCGGATCGGGCCGGCGCCGGTGATCTCCGCCGCCTCCTCCAGGTTCGGATCCATGTTGCGCAGCGCCGAGGCGGTGAACATGTAGACATAGGGCGCGTAATACATGCCGAACACGACGATCAGCCCGGTCATCGAGTAGACGTCGAGCCGCCAGTCGAGCCCTGCCCATTTCAGCATGGTGTTGACGAGGCCCGACTTCGGCGAGCCGAGGATCGACCAGGCGACCCCGGCGACCAGCGGCGGCACGAACAGCGGGATCAGGCTGGCCGCGCCGATGAAGCCCTTGCAGGGCGTGTTGGTGCGCACCACGATCCACGAGAAGGCGAGCCCGATCGCCACCGCCAGCGCGGTGCCGCCGCCGCAGGCGATCAGCGTATTGGCGAGCGCTTCGCGCACATTGGGGTTGCCGAGAACCGTGAAGAAGTTGGCGAGCGACAGGTCGAAGACGCCGAACCCGTCCACCACCGGATTGGTGTTGGTGAGCGCGCCAAGGAGCAGCATCGCCACCGGATAGAGGACGAGAAACGCCAGCACGACCAGCAATGCGCTCGACCAGAGCCAGGCAGCGATCACGCGAACCTGCGCGGTACGCTCCACCTGCGCGCCCGACGCGGCGAATGTAGCGGTCTCCGCGGTCACCAATCGTCCTTGGGCTCGGCGCCTGTCGCCCCCGACGGCGCCCTTTGTTGTTCATCTCATCCGTACCATAAAGGGTGGCGCGCTCGCACCTCGCCTTATGGCTAATTTCCATGGAACCGCCGCGACCAAGCGCCGCCGATGCGGATTTCACCCATGCACGGCCGGCTTGCGGCGGCCGAGATACCTGGCGAGGTTCGCCAGGTTGCCGCGGATCGCCTCGACGTCGACCGTGTGCGGATCGAAATCGGGGTCGTCCCATTCGATCATGCCTTCGTGGTGAAGGTGCTCGGGGTCGGCGATCGCCCGCAGATACGTCTCGTAGCCGATCGGCCCGCCGATATCCGCCGGCGGACAGCGGCCTTCGGCGCTGACGAGTCGCGGGTAGGTCATCCCGGACGCCGCCGGCGCGATCGTCTCGAGCTCGACCGTGTGGGCCCAATCCTCGCCGTAGACGTAGTCGTATTGGAACGTGCGGCCGCGCGCCAACAGGTCGGCGAGCGTCGCAGTCTCGGCCGCCAGCGGGCTTGCGTCCGGGTTGTCGCGATCGAGCAGGCCCCACGCGGTTTCGCCGGCGCGGAACTCGAACGGATGGCAGTTCTGCCAGCCGATGGCGATCTGCAGCACGAAATGCAGGTCGTCGAGGCGGATGGCGACCGGCACCTCGATGCGGCGGACCACCGCCGGTGTGACCTCGTCGATCTCGATCCGCAGCAACGCGACGTCGGCCATGGATGGGATGCACCGGTTCGTCGTAGGCGGGCGGCAAAGCGCAACAGCCCGCGACATTGTTGCCATGCCCCGCCGTGCCTGCCGGATGTGATCTATTTCATACACCACCGGGCCGGCCTGTGATACGCGTGAACTTTGCACAAAGATCGATCACGACCTCGGGGCAACGCATGAGGCGGCGCCAGTTCATCACGATGCTTGGCGGCGCGGCGGCGTCTTCGCTATCCTGGCCGCTCGCGGCGCGCGCGCAGCAACCGGCCATGCCGGTGGTCGGATTTCTCAGCTCCCGGTCGCCCGCCGACGAGCAATTCGTGGCCGCATTCGGACTAGGCCTGAACGAGGCGGGCTTCGTCGAGCGTCGGAACGTGACAATCGAATATCGCTGGGCCGAGGATCAACCCGACCGGCTGCCGGCGCTGGCGGCCGAGCTCGTGCGCCGGCAGGCGGCGGTGATCCTCGCGGTCGGCGGCTCCGCCCCGGCGCTCGCCGCCAAGGCTGCGACCTCGACCATTCCCGTCGTCTTCATCATCGGGGGCGATCCGGTCAAGCTCGGGCTTGTCGCCAGCCTCAACCGGCCCGGCGGCAACGTCACCGGCGTGACCATCTTGTCCGGCGCGCTGACCGCCAAGCGACTGGAGCTGCTGCGCGAGCTGGTTCCCGGATCGGGCGTCGTCGCCTGTCTGGTGAACCCGGACAGCCCTGAGATTGAAACGCAATTGACGGATATCCGGGCGACCTCTCGCACGATGGGGCAGGAAATTCCCGTCCTCAACGCCAGCAACGACCGCGACATCGATGCCGCCTTTGCGACACTTGTCCGCCAACGGATCGGCGGGCTGCTCGTCGCCAACGATGGATTCTACGTCGGCCGTCGGGAACAACTGGTCGCGCTGGCGGCCCGCCACGCCATCCCGGCGATGTACTTCCTGCGCGAGTTCGCCGCGGCCGGCGGCCTGATGAGCTACGGAAACAGTCTCGCCGATGCGTATCGCCAGGTCGGCACTTACGCCGGCAGGATCCTCAAGGGAGCCAAGCCGGCCGACCTGCCGGTCGAGCAGGCGGTGAAGATCGAGCTGGTCATCAACCTCAAGACCGCCAAGGCGCTCGGCCTCGACGTGCCGACCGCGCTGTTGCTGCGCGCCAACGAGGTGATCGAATGAG
>JBEVIH010000302.1:0-4132 GCA_040510815.1 Xanthobacteraceae bacterium | reverse complement strand
GCCCCGGGAGGTTCGGGACCCCGCCCGCCAGGCACTATGACCTGTGCTGCGAGGAGCTCGCTGAACGCATTCTCCGGAGGCAATGCCGGAGACGGAAGCGCGGCCCCCGGCCCAAAATCGCCACGGTGGAGCGTCGAGAGGCGAGCGTCCCAATCGCACGGGACGCCCCACGCCTCCAACGGCGTGGAGGGTCGCGCTTCGCAGGCGCGACCCAGTTTGGCGCCTTCTCGGCGCTCCGCTCCCCGTTGGGGAGAAGGGAAAAGAGAGAAACGCGGCGCCGCGCGCGAGATTCAGCGGACAAGCGAAGCGTTGGCTAGGGCTGTTTGACAAGTGAATAAGGTTTAGGGGCGCCACGGCGCCTCGACGCTCACCCTCTTGTCCCGGGCGAGTGCAGCGAGCGCTCTTGCGCGAGCGGAACGAGACCCGGGACCCAGCGCAAGAATCGCGAAGCGCAATATCGTGACGCGCTTCGCGCGTCGATTCTCTCCTGGGTCCCGGGTCTTCGCTCCGGCTTCGCCGTCGCTCGCCCGGGACCCGAAACGGCGTGACTGGCACGGACGATTATCCCCCGTGCCCCGCCGCCTTCGCCATCCGGGTGATCGCCGAGATCATCGCGCCCGGATTGGCCACGCCCTTGCCGGCGATGTCGTGGGCGCTGCCATGCGCGACCGAGGCGAACAGGATCGGCGTGCCGATCGGCAGCGCCGCGGTGCGCTCGAAGCCGAGGAGCTTGGCGGGGATGTGGCCCTGGTCGTGCAGCATCACGATATGGGCGTCGCAGTCGCGCCGGTGGAACATGGTGTCGGCACCGAGCGGCCCCGACACGTCGATGCCGGCGCCTCTGGCCTCGGCGATCGCCGGGGCGATGATCTCGATCTCCTCGCGGCCGAACAGCCCGTCCTCGCCGGCATGCGGGTTGAGCCCGCCGACGCAGATGCGCGGCGCCGCGATCCCCATGCGCCGCAGCGCGCCGGCGGTGGCGCGGATCACGTGCGCGACCCGCTCGCGCGTCACCATCGCGAGCGCGTCCCGCACGCTGCAATGCAACGTCATGTTCACCACGCGGTAGTCGTCGAAGCACAGCATCAGGTAGACATCGCGCGCGTCGATGCCGGTCTCGCGCGCCACGAACGTCGGGTAGCCGTCGAACTCGATGCCGGCGAGCGCGATCGACTTCTCGGTCTGTGGCGCCGCCACCACCGCCTCGATCTCGCGCGCCAGCGCCGCCTTGATGGCGCGGCGGGCGGCGTCGAGCGAGGCGCGGCCGTAGGCCGGATCGATGGCGCCGAGCCTGAGCGCGACGTTGTCGCGGCTCGCCGCTTCGAGAACGTTCACCGCGCCGTCGGACCACGACGCCTGCGCGACCTCGCGCACCACCTTGAGGTCAGCTCTCAGCCCGCAGGCGCGGGCGTGCAGCTCGATCGCCGCCGGGTCGCCCACCAGCAGCGGCCGGCAGATTTTTTGCACGCCGGCGTCGAGTGCGGCCTTGAGGGTCACCTCCGGCCCGATGCCGGCGGGGTCACCGGTGGCGATGGCGATGCGCGGCAGGGCGGCGGCCGACACGGCAAGGGGCTCCGCGTCTAAGGCGACCGGAACGCGCGGGCGATGGAGCCGATGAGCCGGCCGGGCTCGTGCGCGCTCGAGGCGGTGCCCCACAGCCGCCGGTGCAGCTTATCGAGCAGCAGATAGATCACCGGCGTGGTGTAGAGCGTGAGCACCTGCGACACCAGGAGGCCGCCGACGATGGTGATGCCGAGCGGCCGGCGCAGCTCGGAGCCCGGCCCGGTCGCGACCACCAGCGGGATCGCGCCCAGGAGCGCCGCCAGGGTCGTCATCATGATCGGCCGGAAGCGCTCCAGGCAGGCCTCGAAGATCGCCCGCTCCGGCGGCAGGCCGCGCTTGCGCTCGCCCTCGAGCGCGAAGTCCACCATCATGATGCCGTTCTTCTTGACGATGCCGATCAGCAGGATGATGCCGATGAAGGCGATCAGCGACAGCTCGGTGTTGAAGATCTGCAGCGCCAGGAGCGCGCCGAGGCCGGCCGAGGGCAGTGTCGAGATGATCGTCACCGGATGCGCCAGGCTCTCGTAGAGCACGCCGAGCACGATATAGACCGCGATCAGCGCCGCGATGATCAAGAGCGGCTGCGCGCCGATCGACTGCCGGTAGGAGCGCGCGTCGCCGGCATATTCGGCATGCAGCGAGTCGGGCAGGTGCAGCTCGGCCACCGCGCGATCGACGCGCCGCGTCGCCTCCTGGATGGTGACGTCCTCGTCGAGGCTGAAGCTGATGGTGATCGACGGGAATTGCCCCTGGTGGTTGACCACGAGCGGAGACAGCCCGCGGTTGATCTTGGTCACCGCGGTGAGCGGAACCTGGATGTTGTTGGCGCCGCTCACGTAGATGCGGGCGAGGTCGCTGGGGTCGCGCTGATATTGTGGATCGATCTCCAGGATCACGCGATAGTTGTTGCGCTGGGTGTAGAGCGTCGAGACCTGCCGCTGCGAATAGGCGTTGTTGAGCGCGTTGGCGATGTCCTGCACGCGCACGCCGAGCCGCGAGGCGGCGACCCGGTCGATCGCCACGTTGACCTGCAGCCCGCCCTGCTCGCGGTCGGTCGAGACGTCGACCAGCCCCGGCACGGCCTTGATCTTGTCGAACACCCGCGGCGCCCACGCCAGCAGCTCGGCGTAGTCGGCATCCCACAGCGTGTACTGATAGGTCGAATCGGCCGAGCGGCCGCCGACCCGGACGTCCTGCATCGGATAGAAGAAGACGTTGAGGCCGGGGATGTTGGCGGCGCGCGCGCGCAGGCGGGCCGCCACCTGCTGGGCGGTGGCCTTGCGCTCCGACAGCGGCTTGAGGCTGATGAACAGCGAGCCGCGGTTGACCGAGGCGCTCCAGCCCGACGTGCCGATCGAGGAGCCGACGCCGGCAACCGCCGGGTCGCCCCGCACGATCGCTTCCGCCCGCTGCTGCAATTCGTACATGGTCTGGAACGAGACCTCGGTCGAGGCGCGGGTGCCGCCCCAGATCAGGCCGCTGTCGTCCTGCGGGAAATAGCCCTTCGGGGTCCGCACATAGAGCATGGCGGTGATCGCGATGGTCGCCGCCATCACCAGCAGCGTGAGCGCGCGATAGTTGAGCACCACCGCGAGGCTGCGCGCGTAGGCGCGGACCATCCAGGAGAGCACGCGCTCGACCAGGCGGTCGAACCAGGTGGCGTCCGGGCTCGGCGGGTGCTTCACGAAATGCGCGCAGATCATCGGCGTCACGGTGAGCGACACCGCGGTCGAGACCGCGATCGCGAAGGCGAGCGTCAGCGAGAATTCCCGGAACAGGCGCCCGACCACCCCGCTCATGAACAGGAGCGGAATGAAGGCGGCGACCAGCGACACGCTGATGGCGATCACCGTGAAGCCGATCTGCTGGGCGCCTTCGATGGCGGCGCGGAACGGTGGCATGCCCTTCTCGAGATTGCGGAAGCAGTTCTCGATCATCACGATGGCGTCGTCGACCACGAAGCCGACCGAGACCGCCAGCGCCATCAGCGACAGGTTGTCGATCGAGAAGCCGGCGACCCACATCATCGCGCAGGTGCCGGCGAGCGACAGCGGCACCGTCACGCCGGCGGCCAGCGTCGCCGCCGCGCGGCGCAGGAACACGAACACCACGAGCATGACCAGGATGATGGTGGCGATGAGCGTGAGCTGCATGTCCTGGATGCTCGCGCGAATCGTCTTGGTGCGGTCCGACAGCACCGAGATCTCGATGCCCGGGGAAATCCAGCGCTTGATCTCGGGCAGCAGCTCGTAGATGCGGTCGACGGTCTCGATCACGTTGGCGGTCGACTGCTTGGTGATCACCAGCAGCACCGAGGGCTGGCCGTTGAACCAGCCGGCGGAGCGGCTGTTGCGCACGCCGGCCTCGATCGAGGCGACGGCGGAAAGCCGCACCACCGTGCCGTTGGCGCTGCGCACCACGATCGGATCGTAGTCCGCGGCGGTGCGCAGCTGGTCGTTGCTGCCGATGGTGATGGCCCGCTCGTTGCCGTCGAACACCCCGATCGGCCCGACCGCGTTGGTGTTGGCGATCGCGGTGCGCACGTCCTCCATCGACAGCCCCATCGAGG
>JBEVIH010000301.1:0-7411 GCA_040510815.1 Xanthobacteraceae bacterium | reverse complement strand
GCCGCGGCAGCACCACGCGCGACGTGCCGGAGGAGAGCCTCATGCTCACCGGCGACGAGAACATCGTCGACGTTGACTTCTCCGTGCTCTGGCGAATCAAGCCCAACGGGGTCGGCGATTACCTGTTCAACATCCAGCAGCCCGAGGGAACCGTAAAGGCGGTGGCCGAGAGCGCCATGCGCGAGGTGATCGGGCGCTCCAACATCCAGCCGATCCTGACCGGCGCGCGCCAGAACATCGAGACCGCGGTGCAAGAGCTGATGCAGAAGGTGCTCGATGACTACGGATCGGGGGTGCAAATCAACCAGGTGCAGCTGCAGAAGGTCGATCCGCCCTCGCAAGTGATCGACGCGTTCCGCGACGTGCAGGCCGCCCGCGCCGACCTCGAACGCGCGCAGAACGAGGCGCAGACCTACGCCAATCGCGTTGTGCCGGAAGCGCGCGGCCGCGCCGCCCAGATCACCCAGGCTGCCGAAGCCTACCGCGAGCAGACCGTGGCCGAGGCCAAAGGCCAGACGTCACGCTTCCTGCAGGTCTACGACGAATACAAGAAGGCGCCCGAGGTCACCCGCCAGCGCATGTATCTCGAGACCATGGAGCGGCTGTTCGGCGGCACCGACAAGATCATCATCGATTCCGGCGTCAGCAGCGGCGTGGTTCCTTATCTGCCGCTCGATCAGCTCACGCGCCGGCCGCAGACGCCGCCGCCGCAGGGAGGTGGCCGATGAGACTCAATCTTGCCGGCGGCATTCTCGCCGTTCTCGTCGTCGTAGGTCTGATCATCGCCTACGGTGCCGTGTTCACGGTCCATCAGACCCGCCAGGCGCTGGTGGTGCGGCTCGGCGAGCCGGTGCGCATCGTCACCGCTCCGGGATTGAACTTCAAAATCCCGGTCATCGACAGCGTGATCTATATCGACAAGCGCATCCTCGACCTCGAGAACCCGGCGCAGGAGGTGATCGCCTCCGACCAGAAGCGGCTGGTGGTCGACGCCTTCGCGCGCTACCGCATCAACAACGTCCTGCGATTCTACCAGGCGGTCGGGTCGGTCGAGCGCGCGAACTCGCAGTTGTCGATCCTGCTCAACTCGGCGCTGCGCCGCGTGCTCGGCGAGGCGACTTTAACGCATGTCGTGCGCGACGAACGCTCCCAGCTCATGGCGCGCGTGCGCGAGCAGCTCGACACTGAGGCGCAGGCCTTCGGCATTTCGGTAGTGGACGTGCGAATCCGCCGCGCCGATCTGCCGGAGCAGAACAGCCAGGCGGTCTACGAACGGATGAAGACCGAGCGCCAGCGCGAGGCCGCCGAGTTCCGCGCCCAAGGAAGCCAGCGCGCGCAGGAAATCCGGGCCCGCGCCGACCGCGACGTCACCGTGCTGCTCGCAGACGCCACCGCCACCGCCGAGAAGGTTCGCGGCGAGGGTGACGGCGAGCGCAACCGCATCTTCGCCGATGCCTTTAACCGCGATAGGGAGTTCTTCTCGTTCTACCGTTCGATGCAGGCCTACGAGGCGGGTCTGCGCTCCAACGACACCCGGCTGCTGCTCAAGCCCGATTCGGACTTCTTCCGATTCTTCGTTGATCCTTCGGGCAAGCCGCGTGACAGCGGCGGCGCAGCGACCCCCAACGCCCCGCCGAAATAGCGCCTGAGCTCCGCAGCCGCGAGACCCGGTCGAAGATGCCCGAACTCGTTGTGGCCATCGGTCTCGTATTCGTGATTGAGGGGCTGGTTTTCGCGGCCTTTCCGGGCGCCGCCAAGCGGCTGGCGGCAACCGCGCTGGAAAGCCCGGAAAACTCGCTGCGGATCGCCGGCATCGTGTCGGCCGTGGTCGGTGTCGTGCTGATTTGGCTGGTGCGCGGCTGAACGGCGAACGCCGTCGCAACGTGTGCTGGTCCCGATTCCGCCCCAATCCCAAGCCTAATTCCGTTGTCGAGATCGCCCTTGCGTCCCTGCCCGGACAGGAGCAGTGTCTCGCCCTCACACTTAGGAGCTTTGACGTCCATGCTCGGCACTCTCAGCCAATTTGCCCGGCAGGTCCGCCGCCCGACGTTGGCCGCGGTCGCCACCGCGGCGATCGTGTTGCCCGCGTTCTCGATGCCGTCGGTCGCGCGCGGTCCCGATGCGATCTCCGACGTGGCCGAAAAGGTCATCGACGCGGTGGTCAACATCTCGACCTCGCAGAAGGTGGAGTCGCGTAACGTGCCGATGCCGCAGCTGCCGAACGATCCGCAGCTGGACGATCTGTTCCGCGATTTCTTCAACCGGCGCGGCCAGCAGGGCGAGCAGAACCGTCCGAGCGGCCCGCGGCGAGTCAATTCGCTCGGCTCCGGCTTCATCATCGATGCGTCGGGGATCGTAGTCACCAACAACCACGTCATCTCGGAGGCCGATGAGATCACCGTCATCCTCAACGACGGCAGCCGCCTGAAAGCCGAGTTGATGGGCAAGGACCAGAAGACCGATATCGCGCTGCTCCGGGTCAAGTCCGACAAGCCGCTCAAGGCCGTGAAGTTCGGCGATTCCGACCGGCTGCGGTTGGGCGAATGGGTGATCGCGATCGGCAATCCGTTCAGCCTCGGCGGCACGGTGACGGCCGGCATCGTCTCGGCGCGCAACCGCGACATCAATTCGGGTCCTTACGACAACTACATTCAGACCGACGCCTCCATCAACCGCGGCAACTCGGGCGGACCGCTGTTCAACCTCGAGGGCGAGGTGATCGGCGTCAACACCGCGATCATCTCACCTTCGGGGGGCTCGATCGGCATCGGTTTCGCGGTGCCGTCGAAGACCGCCCTGCCGGTGATCGATCAGTTGAAGCAATTCGGCGAGACCCGGCGCGGCTGGCTCGGCGTGCGCATCCAGCAGGTGACCGACGAGATCGCCGAGAGCCTCAGCATCAAGCCGGCGCGCGGCGCGCTTGTGGCCGGCGTCGACGACAAGGGCCCGGCCAAGCCGGCCGGCATCGAGCCCGGCGACGTGATCGTCAAGTTCGACGGCAAGGACATCAAGGAGATGCGCGACCTCCCGCGCGTCGTCGCCGATACGCCGGTCGGCAAGCAAGTGGCGGTGCAGCTCATCCGCAAGGGCAAGGAAGAGACCAAGACCGTCATGCTCGGGCGGCTCGAGGACGGCGAGAAGCAGGCCGGAGCGGCGAAGCAGGATCCGGCGGTCGAGAACAAGAGCGTCGTGAAGAAAACGCTCGGCATCGAGCTGTCCAACCTGTCGGACGACCTGCGCAAGCGCTACAAGATCAAGGACACCGTGAAGGGCGTCGTCATCACCGGCATCGACTCGAACTCGCCGGCCTCCGACAAGCGATTGTCCGCCGGCGACGTGATCGTCGAGATCGCGCAGGAGGCGGTGTCGAACGCCGACGACTTCCAGGCCAAGATCGACAAGCTCAAGAAGGACGGCCGCCGGTCGGCGCTCCTGCTGATTGCGAGCGCCGACGGCGAGCTGCGCTTCGTCGCGCTGAGCCTGCAGTAGGCGGACAACAGAATACGGACGGCGGACGACGGAAGGCCCGTGGGGCGTTCCGTCGTCTTTCGCTGTCGCCTGTGCTCCGCTCAATCCAGCACGTGATTGACCATCCCGTCGGCGAGCTTGGGCTCGAACCAGGTGGATTTGGGCGGCATGATCCCGCCGGCGTCCGCTACCGCCATCAGGTCGCCCATTTGCGTCGGGTAGAGCGCGAACGCCACCGCCATGTCGCCCGACGACACCCGGCGCTCGAGCTCGGCGATGCCGCGCCCGCCGCCGACGAAGTCGATGCGGGTGTCGGTCCGCGGGTCGGTGATGCCGAGCAGCGGCTCGATCACATTGCGCGTCAAGAGCGTGATCGGCAGCCGCCCGATCGGATCGCTCTTGGGCACCAGGTCGGGACGGATCGTCAGCCGATACCATCGGCCGGCGAGGTACATGCCGAACTCGGTCGAAGCCGTTGGGCGGACCGGCCGATCGGACGCCGCCACCGAGAAGCGGTCACGGAGCGCGGCGAGGAATTCGTCCGGGCTGCGGCCGTTCAGATCCCGCACCACGCGATTGTAGTCCAGGATGGTCATTTCGTGATGCGGAAAGAGCACCGCCAGGAAGTGGCGGTGCGAGCCCGTCCCTTCGCCGCGGGCCTGGGCGACGCGCGCGGCGGCGGCCGTGCGGTGGTGCCCGTCGCCGATGTAGAGCGCCGGTAACGCGTCGACCGCCCGCGTCAGGGCCGCGATCGTCGCGTCGTCGTCGATCACCCAAAGCTGGTGGCGCACGCCATCGTCGGCGGTGACGTCCACGTCGGGCGCGCCCTTGGTGGCCGCCGCGAGCATGGCGTCGACCTCGGGGGCGGCCGGATAGCCGATCATCACCGGGCCGGTCTGGGCGTTGACGGCGTCGATCTGGCGGACCCGGTCGGTTTCTTTGACCGGGGTGGTCAGCTCGTGCTTGCGGATGCGGTTGCTCTGGTAATCGGCGAGCGAGGCGACCGCGGCGAGGCCGGTCTGCCGGCGGTCGCGGTCGGTCAGCCGGTAGACGTAGTAGCAGGGCTTGGCGTCGCGGATCACGACGCCGGCCGCGATCATGCGATCGAAGTTTTGCGCCGCCTTGGCGTAGACGGCCTGATCGTAGGGGTCGACGTTCGAGTCGAGGTCGATCTCGGGCTTCGAGACGTGGAGGAAGCTCCACGGCTTGCCCTTGGCCCGCTCGCGCGCCTCCGCGCTCGAGAGCACGTCATAAGGGGGCGCCAGGACTTCGGCGCCCCGGCCGGGTGCCGGACGGAGTGCGCGGAAGGGTTGGATCAGCGGCACGGCGAACTCCACAACGGACGAGCGACAGGGACGCTGGTTTAGTCGGCGGCGGCGGCAGGCGCAATATCGGCGTCGGCGCCAAGCCCGCCTGCGAAGCGGCTGCCGCCCTGCACCGCGGCCTCGGTTGATTTCATCGGTTGCCGTGCTGGAGCACGTTCAGTTTCAAGGAAACTGAACATACTCCAGCTTTTTGCATTGATCGCATTTTCGGACGGAAAACCGGTTTCCACTTTTCCTGAAAATGCTCTAGCTCAAGCCGCGTGAGCAGACCCGATGCCATCCTGATTGCCGGGCCGACCGCCAGCGGCAAGTCGGCGCTGGCGCTCGAGCTCGCCGCCGAGCTCGGCGGCGCCGTCATCAATGCCGATTCCATGCAGGTCTATCGCGATCTGCGCATTATCACCGCCCGCCCGACTCCGGAGGAGGCGGCGCGCGCGCCGCATCTCCTCTACGGCCATGTCGACGCCGCCGAGAACTACTCGGTCGGCCGCTGGTGCGTCGATGCCGGCGCGGCGCTGGTCGAGGCCGGGCGGGCGGAGCGCGTGCCGCTGGTGGTCGGCGGCACCGGGCTCTATTTCAAGACCTTGACGCGCGGGCTGGCCGCCATCCCGCCGATCTCCGCCGAGGTCCGCTCGGCGGTCAGGCAGCGGCTCAAGGCCGAGGGCATCGCACCGCTCTATGCCGAGCTTGCGCGCGGCGACCCGGCGAGCGCGCAGCGGTTGATGCCGGGCGACCGGGCCCGCATCAGCCGCGCGCTCGAAGTTCTGCTGGCGACCGGACGATCGCTCACGGATTGGCATCGCGAGGGCATGACGCCGGCGCTCGATCCCGGTCGCGCGGTCAAGATCTTCCTCGCCGTCGAGCGCGCCGAGCTCTATCGCCGCATCGACGCCCGTTTCGACGCCATGCTGGCCGCCGGCGCGCTCGACGAGGTCCGCGCGCTCGCCGTGCGCAACCTCGACCCGAGCCTGCCCGCCATGAAGGCGCATGGCGTGCCGTGGCTGATCCGGCATCTGAACGGCGAGATCACGCTCGCCGAGGCCGCCGACGGCGGCAAGCGCGACACCCGCCGCTACACCAAGCGCCAGGTCACCTGGTTCCGCCATCAATTGCCGGACTGGACCTTCGTCGCGCCGGCGGACGCTGCGCGGCTCGTGCGCGACGCGCTGGCGCGCCGGCGCTGATCAATCGTAGACCGTCTCCAGGTAATGCTCGGAGTCGACGACCGCCTCGATCACGGTCGGACCCTTGGCGGCGAGCGCGGTCTTGACCGCCGCCTGCAACGCCTCGGCGCTGGCGACGCCGACCGCCGGCACGCCGAAATAGTGCGCCGGCGGCTCGCGATAGTCTTCCTCCTGCAAGGCTGTGCCGTAGAGCGGGAACTGCCGTCGGATCTGCTTCACCTTGATCAGCGCGAGCCATTTGTCGTCGAGCACGACGATCGGCAGCGCGAGGCCGAGCCGCTTGGCGGTCGCCACCTCGCCGCAAGTCATCTGGAAGCAGCCGTCGCCGATCAGGCAGACCACCGGCAGATCGGGCCGCGCCAGCTTGGCGGCGATCGCCGCCGGCAGGCCGAAGCCCATCGACGACCAGCCGTTGGTGATCAGGAAGCTCTTGGGCGCGTGCGCCGTCCATTGGCTGGCGATCTGATGCGTGTGCGCGCCGACGTCGAAGGCGAGCAGCCCGTCGCGCGGCAGCGCGCGGCGCACCGCGTCGATCGCCGCGTGGGCGGTGAAAGAGTTGGCGGCGGGGCGCAGCGCGCTCTGGAACGCGCGGCGATGATCGGCGAACGCCTGCGCGCTCCAGGCATTGGTGGCGGCGGGCAGCGCCGCAAGCCGCGCCAGCGAGGCGTCGAGATCGCCGGTCGCCTGGTGGACGAGATTGACCGAGGCCGCCACATCGACCGGCTCGATGTCGATCTGCAGGAGCGGAACGTCATCGATCCAGGCTTCGTATTCGACCTCGACGGTGTCGTAGCCGAGCCCGACGATCAGGTCGGCCGAGCGCAGGAAACGGCGTTGCAGCTGCCGGCAGGAGCGCTCGATGCAGCCGAGCGCGCGCGGGTGGTCCTCGTCGATCAGGCCCTTGGCCATGGTGGTGGTGGCGAACGGCAGGGTGTGGCGCTCGATCACCTTGCGCAGCAGGGTGGGATCGCCGATGCGCATCGCCGAGGAGCCGATCACGGCGATCGGCCGCTTGGCGGCCATGATCAGCTCGCCGGCGCGCTTGATGGCGGCCTCGGGCGCCGGCGCGATTCTCGCCGGCGGCAGCGCCGCCGGCAGCGGCTCGTTGGTGGGAGCGAGCGCCACGTCCTCGGGCAGGTCGAGATGCACCGGCCCCTTCGGCTCGCTCAGCGCCGTGCGGATCGCTTCCGTCACCATCTCGCCGATCCGTCCCGGCGCCAGGCGCAGCGTCGCCTTGGTGATGGGCGCAAACAGCGCGTGGTGGTCGATCCACATCTGGATGCGCCGGCCGAGCTGGTCGGTGTTGAGGTTGCAGGTGATCGCGATCATCGGCGAGCGGTCGAGCCAGGCATTGCCGACGCCGGTGGCGAGATTGGTGGCGCCCGGACCGAGCGTGGCGATGCACAGCCCGGGCACGCCGGTCATGCGGCCGGT
>JBEVIH010000300.1:0-16410 GCA_040510815.1 Xanthobacteraceae bacterium | reverse complement strand
TCCGGCCGCATGGCGCACCTCGCCGACGAGCTCGACATGCCGGACTTCGACGTCTTCGCCTGGGATGCGCGCGGCCACGGCCGATCACCCGGGGAACGAGGCTTCAGCCCGAGCATCGGCACCTCGGTGCGCGACGTCGAGAGCTTCGTGCAGCACGTCGCGTCGAGCTACGGCATCCCGGTCGAGCAGATGGCGGTGGTGGCGCAGAGCGTCGGCGCCGTGCTGGTGGCGATCTGGGCGCACGACTACGCGCCCAGGATCCGCGCCATGGTGCTCGCCTCGCCGGCCTTCAAGGTCAAGCTCTACGTGCCGTTCGCGCGCACCGGCCTCAAGCTCAAGCACAAATGGCGCGGGCATTTCTTCGTCAATTCCTACGTCAAGGCGCAATTCCTCACCCACGATCCCGAGCGCATCGCCTCCTACCGCTCCGATCCGCTGATCACGCGCCCGATTGCGGTCAACATCCTGCTCGGCCTCTATGAGGCGTCGGACCGAATAGTGGCGGATGCGAGCGCCATCACGGTGCCGACCCAGCTCTTGATCTCGGGCGCCGACTGGGTCGTGCACCACGGCCCGCAACACCGGTTCTACGAGCGGCTGGGAACGCCGATCAAGGAACGTCACATCCTGCCGGGCTTCTATCACGACACCTTCGGCGAGCTCGGCCGCTCGGTGCCGGTCGCCCGCGCCCGCAAGTTCATCCTCGATCGCTTCGCCGAACCGGCGGGCCGGCCGTCGCTGCTCGACGCCGACCGCATGGGCTACACCCGCGACGAGGCGGATCGGCTCGCGTCCCCGCTGCCGCCGCTGTCGGGGCGCGGACTCTATTGGACGCTGATGCGGCTCAACATGAAGCTCGGCGGTCTCGTGTCGGACGGCGTCGCGCTCGGCCACCGCACCGGCTTCGATTCCGGCTCGACCCTGGACTACGTCTACCGCAACGAGCCGCGCGGATTGGGGCCGGTCGGCCGCTTCATCGACCGCAACTACCTCAACTCGATCGGCTGGCGCGGCATCCGCCAGCGCAAGCTCAATGTCGAGGAGCTGTTGCGCGCCGCGATGAAGCGGCTGCGGGAGAAAGGGATGCCGGTGCGGGTGATGGACATCGCCGCCGGCCACGGCCGCTACGTGCTGGAGGCGCTCGACGGCGCCGAGGTCAAGCCCGACTCGATCCTGCTGCGCGACTACAGCGACATCAACGTCGAGGCGGGCGCCAAGCTGATCGCCGAAAAAGGGCTCGGCGGCACCGCGCGCTTCGTCAAGGGCGACGCCTTCGATCGCGACGGCCTGGCGGCGGTGGAGCCCAAGCCCACGCTCGGCGTGGTCTCGGGGCTCTATGAGCTGTTCCCCGACAACGCGATGGTGCGCGGCTCGCTCGCCGGCCTGGCGGCGGCGATCCCGGCCGGCGGCTACTTGGTCTATACCGGCCAGCCCTGGCATCCGCAGCTTGAGCTGATCGCGCGGGCGCTCACCAGCCATCGCCAGGGGCAGGCCTGGATCATGCGCCGGCGCACCCAGGCCGAGATGGACCAACTGGTGGAGGCGGCCGGCTTCCGCAAGCTCGAGCAGCGCATCGACGAGTTCGGCATCTTCACCGTGTCGCTCGCCGAGCGGGTGGCAGCGTGAGCGTGGCTGACGCCGCGATCCAAACGGCCGTGGCGCCAAGCGAGGCGCGGCCGTGGCGGCGCGCCGCGCTGTGGCTGCTGTTCCTGGCGCCGTTCTTCTACGTGACCTACGGCGGCGCCAACTGGCTCGCTTCGCTGCGAACCGGCGTGCCGTCGATCGTGTTCGGCTGGGAGCGGCAGATTCCCTTCCTCGACTGGACGATCTTTCCGTACTGGTCGATCAACGCCTTCTACGGCCTGTCGCTGTTCGCGTGCGCCAACAAGACGGAGCTCGACACCCACGGCCGCCGGCTGCTCACCGCGCAGATCGTGGCGGTGCTCTGCTTTGTTCTGTTTCCGTTGCATTTCACCTTCACCCAGCCTGAGACCCATGGTTTCGCGGGCTTTCTGTTCGCGGTGCTCACCGGCTTCGACAAGCCGTTCAACCAGGCGCCGTCGCTGCACATCGCGCTGCTGGTGATCCTGTGGGTGCTCTACGCCCGCCACGTGCCGCGCTGGGCGCTCTGGCTGCTGCATCCCTGGTTCCTGCTGGTCGGCATCTCCGTGCTGACCACCTACCAGCACCATTTCATCGACATCCCGACCGGGGCGCTGCTCGGCTTCGTCTGCCTCTGGCTGTGGCCGGACCGCGGAGAGAGCCCGGTCGCGGCCTTCCATTTCACTGGTGATCGCCGCCGCTTGGTGCTCGCCGCCCGCTACCTGGCCGGCGCGCTCGCCACCGCCGCCCTGGCGCTGTGGATCGGCGGCGCCGGCTGGTGGCTGCTCTGGCCCGCGGTCTCGCTGCTTTTGGTGGCGGCGAATTACGCGGCGTTCGGCGCCGCCGGATTCCAGAAGGGGCCGGACGGAGACATGAGCCTGGCGGCGCGCGTCCTGCTGGCGCCCTATCTCTTGGGCGCATGGATCAATTCGCGCGCCTGGACCCGCCGGGAGCCGGCGCCGGTCATCGTGGCGGACGGCGTCGCGCTCGGCCGCCTGCCGTCCCGCGGCGTGGCGGCTGATTTCGCCACCGTCATCGACCTGAGCGCGGAGCTGCCGCGCCCGGAGCAGCAGGTCGCGTGGCGCGCGTTCCCGACCCTCGACCTGGTGGTGCCGCAGCCGCAGCTGTTGCGCGCGGCCGCGCAGGCGATCGAGGAGGGCCGTGCGCGCGGACCGGTGCTGGTCTGCTGCGCGCTCGGTTACTCGCGCAGCGCCTCCGCACTGGCGACCTGGCTCGTCGCCTATGGACATGCCGGCAACGTCGCGACCGCGGTCGCGCGTATCCGGCGGGCGCGCCCGCAGGTGGTGCTCGGCGACGCCACCGTGGCGGCGATCGGGTGTGCCGCGGCGCCATGATGGTCGCAGCCCCAGCGGGTCAGCTGCTCGTGAGCGCCGTGTCCCTGCTCGATCAGGGTCGCGGCATCGATCGGCTGTCGCGCCTGTTGACCGCGGCCGCGTTGATCGCACTGATCGGCATCGCGGTCTGGGGCGTGCATCAGCCGGTGCCGGTGGCGCTGCTGGCGCTGTCCGTGCTCGCCGGCGTCGTCGAGGTCTATCTGGCGATTCGCGTCGGCTTCGACGCCGCGTTGTTTCGCCACTTGGCGGATGCGGCCGAGACCGGCACGCGCGATCTGGCGAACCTCGACGCCGCGCTGATGGCGATCGGGCTCGTCCCGGCGAGCAAGGCCGGCCGGCCGCTCGAAGCGCGCGTCGCCGGCGCTTGCAGGCTGTTCTACCAACAGGCAGGCTCGGTCGCGCTGCAGGTTGCGCTGTTCCTGCTCGGCGCGGTCACCGCGGCACTGACCTGAGGACGCCCGCAATGGCGCGCGCGATCGAATCCCTGGCGGCCATGGCGGTGATCGGCTTCGCCCGGCTGGTCACCGGGGTGCGCGGCAATTGGCGCGACTGCGCGCCCGAGGCGCGCCCGCGCGTCTATTTCGCCAATCACAACAGCCACGGCGACTTCGTGCTGATCTGGACGGTGCTGCCGCCCGCCCTGCGGCGGGTGACGCGGCCGGTGGCCGGCGCCGACTATTGGACCGTGCGCCCGCTGCGCCGGTTCTTTGGCGACCGCGTATTCCGCGCGGTGCTGATCGACCGCAATCCGGAGACCCGGCAGCAGGACCCGATTGCCTTGATGGCAAACGCGCTCGACGCCGGCTCCTCGCTGATCCTGTTCCCGGAAGGCACCCGCAACATGAGCGAGGAGCCGCTGCTGCCGTTCAAGTCCGGCCTCTTTCACCTCGCCAATGCACGGCCGCAGGTCGAGCTCGTCCCGGTGTGGATCGAGAATCTCAACCGCGTCATGCCCAAGGGCGAGTTCGTGCCGATCCCGCTGCTTTGCACCGTCACCTTCGGTGCGCCGCTCAACGTGCGCGACGGCGAGGACAAGGACGCGTTCCTCGACCGCGCGCGCACCGCGCTGCTCGACCTCGCGCCCGATCGCGAGGGCAGCCGATGACCGCGACCGAGCAGACGCTCGCGCTGTTCGGCGGCATCGCCGCGATCCTGGTCGTCGCCTCGGCGATCGGCTTCGTGCTGCAGCGCCGCTACGCCGCCGCCGGACCCAACGCGGTCATCGAGAACCTCAACAGCCGCATCAAGTCGTGGTGGGTGATGGTGATCGCGATCGGCGTCGCCTTCGCGTTCGGCAAGGCCGGCGTGATCGCGCTGTTCGGCTTCGCGTCGTTCACCGCGTTGCGCGAATTCGTGACCCTGCTGTCGACCCGCCGCGGCGACCATCTGGCGCTGGTGATCGCCTTCTTCGTCATCCTGCCGGCGCAGTACTATTTCATCTGGATCGAATGGTACGGGCTCTACTCGATCTTCATCCCGGTCTACGCCTTCCTGCTGCTGCCGATCATCGCGGCGGCGCGCGGCGACACCAAGGCCTTCATGCCGCGGGTCGCCGAGGTGCAATGGGCGCTGATGATCTGCGTGTTCTGCGTCTCGCACGTGCCGGCGCTGCTCACGCTCCACATCCCCGGCTACGAGGGCCGGCAATTGCTGCTGATCGCCTTCCTGGTGCTGGTCGTGCAGTCGAGCGACGTGCTGCAATACGTCTGGGGCAAGCTTTTAGGGCGCCGCAAGATCGCGCCGCTGCTCTCGCCCTCGAAGACGGTCGAGGGCTTCGTCGGCGGCGTGCTCAGCGCCACCGCGATCGGCGCCGCGCTGTGGTGGATCACGCCGTTCTCGCCCTGGCAGGCGGCCGCCCTCGCGTTCACCGCCAACCTGATGGGCTTCTTCGGCGGGCTGGTGATGTCGGCGATCAAGCGCGACCGCGGCGTCAAGGACTGGGGCCAGCTGATCGAAGGCCACGGCGGCATGCTCGACCGGCTCGACTCGGTGATCTTCGCGGCGCCGGTGTTCTTCCACGCCACGCGCTATTGGTGGTCGGTGTAGCGGAGCGGCCGCTCCGGCACTGCCGCCACCGAGGACATCGACGGCGGCGTGCGCTGCGGCGCGCGTGGGGGTAGGATGTTCCTGCTATCTGGAGTTTTATTATTATGTACGTCAACTATTAGTATGTGCTAGGCTTGGGTCGTTGATTGTCGAGCCGGCACTTTCGGCATGATTGTCCGCTCCGACCGGGAGGTTGCGATGGCCGAGACCAAGAAGGTTCCCGACAATTTCCACGCCTTGTACGACAGCGCGGCGCGAGCCGCGCGCGGCGTGACGCCGGCCGCACCGCAGGCGGAGCATGCTGCGGTTGCCAGAATGGCCGACGAGGTGTCCGACTTGCACGTCGAGCTCGACGAGGCAACGCAAAACCCGGTGCAGGTCAGTGTCCGTCGGCCAGCCGCGCGCCTCTTGGCGCGGGCCGCGGACTCGCCTGAGAATGCTGCTCGGCAGTTCGTGCGCGATCGCGCCGACCTCTGGCGGCTGAACGATCAGGATGTCGGAACCGTCGAGGTCGTGTCGGTCAGCAAGCAAGGGCTGCCAACGGTTCGGATGGTGCAGCGGATCGGCGGCGTCGAAGTATTCCAATCCGATATGACGGCGGCCGTCGGAGCTGACAACAACGTCGTGTCGGTGAGCGGTCAGCTGTTCCAAGGGGCAGCGGGCGCGCCTGAGCGGGCCGCGGCCCGGACCGCGGCCGCCGCGAGAGCCAGCGGGGCCGGAACCCTCGGCGCGGAGGAGGCCATCGCCAGGGCGGCTTTCGACCTCACCGGGTTTGCGTACAAGCCCAGCGATTTCAAGGCCGCAAAGGCATCGGCGCACCGCGACAGCGGCCCATATCGATTCTACGACAGCAAATGGAAGGCCGCGGCTGCGGCCAAGTCCGCGCGCACGAAGAAGAGCAAGACCAAGGCGAAGAGCAAAGCCCGCGGCGCAAAGCCGACCCCACCGGGGTTCGAGCGTCCCGTTCGCGTCAAGGACGTGTTGTTTCCGATGGGCGAAGGCCAGTTCGTTCCCGGCTATTACATGGAGCTCTGGATCGAAGGATATCCGGCATTCAGCTACGTCATCGACAATGTGGACACGCCCGACATCCTGTTCCGCAAGAACCTGACGTCATCGATCGCGTTCAAGTACCTGGTTCACAACACCGGCGACGTCCTGTTTCGTCCTCACGACGGGCCGGCCCCGGGGAGCCCGCACCCGACCGGCAGGCCCGACGGCTTTCAGGCACCCACCATTCCCGAAACGCTGATCGAGGTTGAGAGCCTCTTGCCCGGCCGGCCATGGCTCCCGCCGAATGCGACCACGACCCGAGGCAACAATTGCATTGCGTTTGCGGACCTGAAATCGCCCGAAGGCCCCACCGCGGGCGACGTCGACGGCGAAATCACCGGCCCCCGGACATTCGATGTCAAATACAACCACAACAAGCCTTCGACCGACGCGAAGAACCTGCAAAACAGCATCGTGGGCATGTTCTTCCACGTGAACTGGCTGCACGATCGCTGGTATGAAGCCGGCTTCGACGAAGCGTCGGGCAACGCCCAACAGAACAACTTCGGGCTCGGCGGCGTCGGTGGCGACCCCATCATCGCCCACGGCAACTACTTCGAGGGAACCGACAACGCGGAAATGGCGACGCCGGCCGATGGCTCGAGCCCCCGCATGCACATGTTCGTCTTCAACGGTCCGCGGCCGCTGCCCAGCCGGACCAGCAATCACGAGGCGCTGATCACGTTCCATGAGATGGGGCACTACATCACAAACCGCCTGGTCGGAAACGGGGCTGGACTCTCGAAGACGCAAGGCCGCGCGATGGGCGAAGGATGGGGAGATTTCTTCGCGATTTGCATGACCTCGCAGGCCACCGATGATTTCGCCAAAGGCGTGTTCGCGGTGGGGGGATGGACGGACATCCGGTCGAACTTCCAGGAAAACTACTATTTCTCCATCCGCCGCTATCCGTACACGGCGGACATGACCAAGAATCCGCTCACGTTCAAGCACATCAGCGCGAACATGGTCTTGCCGGTCGGCCCGCCGCGAAATCCAACCCAAGGCGGCCCCAACGAATTCCACAATGCCGGCGAGGTCTGGTGTGCGGCGCTGTGGGAGGTCTTCGTCAATTTGGTGGAAGCCCACGGCCATGCCGAAGCGGAGCCGCGAATGCTGCGGTATGTCATCGGCGGGCTGAAGCTGACGCCTCCGACCCCGACGTTCCTGCAGGCACGGGATGGCATTTTGTCCGCCGCCGGCGCGCTGCATCCGGAGGACGTGCCGCTGATCTGGAAGGGCTTCGCCAAGCGGGGCATGGGCAAGGACGCGAAGGCGCCGCCGCCTACCTCCTTCGATCTGACGGGAGTCGTGGAAAGCTTCGACGTGCCGTAACGCAATGAAGCTCGAGGGGGCAGCCAAAGTCCGGAGCGCCACATGGATCGAGTAAGACTCGCAATCCGTCGAATATCGCGAGATGTCCCCGGCCGCGATCGGCTCGCCGCACCAGGAGCGGATTTCGCGCCGGATGGCGTGCCATGGATCAAGTTCGGCGACGAGGTCGTTTACTGCGGCGCGGGCGATGATTGGAGCCGACTCACGGCGTCCGCTGATCGCGCCGGCGTCGCGCTTCGAGCGCACCCGGACCCGATCGAGCGCGAGCGCCTCCACGTCGTCAGCCAAAAAGGGCGGCTCTTCCAGCGCGAGCACCCCGACGTTCCGGTCCTCGTCGACAAGGGCAGATATCTTCTGGTGGAGCTCGATCCGGCGCGCGCGCGCGAGCTCAACGACACGGATGTGCCGTGCTTTTCCGTGCGTGCGCTGGACGCTCTGGCCCCCGCCGGGCCGGAGGGGCAAAACCGGGTCGTATTCGAATCACACGGACGCGCGGCGGCCGACGTTCAGCGGGCGGCGGACCCGGCGGTGCAGGCGATCCTGTCGCGCATCTCGCGTCAGACGTTCGAGCCGGATCTCACCCGCTTGGTTCAGTTCCCGACCCGCTTTTCGACATCGTCGCATTACACGACTGCTTGCGATTTCGTCGAGCAAGCGCTCGCGGCGCTGGGTTATGCCACGTCCCGCCCGCGCATCGTCGTCAGGGGAGCGCCAAGCCACAACGTGACGGCGCAGCGGAACGGATCGGGTTCCGCACCGCGCGACCTGGTGCTGGTGACTGCGCATCTGGATTCGATCAACGAGGAGGGGACCGCCGCCTCCCGCGCGCCCGGCGCGGACGACGACGGAAGCGGTAGCGCGGGGGTGCTCGAAATCGCGCGCGCAATCAAGGATCAGCCAAGCGCAAACGACGTGCAGTTCGTCCTGTTCGGCGGGGAGGAGCAGGGCCTGTTCGGCAGCAAGCAGTTCGTCGCGTCCATGACGGCGGCCGATCGGGCGCGGGTGAGGGCGGTCGTGCATATGGACATGATTGCCTGTCTCAACGCCGACAGTCCTGCCGTCCTGCTGGAGGGGGCCGCCTTGTCGCAAGCGGTTATCGAGGGCCTCAAGGCTGCCGCCGGCACCTATACGCAGCTCGAGGTGCAGACCTCCACTCAGCCGGAACGCAGCGACCACGTGTCGTTCATCGAGAAAGGCGTGCCGGCGGTACTGACGATCGAAGGGACCGACGGCGCCAACCATGCGATCCATACAGAACGCGACAATCTGGAGCGAATCAATTTCGAGTTGGCCTTGGATATCCTGCGGATGAACACCGCGTTTGTCGCCGATGCGCTTGCCCGCGCGTGAACGGTCCGACCAGGCGGACTGAAAAATTCTGGAGCAGCTCATGATCGTCGTCGTGCTTCGCCACGCCGATCGAACGCCGGATCCCGTCGACGATCTGACCGCCGCGGGGCAGGAGCGGGCGAAACTGCTGGCGCGAATGCTTTCCGAGAGCGGCGTCAGCGTTGCCTTTCGGAGCGATGCGGTCCGCACGCTCAAGACCCTGGAGCCGCTCCAGCAGCGGCTCGGCAATGCTCTCACGATCAAGAAGATCGGCGCCCAGCAGGGGGTCGACGAGCACGTGCGTGCCACGGTCCAAGCGGTGAAATCGCTGCCTCCCCAAGCGGTGGCCGTGGTGGTCGGTCACAGCGACACCGCGGTCGGCATCGTCGAAGGCCTCGGAGGCGGTAACGTTGGAACCATCGGTGCCAACGAATTCGACAAGCTTTTCGTCTTGATTATCGACCAAGCCGGCGCGGCAACTCTGCTCAAGCTGAGATACGGAGCAGCGACCTGATGCTGGGCAAGGGTGCGTGGCGATGTGAAGGGCCGTTTGCGCGCCGTTGCGCCGCCCTCCGCGGCTATTGCGCGGCCGGCTGGATGTCGTTGTCGCGCACGACCTTGCCCCAGCGCGTGATCTCGCTGCGCAGCAGCGCCTGCGCGGCCGCCGGCGAGCGCTGGTCCTTCGGATAGGGCGAAACGCCGGTCTCGGCCCAGGCCTTGACGATCGCCGGATCGTCCATCACGCCCTGCAGCACGCCGTTGAGCTTGTCGACGATCGGCTTCGGCGTCGCCGCCGGGACCAGCATCGCGTGCCAATAGGAAATGTCGAGGTTGGGGCCGAGCTCCTGCACCATGCTCGGGACGTTGGGGAACTGCGGCGCCGGCCGCTTCGAGGTGATGCCGTAGGCCTTCATCTGTCCGGCGCTGACCGCCTGCAGCACCGACTGCGGCGTGGCGAAGAACAGATCGACGTGGTCGCCGGCGATGTCCTGCAGCGCCGGCGCCGCGCCGCGGTAGGGAATGTGATCGACCTTCACCTTGGCCTCCTGCGCGAACAGCGCCGTGGTCAGGTGTCCGGTGCTGCCGGTGCCGGGATGCGCCATCTTGGCCGGCGTGGTCTTCATCCAGGCGATGAGCTGGCCCAGCGTGTTCGGCGGGAGCGACTTGCGCCCGACCAGCACCAGCGGGTTGTGATTGATGAAGGCGACCGGCGCGAGGTCCTTCTCGGTGTCGAACGGCAGGGTCGCGTGCAGCGCGACGTTGGCGGAAATCTGCAGGTTGTGGAGGAGCAGCGTGTAGCCGTCGGGCGCCGCGCGCGCGACGCGGCCGGTGGCGATGGTGGTGGCGCCGCCGCTGACGTTCTCGACGATGAAGTTCTGCCCGAGCTTCTCGGAGAATTTCGGCGCCAGCACCCGCGCCAGCTGATCGGTCGGGCCGCCGGCGGGATACGGCACGATGATGGTGACGGTGCGGCTCGGATAGTCCTGCGCCGAAGCGGGAGGAGCCCAACCGACGGCGGCAAAAACGGCGGCGATGAGAAGACGGATCGAATGCTGCACGGAACTCTCCCTGTTGCGGTTATCCCAATCTGATGTTGGGCCGGGTTGGGCTTGAGTATGACAGGATGGAGGCCCAACGTCGTCCCGGCTCGGCGTCGCAGATGCGGAGCGGAACAAACCGTGCGACATTGCCGGCTGCAACCATGAAAGAACGAGCGGGGAGGGCGCCATGAGCGCGGATCGCAGCGGGCATCCGATCGTGCATTTCGTCGGCAGCATTCCGTTGCCGGACGCCGAGACCGTGTTCCGCACCCTGTCGGGCGCGGTCGGACGGCACGTCGTGCGCCTGCCGGACGGCGAGACCGGCATCCGCAAGACCTGGATCCGCTTCCTGCAGGACGTGCTGGCCTCAAATCCGGCGATCGAGTACGCCACGGACGTTCCGCCGTTCAAATTCGTCCAGTGGGACGGCAGGGTGATCCGCGAGATCCCGCGCCTGCGCCTCAAGGGCGGCGCCGTGCCCGACCCCAATTCCTTCACCACCGGCTACGCCGACATGGCGATCGAGTCCTGGGGCTTGTTCGACCGCCTGCAGCAGGCGGGCGCCATCCCGGCCGGCGTCAAGTTCCAGATCTCGATCCCGACGCCGATCGCGCCGACCTACAACAACATGCTGCCGGCCGACCGGCCGCGGCTGCTGCCGCCGCTCACGCAGCATTTCGTCGGCGAGGTCGCCAAGATCGCCAAGGCGCTGCCCAACGACCGCATCGCGCTGCAATGGGACGTCTGCCAGGAGGTGCTGGCCTGGGAGGGCTACTACGAGCCGGGTCCGGTCGACTTCCGCACCGAGACCCTCGAGGTGCTCACCCGGATCGGCAACGCGGTGCCGGCCCGCATCGAGCTCGGCTATCACCTGTGCTACGGCAGCCCGGCCGACGAGCACCTGGTGCAGCCAAAGGACATGGGGCTGATGGTCGAGATGGCGAACGCGATCGCCGCCGGCGTCAATCGCCCGATCCAGTTCTTCCACATGCCGGTGCCCAAGGGGCGCACCGACGACGGCTATTTCGCGCCGCTTGGCAAGCTGCGGCTGCCGCGCGAGACCGCGCTCTATCTCGGCCTGATCCACCACGACGACGCCAAGGGCGACGCCGCACGGTTGGCGGCGGCTCGCCGCCACGTCCGCGTCGACGGCATCGGCACCGAATGCGGCATGGCGCGCGGCGATCCGGCGCGGCTGCCGGCGCTGCTCGCCGCCCATGCCCGCGCGGCCGAGGCGGCCGCGACCTGAGATTGGCGAAAGCGCCTCGCCGACGTCCTGCCTCACGTCCTCGCCGCGAGCGCGGCCTTCACCCGTTCGGGCGTCATCGGATATTGCCGCAGCCGCACGCCCGTGGCGTCGAAGAAGGCGTTGGCGACCGCCGCCGTGGTCGCGCCCATCACCTCCTCGCCGGCCCCGGTCGAAGGCTCGTCGAGGCGCTGCACCACCACCGGCACCACGTCCGGATGCTCGGCGAAGCGCAGCACCGGATAGGACACCCAGTCGAGACTGGTGACGCCGGTCTGGTCGAAGAGCACCTCCTCCTTGAGGGTGCGGCTCACCGCCTGGATCACCTGGCCCATGATCTGCGCCTCGACCAGCGCCGGATTGACGATCTGGCCGGCATCGAGCGCCGCATAGACGCGCGTGGCGACGATGGTTCCGGTGCGCTTGTCGACCTCGATGTCGGCGACCGCCGCGCCGTAGGATACGTGGTGGGTGCCGAGCCCGATGCCGCGTCCGGAGACGACGTCGGCATTGGACACGGCCGAGCCCGAGACCTTGGGCTTCCAGGCGGCGGCCGCGGCGGCGGCGTTGAGCACGCCGAGCCAGCGGGCATCGCCGATGTTCCTGCGCCGGAACTCGAGCGGATCGAGCCGGGCGGCGACCGCCAGCTCGTCGATCGTCTGCTCGGAGGCGAACGCGAACGAGAGATCGAGCGGCGAGCGCAGCGGCGCGCCTTTGAGCAGCCCGACCATCGGCACCGCGTGGCTGACTACGCGCCGGTTCGCCACCGTGTACATCGAGCCGGTGCTCATCCGGTTGACCGGGATCGACATCGGGCCGCTGGTGCGCTCCTTCGGCGGGGTGAGCAGCGCCAATTCGTGCGTGGTCTCGTTGATCAGCCAGCCGTGCTGCCAGCCGTGATACTCGTAGGCCACGAGCTTGCCGCCGGCGTCGATGCCGGCGCGCACGTCGGCGAGATGGGCGGGACCGTAATCGTCCCAGCCGTGCTCGTCGGCGCGCATGAACTGCACGCGCACCGGCTTGCCGACCGCCTGCGACATCACCGCGGCGGCCTGCGCGGCGTCCTCGTAGCAGCTGCGCCCGAAGGTGCCGGAGCCCTCGTGATATTGGACGCGGACCTTGTTGGCCGGGAGCCCGAGCACCTCGGCCAGCATGGCGCGCGAGTTGTAGATGTCCTGGGTCGAGGACATCACCAGCGCGCCGCCCGGGCCGACGTCGGCGAGCGCGCAATTGGGGCCGAACGGCGCATGCGACTGGTACGGGCAGCGATAGCTCGCCGACGCCACATGGGCGGCCTGCGCGAAGGCCTTGGCCGCATCGCCCCAGTCGGCGATCACCGTGTCGGTGGTCTTGGCGGCGCGCATGTAGTCGAACACGCCGGCATTGCCCGGCAGCGCCGGGCTCTCCTGCCAGGTCACCTTGAGCGCGCGGGCGGCCTTGACGGCGTCCCACTCGCGCTCCGCGACCACGCCGAGGAAGTCGCCCTTGCGCACGATCCGCGCCGGGATGTCCTTGATCGAGCTCTCGTCGATGCTGACCGGCTTGGCGCCGGCGCCGTAGGCGCGCTGGCCGGGCGGGCGCACGACCCGGCCGTGCAGCATGCCCGGCAGCCGCACGTGCTGCATGTGCCGGTAGGTTCCGCCCGCCTTGTCCGGAATGTCGACCCGCGGCACGTTGCTGCCGACCAGCGTGTAGCGGTTGATCGGCTTCTGCGGCGCGGTGCCGGTGAACTTGACGTTGAACGGCTTGTCGCCGATGAGCGCGCCGTAGCTGACCGACTGGGTCGGGTGGCCGTCGATCGAGACCACGCCCTTCGACACCACCAGGCTGCCCGCCTGGACGCCGAGCCGGGTCGAGGCGAGCGCCAGCAGCGCCTGCCGGGCCTCGGCGGCGGCGGCGCGCAGCTGCGGCCCGCCGCGGTGGATCGACGAGCTCGAGGTGGTGGCGCCCTGGTTGGGCGTCACGTTGGTGTCGAGCTGCACCCACTTGAGCTGGCTCATGTCGAGATCGAGCTCTTCGCCGGCGATCTGCAAGAGCCCGGTGGTGTTGCCCTGGCCGAACTCGCCCTTGCCGAGATAGACGGTCGCGGTGTTGTCGGCATGCACCGCGATCCAGGTGTCGACCGTGTTGGGGTCGGGCGGGCCGGCGACGTCGCCGCGCGCGGCCGCGGCGCCGCCGCCGCTTCCCCCGGCGAAGCTGAAGCCGACGATGAGGGCGCCGCCGCCCTTGAGCAGGTCGCGGCGGGAGAACGTCGGATCGGTGAGGGGGGCGCTCATCGCGTCGCTCCCGCCATTCGGGTGGACGCGAGCTTGATCGCCTGCATGACGCGCGGATAGGTGCCGCAGCGGCAGAGGTGGCCGTTCATGTGGGCGCGAATCTGCTGCTCGGTCGGGCGCGGATTCTGCGATAGCAGCTCGGAGCCCTTGATGATCATGCCGTTGTAGCAGTAGCCGCATTGCGGCGCCTGCTCGTCGATCAGCGCCTGCTGCAGCGGATGCAGCGCCGGCGCCTGCGCCAGCCCCTTCTGCTGCGCGTACAACGCCGGCAGGCCTTCCAGCGTGGTCACCGACTTGTCGGCGACCGCCGCGACCGGCGTCACGCAGGAGCGGATCTCGACGCCGTTGGCGAGCACCGAGCAGGAGCCGCACTGCGCGAGCCCGCAGCCGAAGCGCGGACCTTTGAGCTCGAGCTCGTTCGACAGCACGTAGAGCAGCGGCGTGTCCGGGCTCGCGCTCACCGGCCAGGTCCTGCCATTCACCTTGATCTTGAGGTCGTCCGCCATTCGCGTCCTCCCGTGTCGCCGATATGCGACTTGTTCTCATTCAATTTCAGGCTAACGGACCGCCGGCGCGCGAACAAGCAGCAGTGCTGCCCCGGTCGTGACGCGGGCTTTTTCGGTGCCGTGTTATGGAATCGTCAGCATTTCGCGCGCTAAAGCTGGTGCGAGGTCCGACCCTGCCGTCGGGCCTGCGGAAGACGATCGTGACGGACGCGCGCTTGCCCGAGAAGACAACCAAGACCTGGAGCCAGCATCTCCGGGAGCGCAGCCACGTTCTCATCGTCATCCGCGATGCCGTCGTCGCGCTGATCGTGTTCGTCGGCCTGTCCGCTGTCGCCTGGGCGCTCGCGCTCGTCCTCGGTTTCGTCAGTCTTTTCGCGGGCGGCGCTAGCTTCCAAACACTTGCCGTGCTCCCGGTCTACGGCATTCCCGCTTTGATCGTCGGATACGGGGTCATCAAGGCCCGGCTCGGGGTCGTTCTGGTGCCGGTCTTGATCGCCGCTGTATCGTATTTCGTGGCGGACGATCTGCACCGCCAGGACCGCGCCGCCCTCGACAAATTTCCGGTCTCAGGGCTGGCCCCGCCAAGCCAAGCGCACGACGTGCTGGCGTTCGAAGGCATCGGCGAGAACTGTGACGCCCCATGCCGCTACATCCTCGCAACGTCCGACATCACGCTGGCCTGGAAGACCTCCGCTTGGGACAATTGGGGCCTGCGCAAACGCGCCGCCGACTGCCGCGACGAGGCGCAGGCGCTGAGCGTGCTCGAGTTCCTGCATAATGGCTATCGCGGCGTCTGCGCGACACGCACGACCGCGAAGAGCATCGGGGACGCGCTGGTCTGGCGTTGGCGGCAGGTTCCGTCCGATCGGCCCGAGCTCGCGCTGCCGGAGCGGGTCTCGGGATCCATCTACGAGATCAGCGAGCGGATTGCCGGCAACGAGCGCCTGCTCGGGCGCCAGCTGGTCGGCCATCTGGCGCCGCCATTCCCGTTCGTCATCGGCGCCTTCGGCCGTCTCCCCGAGGCGATCAACCTCGGCCCGAAAATCAACAGCGGCAAGGAGTTTCTCGCCCTCGGCACCGGCATTGCCAGTGAGGTTTTCTACGCCGCCCCGACGCCGCTGCCGTTCGCCGAGCGCCTGGACGAGGCTGAACGCTTTTTCGGTTCGAGCTCGGAAAAGGTCGCGAATAAGGCCGCCGGGGTTTGGATCGCCATCGCCGCCGGCCAGGGCCACGCCCATCAGGAGGAGCTGCGCGCGCGGGTCGAGCGGATGCTCGCACTCGACGACGACCTGCGCCGCCTCGGCGCCGCCCTGAACGCTCTGACCGCGTTGCGGCCCGCCAATCGCGCCTTCGCGCAGGACCGCCTCATCGAGCTCGCCTTCAGCCCGCTGCTCCCGACCAAATACGCCGCGCTGGTCGCGACCCTGAAAACGCAGCTGAATTCTCCGGCGGAGCCGTTTGCGGTCGCGGTCCGCGCGCGCGCCAAGACGCTGTTCATCGGCGACGCGGCGCTGGCGCCGCAGCAGCGCCAGATCTTCTTCATGCTGATGGTTCGCGGCGGGGAAGCGACGCGGCGAGAGGCGGTCGATACCCTGTTCTCGCTCGAAGGGCTGCCGTTCGAGGAGTCGGTCCGCGCGATCGGTGATGGACAGTCCGCCGACGTGTGGGCCAGCACTCAGCCAGCGCAGTGGAGCCGCGAGGAGATCGACCGATTGGTCGCCCGGGCGGCCCGAGTGCCGAACGAGCGGCTCAACCGCTACCTCTCCGGCTTTCGCTTCGGCCATTTCGTATCGAAGGAACAGAAGGCGGGGCTGGTCGAGCAGGTCCGCGAGCGCTTGCGCGTGGCGGAAGCGGCGCCCCGCCCCGACGAGAACGTGATCAAGGAGCTCAAGCGCCTGATCGAGGCCATCCCGGGCAATATCAGCTCGTGATCTCTCGGCGCACGATGGCGGCGCCGTCGGCCAGCGCCTTGAGCTTGCCGAAGGCGACGTCACGCGGAAGATATTTCATGCCGCAGTCGGGCGCCGGGACCAGCTTGTCGGGCGCCACGTATTTGAGGCCTTGGCGAATGTGCGCGGCGACCTGCTCCGGCGTCTCGACCGCGAGATTGCCGAGGTCGAG
>JBEVIH010000299.1:0-6096 GCA_040510815.1 Xanthobacteraceae bacterium | reverse complement strand
TCTCGGGCGGCGCGCTCTGCGCCCGGGCCGGCATGACCAGCGCCAGCGTGGCGACGATCAGGGCGAGCAGGACCGTGCGTGTCATGACGTCTCTCCTTGCCCCCGACGTGCATAGACGATCGGCAGACGGCGGCGCAATGGTTGCGCGCGTGACGCAGATCCGTGACCGCGCAACGATACCATTGCGACGTCCGCCGAAGAACCGTCGCGATGTCGCTCTTTGCGGTTGCCCACTACTGTCGAGGCGCCGCCGACGGGCCGCCGAGCGACCGTCGGAGCACGCTGCCGAGCGGGCGATTCAATTTTGGTTTCAAAGATTTATCCGACGAGGTGCGATTCTTGACTCACCTAGACCCAGTCAGTATGGTCCGCGCGCCTCGGGGGGCGGCGGAACTGCCGCGATCCTGCCGGACCTATCGCGGGTGTCGAAAGCATGGCCGACGACGCGCGCGAAAGAGGTGACCGCGGACAACCACCGCCCGACGAGGCCGCGCTCTCCGCGCGCTCCAAGCGTCTCGGCGAACGGCTCGGCCATTTCCGTCCCAGCCGTCCCTCCGATAGTGGTTCAGACTCCCGCCCGGCCGTCGACGCTTCGGCGATGGCCCGCGGTTTCCGGTTGTCGACCGAACTTGTCGCCGGTGTCCTGATCGGCGCCGGCATCGGCTGGGTTCTCGACAAGTGGCTTGGAATCTCGCCGTGGGGAATGATCGTGTTTCTGCTGCTCGGCTTTGCCGCGGGGGTTCTCAACGTGATGCGGGCGGCGGGTGTGGTCCAGACCAACACATTGGACCCGCCCGGTTCGAAGCGATGAGGGTGGCTGCGCGCGCTTGAATTGGCGTTGCACGGCGGACGAAGGACCGATCCGGCTATGGATCCGATTCATCAGTTCGAGATCAAGAACTTCTTCCCGGTCTTCCGGATCGGCGGAACCGAGATCGCGTTCACGAACTCGGCGCTGTACATGCTGCTTGCGCTGCTTGCGATCTCGCTCCTGATGATCGGTGCCACCCGCTCGCGCGCATTGGTTCCCGGCCGCATGCAGGCGCTCGCCGAGATGTCCTACGAGTTCGTGGCCTCGACCCTGCGCAGCAGTGCCGGGCCGGAGGGGATGAAGTTCTTCCCGCTGGTGTTCTCGCTGTTCATGTTCATCCTGGCGGTGAATCTGATCGGCATGATCCCCTATGCGTTCACGGTCACGAGCCACATCATCATCACGGTCTCGCTGGCGCTGCTGGTCTTCCTGACGGTCATCATCTACGGCTTCCGCAAGCACGGCCTGCACTTCTTCAAGCTGTTCGTGCCGAGCGGGGTCCCGATCTACATCCTGCCACTGGTGACCTTCATCGAGGTGCTGTCCTTCGTGTCGCGCCCGGTCTCGCACAGCGTGCGCCTGTTCGCCAACATGCTCGCCGGCCACATCACGCTCAAGGTGTTCGGCGGCTTCGTCGTCATGCTCGGCAGCCTCGGCTTTCTCGGCTGGCTCGGCGCCATACTGCCGCTCGGCCTGACGGTCGCTCTCACCGCGCTCGAGCTGCTGGTGGCGTTTCTGCAGGCCTACGTCTTCGCCATTCTCACCTGCATCTATCTCAACGATGCGATTCACCCGGGCCATTGAGCGCCCGATCGTCAACGAACCTCGAAAAGGAGCTTTCTCATGGACCCGATGGCCGCAAAATATATCGGCGCTGGTATCGCCTGCATCGGGATGGGCGGCGCCGGCGTCGGCGTCGGCACCATCTTCGGCCACTATCTCGCCGCCGCGCTGCGCAATCCCTCGGCGGCCCAGGGCCAATTCGGCAACCTGATCTTCGGCTTCGCGGTGACGGAGGCGCTCGGCATCTTCTCGCTGCTGATCGCGCTCTTGTTGCTGTTCGCCCTCTAGGACGTTTGACGGTCGCGCGCCGGCATCGCGCCGGCGCGTGACGTCGGGAGAACGCGATGGCGCAGAAGGCCGCGAAAAAGATCGAGTCGCTCGAGCACGTGCCGGCGAGTGAGCACGGCGGCCGGTTTCCCCCGTTCCAGAAGGACACCTTCGCGTCCCAACTCCTCTGGCTCGTGCTGGTTTTCGTCGCGCTCTATCTGCTGATGTCGCGGATCGCGCTGCCGCGGATCGGCTCGATCCTGGAGGATCGGCGCCAACGCATCGAGGCCGATCTGGCCGCGGCGCAGCGCCACAAGGACGAGTCGGACGCCGCCATTGCGGCCTACGAGAAGGCGCTCGCCGATGCGCGCGAGCGCGCCCAGACGCTGGCCAACGAAACGCGTCAGAAGGAGGCGGCGGCCGCCGAGGCCCGCCGCAAGGAGGTGGACGCCAAGCTCCACGCCCACATCGCCGACGCCGAGAAGACCATCGCCGGCTCGCGCGAAGCCGCGATGACGAACGTGCGCGGCATCGCCACCGAGGCGGCGGCGGCGATCGTCGAGCGGCTCACCGGAACCGCTCCGGCGAGCCCAGACGTCGCGGCGGCGGTCGGCGACGTGCTCAAGCGGTGAGGAAAAACATGTTCGAAGCCGAATTCTGGGTCGCCGTCGCCTTCGTCCTGTTCATCGCCGTGCTCGGCTATTTCCAGGTGCACAAGCTCATCGTCAAAGGGATCGACGACCGCCGGGACCGCATCAAGGCGGAGCTCGACGAGGCGCGCGTCCTCAAGGAGGAAGCGCTAGCGCTGCTGGCGCAATATGAGGAGAAGAAGCAGGCGGCCGAGCAGGAGGCGGCGGCGATCGTGGCCGGCGCCAAGGCCGAGGCCGAGCGGCTCGCCGTCGAAGCCAAGGCGAAAATGGAGGATTTCGTCGCGCGCCGCACCAAGATGGCGGAAAACAAGATCGCCCAGGCGGAAGCCCAAGCGGTGGCCGACGTCCGGTCCGCCGCCGCCGAGGCCGCCGTCGCCGCCGCCGAGACGATCCTCACCCGGACGGTCAAGGGCAAGGTCGCCGACGACCTCATCGCCAAGGGCATCGACGACGTGAAGCGCAAGCTTAACTGACCAAATTTGCCGGCGTTTTGAGCGCGCGCCGAGGCGTCATCCCCGGCTTTATCCCCAGTGCCGTTCACGACTGTGCAAAGTCGGGCGGCCGCGGCCCCGCCCGACTTTTGCCACTGCCGGGCGATTCCTATTCTGGCGTCATGATTCGTCGGATTGCGTAACCGGCGTAGCGCCATACCGGGACCGAGGGGCGCGGGGGCATTCGTGATCATCTTCGATTGCAACGGCGTGCTCGTTGACAGCGAGCAGATCGCGGCTGCCGCAGCGGCGCGGGAATTCGCGCGCGCCGGCGTGCCGATGACGCCCGAGCTGGTGAGCCGCTACTTCCTGGGCCGCCGCCCGACCGACATGTTCGCCGCGATCGAGGCGATCACCAAGCGCAGGCTGCCCGAGGACTTCGGCGCCACCGTCGCGGCCGCGACGATCGAGCGCATTCGCGCCGAGCTGTGCGCCATGCCGCACGCCGCCCATGCGCTGACCTGGCTGCGCGAGCCCAAATGCGTCGCCTCCTCCTCGACGCTCGAGCGCATCCGCGCGAGCCTGGAGACAACCGGCCTGGCGCGGTTCTTCGAGCCCAACCTGTTTTCCGCGAGCGACGTCCCGAACGGCAAGCCCGCCCCCGACCTGTTCCTGTACGTGGCCGGGCGTATGGGCGTCATGCCCTCCGAATGCATCGTGGTCGAGGATTCGCCTCCCGGCATCGCCGCCGCCACCGCCGCCGGCATGCCCGCGATCGGCTTCGTCCGCGGCAGCCATGCCGGCGCCAAGCTCGGCGAGGAACTGCGGCGGGCCGGCGCACGCACGATCATCGCCGACATGCGGCAGCTGAAGGGCACGGTGGTCGCGTTGCGCGGCTGGTAGGCCGCGCTGCGCGCTGCGAGCCGGACTATCCCGCATCAAGCCAGGTGTGTTCGCCGGAAGGCGCTCGGCCCCGATTACCGCGCCTGCTTCTTCGCGCTCTTGGGCGGCGGCTTCTTCTCGGGCTTTTCGCCGATCGCGTCGAAGCCGACATAGACGACATAGGCCTCAAGCTCCGAATATGACGGCATCGGGAAGCTCAACCCGTCTTCGATGTCCGTGAACGGCAGATTGACGTCGGTCGGCCCAACCGTCACCTGCACCCGCTTGAAGCGGGTCACGATGGTCTTCGGCTCCGGCCCCTCGCGCACGACCGCGTAACGCAGCGGAACCTCGACCTGGCCCGGCCCGCCAGCCGGCCCAAGGATGACGCGACCCTGCACCCCGATCTTCATCGTCAGCATCCCGGGCTGCACCAGGCATTCGCGGGCGGTTTGAGCGAAAGACAGCTGGTAGCGCAGGTCGCCCTGCGTCGCCTGGCTGGTCTTGGTGGCGATGTTGAGGGTGCCGGCGCCCTGGCGAATGTCGACGCCCGGGCACTCGATTTCGGGCGCAGCCGGCTCGCCGGTCGCGGTGCGGGTCAAGCCATCTCTCGGCGCGGAGGACGAGGAGAAGTAGCTCGATATCTTACCGGTGAAGGTAGGGGAATCATCACCCCCGGAGGTCGACGAACAACCCGCCGCCAGCAAGCCGCCAACGACCACTGCCGCCGTGCGGCCGACCCTGGCCCTTCCTTGATCCTTCCCCCGACCCATTGGAATTACTCGGCTTTTCCGACAGGGACCCCTTTCCCCCTGGCGTTATAGCAGCCAAACCATGGCGACCCCAAGGCCGAACCGCGGACGACGGCCGACGGCGGACGGACTGGAGGCTCGGGCAATGGCGCCTTCGGCGTCCGCCGTCCGCCTATGGATCGTCCTTGAGCCGCGCGAACAGCAGGTGGTCCTGCCAAACCCCGTCGATGCACAGATATTGGCGGGCGAAGCCCTCGCGCTGGAAGCCGGTCTTTTCCAGCAGCCGGACCGACGCCACGTTAGCGGGGATGCAGGCCGCCTCGATGCGGTGCAGGCGCAAGGTCGCAAACGCGAATGGAATGACCGCGTTGACGGCCGCGGTCATGTGACCCTGCCGCGCATGCGCGGACCCCATCCAGTAGCCGAGGCTGCCGGCCTGGGCGCAGCCGCGCCGCACATTGGCCAGCGTCAAGCCGCCGAGGAGGACGTTGTCCTGCTTGCGGAAAATGAAGAACGCATAGGCAAGATCGCTGCGCTGGTCCTCGGAATAGCGCTTGATCCGGCGACGAAACGACGCGCGCGTGAGATCGTCAGTGGGCCAGGTGGGCTCCCACGGGGTGAGGAAATCGCGGCTTGCCTCGCGCAGCGCCGCCCATTCGGCGAAGTCGGACATCTGCGGCGCGCGCAGCACGATCCCCTCGCCCGCGATCGTGGGCATCAGGTCGGATAGGCTGACGGTCCGGAAGAAGGCCATGGTTATCTCAGACGACGTCCGTCATCTGATCTCATGCCGCCTGGCGCGCGAGACTGTCGGCGATCGTAGCGGCACTTTCAAGTCCGGGGCCCGGGCCGAGCGCGGCGATGGCGGGCCGTCCGCGCGCGATCAAGGCGCGGCCGGCGGCGCGGGCGCTCTCGACCGTCACCCCCTCGATGCGGTCGACCAGCTCATCGAGCGGAATCGGCCGTCCCCAGGCGAACATCTGACGCGCCAGCTGCTCGGCGCGCGCGCTCGAGCTTTCGAGCGCCATCAGCAATCCGGCCTTCATCTGGGCCTTGGCGCGCGCCACCTCGGCCTCGCTGATGGTCTCGGCCGCGGCGTTGATCTCGCCGACCACGACCCGCATCAGCTCGGGCAGGTCGGCCGCGTCGGTGCCGGCATAGAGGCCGAACATCCCGGTGTCGGAATAGGGCGCGTGGAACGCGTAGATCGCATAGCAGAGTCCGCGCAGCTCGCGCACCTCCTGGAACAGACGCGAGGACATGCCGCCGCCGAGCGCGTTGGTGAACACCTGCAGGCTGTAGAGGGCGGGATCGCGCTGCGGCAGTCCCTGCATGGCGAGCGCAACATGGACCTGTTCGAGATCGCGGCTCTCGATGCGCGAGCCGCCGACGAAGCGCGCCGGCTCGGGCGCCGGCGCGGCCCGCGCGGGGGAGCCCCCCAAACCCCCCCCCCACACCCCGCCCCCCGGCCCCGGCGCGCCCCCGCCCGCCCCCCCCCAAAACCAGTAGGGGCCCCCCCA
>JBEVIH010000298.1:0-7855 GCA_040510815.1 Xanthobacteraceae bacterium | reverse complement strand
GCACGTGGGGGAGGTCCACGGCGAAGGCGAGCTTGACCAGCTCGCCCGCCAGGTGCGCGGGCGTGCCGCGGCCGGCCGAGGCATAGCTCAACGCCCCGGGATTGGCCTGCGCCAGCGCCACCAGCTCCTTGACGCTGTTGGCCGGCACCGACGGATGCACCGCGAGCACGTGCGGGGACGAGCAGACCAGCGTGATCGGGGCGAAATCCTTGTACGGATCGTAGGGGATACGGGCAAAGAGGCTCGGATTGGCGACGAAGCTGCCGCCGGCGGCCAGGATGGTGTGGCCGTCGGGCTGCGCGCGCGCCGCGGTGCCGTGGGCGATGTTGCCGCCGGCGCCTGGAATGTTCTCGACGTAGAACTGCTGCCCGAGACTTTCGGTGAGCTTCTGCGTGATCAGGCGAGCGGTGGTGTCGCCCTGCCCGCCGGGGCCGGTGGTGACGATCACCCGCACCGGGCGGGCGGGGTAGCCTTGCGCCCGCGCGAGGCGCGAGAGCAACGGCGCCGCGAGCGCGGCTCCCGCCAACTGCAGGCATCGGCGACGGGCGAGCGTGATCCTGTACCCTCGCATGACGCGCGAAGGTACACCGCTGCCGACGCCTTGCCCAGCAGGCGGCGTCGCGCTTGCGTACTCCGGTCCAGCGCGCGCCTCTGGCCCGCGGCGTCTAACGCCCCGCGAGGACGCGCAGCTGCTTGGTCGCCTCCGCCGAGCCCAGGTTCTCGGCCTGTTGATACCAGCGGCGGGCCTGCTCCACATCGGCGCCGCCCATGCCCACCACGCCGAGCCGCGTCAGCACGGTGGGATCGTAGGTGGCGCCCAGCGCGACGGCGGCGGTGGCGTCGCCGGCCTGCGCGGCGCGCTGCAACACGGTGCGGGCGGTCACCAGATCACCGGTGGCGACGAATTGCTCGCCCTGCTTGATCAGCAGCTTGATCTCCTCGGGATCGAGCGCACGCAGGCTCGCGGGCGCGGCCTGGGCACCGGCCGGGTCCGGCGGCAACATCGCCACCGCTTCGCGCTCGGGCAATCGCGTGGCCGGCAACGGCTCGGCCGTCGGCGGCGGCGCCTCGCTCTCGCCCGGCGTCCTGGGCTCATCTGCTGGCGCGGGTGCCGGGGCGGCCTCCCGGGCACCGCTCGGGCGCGCCGGCGGCGCGACGACGAGGCGCGAGTCGACCGAGGCCAGCTTCGGGGCCGGCGCCGGCCCTGCCGGCGGCGCCGAGCCGGTGGCGAAGAAGTAATACAAGAACGGCGCTGCGACGCAGCTCGCCATCAGGATGCGCAACGGCCCGCGCAGATTGTCGCCGCGCGACGTGAGCGGGGGCGGCGCCAGCCGCTGGGGCTCGAGCGACAGCGGCGGCCGGTGCAGCTCGCCGGACCGCTCGCCGCCCGCGCGAAGCGCGTGCGGCGCGTGGGGAGCAAGCGTGGCCTCGCGAAACGGATGCGTGCCGCGCGAGAGCCGGGTGGCGGTTTCCTGGCGCTGCAGCCAGCGCAGGCTGGCCTCGAGCCGCTCGAGGTCGAGCTCGCTCATGATCTCGTCGCCCCGTTGCACTGCCGGCCGCTCGGGGCGCCGGCTGCCGCCGCTCTCGGCGGGTTGCAGCGGCGCTTCCGGGTGCGCGGGGTACTCGGCGCGGCGCGCTTCGAATGCCGCTGCCGGCGCATGATCGGGGGGCTCCTGCTCGCCGAACAGCGGCGGCGCAGAAACGCGCCCCGCGCCGGGCCCGGCATCCGGGCCCAGACGAGGCCCATCGATATCGGGCGCACGCCGATCCGCGGTGGAAAAAGCGTGCCGCTCCGCAGCGGGAGAAAAGGCATGCCGCTCCGCGGCGGGTTTGGCGGGCCGCTCTGGAGCGGATTGCGTTTCACCGGAAACTGAATGCGCTCCAGCTTCTTTCGTTGGTCGCATTTTCGGACGGAAAACCGGTTCCCACTTTTCCTGAAAATGCTCCCTTGACGCAGGCTCGCGTGGTTGTTCCGGCGCGAGCGGCGAAGCGTGCTTCGGCGCGTAGGGCGACCGCAATGGATCGTGGCCGCTCTCGAGCGGAGGCCGCGCCGGGGCTGCACGCTCGTGCGCGGGTTTCGGCGCGTACGGCGAGCGAACCGGTTGATTTTCGGTCTCGGAGGGATGCGGCTCGCTGCGCTCACGCGACTTGTAAGCGCCGAGATCGACGGGATCGACGGGTTTTCCGGGTGGGGTACTCATGGACTAAACTCCCCTGCTGACGCCCGATTGATGTTTGCCGATTGGCTCGGCTCTTATTCGAGGCTCCCTTTTTGCTCTGCTCGCGGGAATCGAGGTGGACAGCGCGGCGCCAGCGCCATCCACCGCAAAAAAAGCTCAGCGCTGCGCGCTGGCGCGTTGCTTTTCACGCCATTGCAGGAATTCGCGGAACAGCGCTTCGCGCTGCTCCTGCGAGAGCTGGCCGACCGCGGGCTCCTTGTTGCTCTTCAGGAAGCTCGCAAACTCGCCGCCCGCGGCCTGCGCGTCCGCCATCTCCTTCTGGCGAAGGCGCTTGAGCATCTCGTCCGCGAAGCCCCAGCGGGTCCAGCCGGGAACGGTGGCCGCCAGATTGACGTCGCGCCATTTCGGATGGCGCTGCGGCTCGCGGAACTTGTCCCACTTGGTGAACAGGTTCTCGGTGAACCGCTCGACCCGCCGGTAGCGATCGTTGCCCTTCGGCCAGTTGAACACGGCAAGCACCGCCGGCACCGCGATGGTGTCGACCGACTGGCCTTCCGCAACCAGCGTCGGATATTCCTTGCTGGTCAGCTCGCCGAGCGCGTAGTAGTCGGCGAAAAGCTTCGAGAACGGGATCGGCACGAAGTGCAGGCCCGAATTCGCCGGGATCTTCGCGAAGAAGTCGATCGGCCGCCCGATCACGCGCACCAGCGCGGCGAGCTCGCCCGACTTGAGCTTCTGCAGCGCGGTGGGATTGTCGTACAGCACCTGCTCAACCTGGATGCCCAGCCGCTGAAAGATGATCGTGCCGGTCAGGCTCGACGCGCTTCCCGCCGGCCCGAAGCTGACCTTCTTGCCCTTGAGATCCTCGAGCTTCTTGACGTCGGTGCGGGCGAGCACGTGCACCTCGGACACCGGCAGCCGGACGATGTAATTGACCCGGTATTCGAGGTTGGAAATCTTGCGCTGGGTGCGGAAGTATTCGAACACGTCCGCCTGGGTGACCGCGACGTCGACCTGCCGCAGATAGAGCAGATCGTCCATGTTGGACGCGGCGCCATAAGTCACGATCGGAACGACGCGCAGGTTGTCGCCGTCGTCGAGGACCTGCGCCATCTCGTTGGCGAAGGTCATGTAGGTGCCCGACAATTGCCCGCCGGCGACGCCGACCGTCCAGGCGTTCTTCTTGGCCCGCATGGCATTGTCGGTGCCGCCCTCTTCGAGCGACTTGGGCACCGACTGCGCCTGCGCCGGGCTGAGCAATGCTGTTGTGAGGGAGAACTGAGCGAGAAGCGAAACGGCGAGGCACACACCCCATGATGCAAGTACGCGCATCAACCACCTCCTCTACTGCGGGTCCGGGAAAACCCTGACTCTCAACCTCGGTCAAAATTGTGGTGCAAAACTGATCAGGCTTCTTGTGAGAGAAATTTATTAGCAGCAGAGTTTCTGGTTTTCCATTTTTTTGAATCGACGCGTTGACACTTTATTTTCGGTACGCACGTACTCCGTCGCGGCGGTATTTCTCGCGCTCACTTCCAATGCATCAATGACATATCGATGCGCCCGCAGACTCAACTCTAACAAAATGCGCGCGGTACGGTGATGCTCCAAAGCGCGTATCGGGTAATCGAGCACCGAGCGAATTTACCTTGCCGCCAAGTTTCACGCGCCCTCCGCCTGGTCGGCGAAGGATTTGCGGTAGCCGAAAGTCCAGGCCAGGGCCTGCACCACCAGCAACAAACCGAGCGCGGACGCCAGCACGATGATGCAGGCGCCGTCGAGGAAGGTGGCGTAGCTGCCGCCCGACATGGTCAGCGCCAGGCGGAAATTCTCCTCCAGCCGGTCGCCGAGCACGAGCGCGAGCAAGAGCGGCGCCATCTCGTAGCCGAACTTCCGCAGCAGGTAGCCGGCCGCGCCGGAGATCGCCATGATCCAGATGTCGGCGGTCGAGAAGTTGACGCTGTAGACGCCGATGATCGAGATGACCAGGATGATCGGAACCAGCCACGCGTAGGGAATGCGCAGCAGGTTCACGAACAGCCCGACCAGCGGCAGGTTCAGGATCAACAGGATCACGTTGCCGATATACATGCTGGCGACGAGGCCCCAGAACACCTCGGGATGCTCGGTGAGCAGCAGCGGTCCGGGCTGCACGCCGTGGATGGTCAGCGCCGACAGCAAGATGGCGGTCGCCGGGATCGACGGGATGCCGAGCGCCAAAAGCGGGATCATCGCGGTGCCGGTGACGGCGTTGTTGGCGGTCTCGGGGCCGGCGACGCCGGCGATCGCGCCCTTGCCGAACTCCTCCGGGTGCCGGGAGAAGCGCTTCTCGACCGCATAGGACACGAAGGTCGAGACCACGTGGCTCACGCCCGGAATGACGCCGAAGACGAAGCCGATGGCCGAGCCGCGCGCGACCGCGGGCGCCGAGTCGCGCAGATCCTTCCAGCGCGGAATGAGCTCCCTGAGCTTCGGCGCGATCGCCTTGATCGTCCCGGTCCGTTCCAGGTTCAGGAGGATCTCGGACAGGCCGAACAGGCCGATCGCGAGCGCCGCAAACGACAAGCCGCCGGTGAGGTCGGCGCTGCCGAAGGTGAAGCGCGGAACGCCGGTCAGCTTGTCGAGGCCGATGCTGCCGAGCAGGAGCCCGAGCACGACCATGGTCGCGGTCCTGATGCGCGAGCCGGCCGACACCATCGCGATCACGCCGAGCGCCAGCAGGATCAGCAGCACCTGCACCGACGGGCCGATCGCGATCATCAGCTTCGCCAGCGGCGGCACGATGAACATGAGGCCGAGGATCGAGACGGTGCCGCCCACGAAGCTGCCGAGCGCGGCGATCATCAGCGCCGGGCCGGCACGCCCCTTGCGCGCCATCTCGTAGCCGTCGACGCAGGTGACCACGGACGCCGCTTCGCCCGGGATCCGCACCAGGATCGAGGTGGTCGAGCCGCCATACATGGCGCCGTAGAAGATGCCGGTCAGCATGATGATGCCGATGGTCGGATCGAGCCCGAAGGTCAGCGGCAGCAACAGCGTGATGCCGGCGAGCGGGCCGAGCCCCGGCAACACGCCGACGATGGTGCCCCACAGGCAGCCGAGGAAACAGTAAAGCAGCCCCTTCCAGGACAGCGCGACCGCGAACCCGCCCAGGAGATGGTCGAAGCCGGTCATCTCACCACGGCCCGACCGGCAGCGAGACGCCCAGCAGCACCTCGAAGAAGTACCAGCACGCCGCCATGCCCAGCCCCGCCGCGGCGATCGCCAGCGGCAGCCGCACGCGCGCGATCAGCACCAGCAATGCAGTTGCAAGCAGGCCGAGCGTGACGATGGCGCCCAACGGCTCGAACAACAGCGGCACCGCCAGCAGAGCGCCGACGGCGATCAGCACGTCGCGGTGCCCTAGCTCGACCGCCTCGCCGGCGGATGACCGCCAGCGGCCGACGCCGACGGCGATCGCGAGCACCACCAGGACCGCGCCGAGCAGCAGCGGGAAGAACCCCGGGCCGGGCAGGCCGACGCCGCCCAGATCGAGCCGCGCCGCCTGCCAGACGAAGAAGGCGCCGGTGAACGCTATGAGGCCGGCGACGACCATGTCGCCGGCACGATCGCTGAACGCGCGCGGAAGCTGACCGCGTGGCTGCACGGCGATGCTCGCGCCGGGCGCGGCGCTATTTCTTCTTCAGGCCGAGATCAGTCATCAGCTGCGCCAGCTTGGCGTCGTCATGGGCGATCACCTTGCCGAACTCGTCGGCCGGCAGGTAGGCCGGCCCGAATCCGATCGCCTTGCCGGCATCCTTGAACGGCTGCGAATCGACCGTGCGCTTGATCGCGTCCTGCAGCTTGGCGACGATCGGCCTGGGCACGCCCTTGGGCGCGGCGATGCCGCGCCACATGTCGAGCGTGACCGGATAGCCGAGCTCGTTCGCGGTCGGCACGTCCGGGAACACCGGATCCCGCTTCGAGCCGAGCACCGCCAGCACCTTGAGATCGCCGCTCTTGACGTGCGAGACCAGCGCCGCCGGCAGCTGGACCACGGCCTCGATCCGGCTGCCGAGCAGGTTGACCACCGCCTGGCCTTCGCCGAACGGCACGTCGACGATCTTGGCCTCGCCGGTGGCGAACAGCGCCGAGGCAGAGAAGTGCGTGTGGCTGCCGGTGCCGGAATTGCCGACGCGCACCTTGCCGGGATTGGCCTGCGCGTAATCGACGAGCTCCTTCAGCGTCTTCCAGGGCGCGTCGGCGCGCACCGCGATCGCCGGCGTCTCCACGCTCACCCGCGCCACTGCGTCGAACGCCTTGTAGTCGAACGGCAGCACGCCGGAGTGATAGGTCGAGGAGATCGAGTTCGAGTTCCAGATGATCGAATAGCCGTCCGGCCGCTGCTTCTTGACGTGGCTGTAGCCGATGGCACCGCCGCCGCCGGTGCGGTTCACCACCGGCACCGGCACGCCCAGGAGCCTCGCCATGCCGTCGGCCAGGTAGCGCGCGGTCACATCGGCCGCGCTGCCGGCCCCGAACATCACCGTCATCTCGACCGGCTTGCCCGGATACAACAGCACCGGCTGCTGGGCCAGCGCCGGCGCGGCCGTGGCGAGAAGCAGCAAAGCGGCGCTCGCGTCGATAAACCTGCTTCGTATGATCGTACGCATCATTCCCCTCCACCAAGGTTGACATCGATCATCATCGGACCGCCGCGCACACTTGCAGCAGTCGCTTGCCAATTTGCTAATTCGGCGTGTTGTCTTCTCCCGTGTCAGCACGCGTCGTGCGCGTGAGAGTCCGTCGCGGTAAGACGGTAAGGATCATCGCCGCGATCGATTTCGATTGATGATCGCATGCGTGTCGGAATCATGGCGAGCGTGTGCGCACGCGCGCGCGCAACACCATGACACCGTCAATCGATTTCGTGCAAAGCGAATTGGGTCGCGTCGGCGTTCAACGGCGCGGGCGCACGTCGGGATTTGCGAGCCGCAGCGGCTGGCCTTGCTCGTAGGCCACGATCTGCTCGAACGCCTCGCGGAAATACAATTCGAAGTTCGGCCATTCCGCCCAGCCCAGATGCGGCGTGCACAGCACGTTCGGCATCGACAGCAACGGATGATCGCCGCCGACGATCGGCTCCTGCTCGTAGACGTCGACCGCGGCATAGCCGGGCCGGCCGTTGCGCAGCGCGGCGAGCAAGGCGCCGGGCTGGATGAGCTCGGCGCGCGACGTGTTGACGATCAGCGCGGTCGGCTTCATGCGGGCGAGATCGTCCGGGCCGACGATGCCGCGCGTGGCGCGGGTGAGCCGCACATGCAGCGACAGCACGTCGGAGCGCTCGAACAGCTCCTGCTTGCCGGCGGCGACCGAATAGCCGGCGGCGGCGGCCTTCTCGAACGAGGCTTGCTGGCCCCAGACCAGAACCTCCATCCCCAGGCCGCGTCCGCCTTCGGCGACCAGCGCGCCGATGGCGCCGAGCCCGAAGATGCCGATCGTCGAGCCGCGCAGCCGATGCGACAAGGTGCACGGCCAATCGCCGCGCTTCATGCGCTCGGCCTCGAGCGCCACGTTGCGGCGCGAGGCCACGATCAAGGCCAGCGTCAGCTCGGCGGGCGCGACCGGCGAATTGCTCTTGCCGGTCGACACCGGAATGCCGAGCTCGGTGCAGGCGGCGAAATCGATCGCCTGCG
>JBEVIH010000297.1:0-10207 GCA_040510815.1 Xanthobacteraceae bacterium | reverse complement strand
CTCGTCGGACTATCCGCACTGGGACTTCGACGATCCGCGCTTTGCCTTCAAGACACCGCAGACCGACGCCGAGCGGCGGAAGCTGTTCAACGAAAACGCCCGCGCGGTGTACAAGTTCGCCTGAAAGCGCATGACCCGTCACCTCGCCGCAAAAACCTCCGACATCCCGCCCGGAGGCAACAAGGTCGTCAGCATCGGCGGGCGCGACATCGTCATCTTTCATGTCAACGGCGAGTTCTTCGCGCTCCTGAACCGCTGCCCGCACGCGGGCGCCGAGATGTGCCGCGGCGACGTCGTCGGCGAGGTCAGCTCCGAGCGCCCCGGCGAGTACCACTTCGACGGCTCACGGCGGTTCGTCGTCTGCCCGTGGCACGGCTGGGAGTTCGACCTGCGCACCGGCCAGTCCTGGTGCGATCCCAACTCCACCCGAGCGCGGCAATTCCGCGTCACCGTCGAGCCAGGCGAGACCTTGGTCAAAGGCCCCTACGTGGCGGAAACCTTCCCGGTCTCGCTCGAGGAGGACTACCTGGTCATCGACCTCACCGCGCCGGCAACGACGTAGGCGTAGGGTGGGAAAAGCTTGCCGTGTCCCGGGCGAGTGAAGCGAGCGCGCTTGCGCGAGCGGAACGAGACCCGGGACCCAGCGCAAGAGTCGCGAAGCGCAATGAGACGCGCTTCGCGCGTCCGTTTTCTCCTGGGTCCCGGCTCTCGCTCCGGCGGCGCCGTCGCTTCGGCCGGGACACGAGGAAGAGCGGCGTGGGGTGGCTCGTGTCCCGGGCGAGTGCAGCGAGCGTAGCGAGCGGAACGAGACCCGGGACCCAGCGCAAGACTAAGCGAAGCGCAATATAGCGACGCGCTTGGCGCGTCACTTTTCCCCTGGGTCCCGGGTCTCGCTCCGGCACGCAAGTCGGATTTATCCGACTTGCGCATCGTAAAGTGCCAATCTCGGGTAAACCCGAGATTGGTGCCGTCGCGTCGCCCGGGACACGAGGGCACATCATCTATTCCGGCTCCGGGTCTCCAGCGCACCGCTGCGCCCGGGTCACGGCTGCACTGCGTGACCGGCCTTGTGGTCACCGCGACGACCATCCACAATCGAGCTTCTCAGATTGTCCTCGCCAAAACCGATTGGAGACGCCTTTGCCCGTCATGTCCGGAAAGCGCGCCTTCCTGGAGTTGCTCAAGCAGGAAGGCGTCGAGGTTCTGTTCGGCAATCCCGGCACCACCGAGCTGCCGCTGATGGACGCATTTGCGACCGAGAACGAGCTGCGCTACGTGCTCGGCCTGCAGGAGGCCGCCGTCATGGCGATGGCCGACGGCTACGCGCAGGCGTCAGGCAAGCTCACGGTGGCGAACTTCCACGTCGCGCCCGGGCTCGGCAACGCCATGGGCATGCTCTACGACGCCCAGAAGGCGGCCTCGCCGATCCTGGTCACCGCCGGCCAGCAGGACCACGAGTTCATCGTCACCGAGCCGATCCTCTCGGCCGACCTGCCGCGGCTGGCGCGGCCGTTCGTCAAATGGGCCGACGAGGTCGGCCGCGTCGCCGACCTGCCGCGCATGGTGCACCGCGCTGCCAAGACCGCGCTGGCGCCGCCGACCGGGCCGGTGTTCCTGTCGCTGCCCGGCGACATCCTCAAGTCGGAAGCCGACCTCGACCTGATGGCGCCCACGCGCATTGCGCCGCGGCTGCGCGGCGACCGCGCGGCGGTGGAGGCGGCGGCGGCGGTGCTGGCGCAGGCCAAGCGGCCGGTGATCATCGCCGGCGACGCGGTGGCGCAGAGCCGCGCGCTTGGCGAGCTGGTCGAGCTGGCCGAGCTGATCGGTGCCTCGGTCTACGCCGAGTTCGTGCCCAACACCGCCTCGTTCCCGACCTCGCATCCGCTGTTCCGCGGCGCGCTGCTGCGCACCGCGCCCGGCACCCGGCAGGCGCTCGAGCAATACGACGTGCTGTTCTCGGTCGGCGGCGACCTGTTCACCTTGTCGCTGCCGTCGCCGGTCGATCCGATGCCCAAGGAGCTTCGCCTCATCCACCTCGACATCGATCCCTGGGAGATCGGCAAGAACTATCCGCCCGAGGTCGCGATCCTCGGCGACCCGAAGGCGACCTTGCCTGAGCTCACCGCCGCGGTGCGCGAGCGCATGTCGAGCGGCGCGCGCGGCGCCGCCCGTGAGCGGCTGCAAGCGGCCGGCAACGCGTCGCGTGCCGACCGCGAGAATCTGGTCGGCAAGGCACGCGCGCTCGCCGCGCAGACGCCGATCCAGCCGCTGGCTTTGCTCAACGCCGTCGGCGAGACCTTGCCGAAGGACGCGGTGGTGGTGGAGGAGGCGCTGTCGTCGGCGCCGGGCATCCGCCAGCTCATCCGCAGCGACGACCCGCAGAGCTATTTCGGCCTGCGCGGCGGCGGCATCGGCTGGGGCCTGCCGGCGGCGATCGGGGTCAAGCTCGCGCTGCCGGACCGGCCGGTGGTCGGCCTGATCGGCGACGGCAGCGCCATGTATACCTGCCAGGCGCTGTGGACCGCCGCGCATTATCGCATCGGCGCGGTGTTCGTGATCCTCAACAACAAGTCCTATCGCATCCTCAAGCAGCGGCTGCACGCCATGCGCGGCCACGCCGAGCAGGCCGACACTTACGTTGGCATGGAGCTCCTCGACCCGCCGATCGACTTCGTCGCGCTCTCGCGTTCGCTCGGCGTGCCGGCCGAGCGCGCCAAGACGCTCGCCGAGACCACCGACCTGCTCGCCGAGGGGCTCAAGGGCAACAGCCCGATGCTGATCGACGTCGAGCTCGACCGCGCCTTCAAGCCGATGTGATGGAGGCGAATTATCGCCAAAACTGAAGCTCACCGTGTCCCGGGCGAGTGCAGCGAGCGAAGCGAGCGGAACGAGACCCGGGACCCAGCAGAGAATCGACGCGCACAGCGCGTCGCAATATTGCGCTTCGCGCTTCTTGCGCTGGGTCCCGGCTCTCGCTCCGGCTGCGCCGTCGCTTCGGCCGGGACACGAGGTTTCGCTCTACTCGCTAGTCGCTACTCGCTATTCGCTATTCGCTTTGCCATGCAATCGGCGCATCGACGAAAATCTTGTACTGCTGCGAGCGCGGCTTGCTCTTGTCCGCCTCGTTGACGAGCTGCAGCGAGCTTTTGCCGATGAGCGCGCGCGGCAGGATCATCACCCGGACGAAGCGGCTCGGCCGGTCCGGTGCCGCCTGCGCGAACACCGGCTCCGGCCCGGATTCGTACCACGCCGCGCCCGGCCCGTAGCAGGTCGAGCGCCCGTGGGTGTCGATGCGGATGGCGCCTTCGATCAGGCAGCGGATGCCGGGTCCCTGATGGGTGTGCAGATAGGCGCAGCCGCCGGGCGGGAAGGCGACGCTGTCGCCGCGAAGCAGCAGCTCGCCCGGCGGCAAGGTCGCGAGCGGCGCCGAAAGCTTCTTGCGCGAGGACACCCCGTCGCCTGAGGCCTTGCCGTCGCCTGCGCCGGCCGCCGCCAGTTCCCAGCGCCAGCAGGCCGCGCCGGTTTTGCCGGCGCGCAGGCGTGCGGCGCCTTCGCCATGCCACGCCTCGCCCTCGCCGAGCGCGCCGCCTTCGACGCTCACCCCGCCATGCACGACGAAAATCATGCGCGGCAGCGCCGGCAGCGCCAGCGCGACGTCGTTGGACAGGATGTCTTCGTACAGCCGAAGCATGGGGGGCATGGAGGATTTCTCCGCTGGATCCGTCGCCGACAATAGTCGAGATCGCTCATTCGACAACCATGATCCGACCCGGTACCGTCCGGCAAAATCGAGCGCCCACCATTGACCTCGCCTCCTGACATCGAAGCCGGATCGGCCGGGCGTGCGAGCGCGGACGAGCGCCGCGCGGACGCGGTGAGCGGTCAGCTTTGGCTCAAGCTCGCGGCGCTGGTGCTGGTGATCGCGGCGCTCGGGCTGCCGCTCAACGACATGTTCCGCTATGCGCTCGTTGTGGTCGCGACCGTGCTCATCTTCACGGGCGTGGTCACGCGTAGCGTCAAGGCGTGGATCGGCGCCGTGGCGGTGGTCGGGCTTTGCGTGCTCGCACAGATTTTTCTGACCGCGCCGCGCATCGAGGAAGGACACAATATCTTCGTCGTCGACGGCCCGGGCGGCGCGCTCGAAGCCGGGCTGCCGCCCGAGGCGTTCCGCTTCATGCAGGCGGAGTTCGACGCCAAATATCCGCCGGAGCGGCGGTGCGATCGCCGGGATTTCGGCTGCTGGCGCGGCCAGGGTCTTCCAGATCGGCCGTTCGCGTTCTCGGCCGACGGCCTCTACGACCATCCGGCCTATTCGCGGCGGGTGACCGGGATCGATTTCGCCGATCCGGTCTGGCTGCGGCTCGGGGCCATCAACGAGCTCCGCTACAACTGGATTTCGCCGCCGAGCGATCTCAACCGCGCCTCGCGCGACCGCCGCTCCTGGGTGTTCGTGCACCGCTGGACGCTCGAAATGCCGTGGTTCGTCATGTACCGCTTCCCGGCCGAGTTCGCCGGCAGCGCGCTGTGCTGGCGCGGCGACGTGCTGTGGGAGGGCGCGGACGGACATTTCGATCCGATCCACCATCGCTCGACGGCGTGCCAGACGCTGACGCCCGAAGACGCCGGCCGGCAGATTTTCGGGGTGGCGATCAGGCAAGACCCGCCGCTGGCGATGCGGCTTGAGCCGACGACCACGATTTGGCTGTGGCGGCTCGTCGGGCCGGCGCTCGCGCTCATCGCCGGCGTGGCCGTGCTCGGCCTGCTGGTGCGTCCGCGCCTGCGCCGGACGATCGTGCCGTTCATGTTGATCGCGCTCGCGCTCGCGGTCGCCTTCTTCACCGAGGCCAATTTCATCGGCGCCGTTCGTCCGTTCGACGCCGGCGACGACGGCCTGGTGTTCGACGGATTTGCCCGCACGATGCTTCAGCAGCTCGTGGTCGGCGACGTGCGCGGCGCGCTGCGGGGCGGGGAAGACGTCTTCTATTTCACGCCCGGCACGCGCTACCTGCGGGCGGTCGAGCACGTGATTTTCGGCGAGAGCTATCTCGGCTACCTCTCGCTGATGCTGGGACTGCCGATTCTGGTCCTCGCCATGTACCGGCGCTTCCTGCCGCCGCGCTGGGCGCTGGCGCTGGCGCTGATCTTCACGGCGACGCCGCTCGGCGTCATCTTCGGATCGAGCCTCCTGCTCTATGTTAAATGGGCGGCGCGCGGCTTCGGGGATCCGGCCGCCTATGCGCTGTTCCTGTGCGGCTTCGTGCTGCTGCTCGGTCCGCCGGACAGCGGGCCGCGCGATCGCTTCGCCGCGGCCTGCGGCGCCGGCCTGTGCTTCGCGTTGGCCGTGTTCGCTCGCCCGAACATCGCACTCGCCGCCGGAGTCATGCTCGGTGGCGCCGGGGTCGCGGCGCTCTGGCAGCACCAATTCCGCCGCCTCGCCGGCATGTGCCTGGGCTTCCTGCCGGTGCTCGGCATGGCGCTGCACAACTGGGTCTACGGCGGCGTGTTCGCGCTGTTCACCTCGACCCCGACCCATTACAGCACGCTGGTGACGCCGCCGTCGGTCTATCTCGCGGCGCTGTCTGAGCTCATGCGGCTCGATTTGTCGGGCGGGCAGGCCGCGCGCGCGGCAAAACAGATCGGCACCTGGCTCGCCGGGACGTCGGAATCGGTGCTGACCGCGCCGCTGAGCGTCGCGGCGATCGCGGTGCTGGTTCGGGTCGCGGTCTGGCGAGCCGCCGATCCGTGGCTGCGCCTGACCGCGGCCGCGATGCTGGTCCAGCAGTGCGTCGTCATCTTCTACGCCCCGGCCGGCCGCTACCAATACCTCACCTGGCTCTTGACCTCGCTGGTGGTGGCGGCGTGGGTCGAGCGCGAAGGCCTGCCCCTGCTGCGCCGGCGGTTCCCTGACTTCACCGCGCGGGTGGCGCGCCATCCGCTGAGCACCGCGCTGGCGCGCGGCCTCGCCCGGCTATCTGCCGCGTGACTTCGGCTTGCGGCTCGCCTTCGTCTTGCGGCGCCGCTGCCGCGAGGCCGCCCGCGGCAAGGTCAAAAAGCCGTGCAGCTCGGCCAGCAGCAGCGCGCCGATGTGCAGCTGCGACACGAATTCGCCGTTGCGGATCATGCGGGCGAGCTCCGCCGGCTTCACCAATTTGACCGTGATGCCGTCCTCCCCTTCGAATTTCTGGGTGCGGGGGGCGGTCATCACGAAGAAGGAGTGAATCCGGTTGCTCAGGCGGCCCGTGCAGGGCGAGGTCTCGCCCAGGCGGTGGACGACCCGCGCCGGAAAGCCGGTCTCTTCGAGCAGCTCGCGCCGGCAGCCCTGCGCCGGGTCCTCGCCGTCATCGACTAGGCCCGCCGGCAGCTCCCATGTGAAGCCCTCGATCGCCGGCCGGTACTGCCGCACGATCGGGATGCGCCCCGCCGGCGTGAGCGCGACGATCGAGATGTAATCGGCCTGCCCGACCGCGTGATAGACCTGGGCCGGCGCGGCTGGCGCAAACTCGACCTCGCGCGTGATCACCTTCATCCACGGGGAGACCGCGGTCGTGCGTCGCGAGCGTATTCTCGGCCACTTGGCGGCCATGCGATGCATCCCGGCTATTTTCACGCGTCCTTCAGCACCACCGTGTCCGGCGACCGCCGCAGCAAGGTGGTGGCGAAGGCGTACAGATACCAGCGCAGATAGCTCGGCAGCCACGCGAACACCCGAAAGCGGCTTTCGCCGTGCCGGCGCTCGAACCACTGCGCCGGAATCTCGCTGATCCGCCAGCCGAGCCGGTGCGTCTTCACCAAGAGCTCGATGCTGTAGCAGAATCCCCGGTCGGATTCGACCGCGATCCGCTCGACAACCCGCCGTGAGAACAGCCGCAGCCCGTTGCTGGCATCCGTGGTCGGCAGGCGCGCCAGGTGATGCAGCGTGAAATTCCCGGCGCGTACCAGCACCGCCTTGATGAGCGGGCAGCCGACCATGGCGCCGCCCGGCATGAAGCGGCTGGCGCAGACGATGTCGCAGCCGCCGCGTGCCGCCGCCACCATGCCGTCGAGCAGCGGGGCGTTGTAGTCGTCGTCGGCGGGATACATCAGGACGAACGGCGCCTTGCTGGCCGCAAACCCGCTCATCACCGCGCCGTGGGCGCCGCGGCCGCTGTTGCGCACGAAATCCACCGCAAGGCCCGCATAGGCCGTCGGGTTGTGGCGGACCGCCGGCAGCGTGTCGTCCTCGTCATGATCGTAACAGATCAGGACGCGCGCCGGCGTCTTGAGCGACCGCGCGAGCAGCGAAAGGGTCGCCACGATGTAGCGACCCTCGTTGTAGACCGGAATGACGATGTCGAGCTCGGGCTCCATCACGCATCACTTGCCGGCGGCGGCGTGCCGGGAATCGGCCGACGGCGCCTCCCGTCCGGCTCTGTCATGGTCTTTTCACGGCCCGTAGCACGATCAAGGCATCGAGCGCCATTCCTCCCTGCGGCAGGGCGACGAACGGATTGATGTCGACCGATTGGATGACGTCGGCGAGGTCGGTGCCGAGGCGGCCGAGCGCCACCAGCGCCTCGACCACGGCCTCGGCGTCGAGCGCCACACCGCCGCGATAGCCGCGCAGCAGCTCCGCGGCGTGCGTGCGCTCGATCAGGTCGCGCGCCTTCTCCCGGCTCACCGGCAGCGCGCAGAACGCCACATCCTTGACCAGCTCGAGCAGCACGCCGCCGCTGCCGGCCATCACGATGAGGCCCATTTCGGGGTCGCGGTGGAGACCGAGGACGAGCTCCAGCCCGCCGCGGATCTGCCGGCAGACCAGCATGCCGGCAAGTTCGTGCGCCCGCAAATCCCGCGACATGCGGTCGTGCGCCGCCGCCAACTGCTCGGGCGTGGCGAGGTCGAGCGCGACCGCGCCCGCCTCCGACTTGTGCAGCAGCGTCGCGGCAACCGCCTTGAGCACGACCGGATAGCCGATGCGGTCGGCAGCCGCGAGCGCCTCGGCCGCCGACGCGACCAGCGCCTCCGGCGGCGTGGCGATGCCGTAGGCGTGCAGCACTTCCTTCGATTCCGCCTCGTTGAGCGCGACCGGCGCGGTCCTGGCGCGGGCGCGGAGGCGCTCGACCAGCGCGCGTTGCCCTTCCGCGAGCGGCGGCTCGGGAGCCGCCGCCTGCGCCAAGCGCTCACGCTCCTCGCGCCGCGCCGCGCCGGCGATGGTGCGCAACGCCTTGTAGGCCTCCTGCAGGAACGACACGTGCGGCGCCTTGGCGCGGATGGCGCGGCTGTAATCGGTCTGGCCGTGCGAGGTCGGCGTCACGAACGCGATCGGCTTCCTGGCCTTGGTCGCCGCATAGTCGTCGACCAGCCGGATGTAGTGCTCGGTGCGATCGGAGCCCGGCGCCCGCGGCAGCCCTTCCTGCACCAGCACCATGTCGACGTTCGGATCCGCCTGCAGCGCCTCGATCGACGCCATGAAATTGTCGGCGCTGCTCAACACGCCGAAGCCGCCGTCGATCGGATTGCCGACCAGCGAGCCGACGGTCAGCACCGCTTTGAGCCTTTCGGTCGTGGCTGTGGCCAAGGGGCGAAACTCAAGGCCGTTTCGCTCCGCCGCATCGAGCAGCAGGCCGCGATAGGCCCCCGACAGCGTGACCGCGCCGAGCCGGCGGCCGGGCGGCGCGCCGGTATGCACGAGCAATTCGGTGATCTCGACCGCGTCGTCGAGCGTGTCGGCGCAGATGACGCCGACGTCGCCGGCGACCGCGTCGAAGGCTTCGACGCTGCCGGCGAGCGAGCCGGTATGGGCCAGGGCGGCGTCGCGTCCCGCTTGCGACCGTCCGAGCTTGACCGCCACGATCGATTTTCCCGCCGCGCGGGCCATGCGGCAGGCCGCCTTGAATTTCGCGAGATTGGCGATCGCCTCGACGTAGATGAGGACGACCTTGAGCTCCGGCTGGTCGGCGAAGAACGCGATGTAGTCGGCGACCGTGAGGCCCGTCTCGTTGCCGCTGGTGATCAGGTAGTCCGGCCAGATGCCGCGCTCCTGCAGCGCCTGGTTGGTGAAGATCATCATGCCGCCGCTCTGGCCGACCAGCGCCACCGGGCCGCGCTGCACCACCTGCGGGCGATCCTCGGTGAGCGTGACCAGGCGGCTCTTGGCGCAGACATTGCCCAGGCAGTTCGGGCCCGAGACCGCGAGACCGGTCTCCTCGATCACGGCGGCAAGCTCGCGTCCAAGCTTGGCCGCTTCATCGTCGAAGCCTTCGCCGAAGCCGGCCGAGAACACCGTGGCGCTGCGCGCGCCCGCGGCGGCGCCGCTGCGGAGCGTCTCGATCACGCCGGCGGCCGGCACCAGCACCACCATGTGGTCGGGCGGCTCCGGCAGCGATTTGAAATCCGGGTAGCAGGGCGTTTCCCAGATCTCGGTTCGCCGCGGGTTGATCAGATAGACCGGGCCGGGAAATTGATAGCGGTGCAGATTGTGCCAGACGCGCGCCGCCCAGCTCCCCGGCCGGTCGCTGGCGCCGACCAGCACGGCGTTGCGCGGCGCGGTCAGCGCCGCGACCTTTTTCTTTGACGTTTCCAGATTCAATTTGGATTGCCCGTTTCGGATTTTCGCCTCACTCTTGCCACGTTATGAAAAAGCCCGGACAATTCACAGAGATCGGCGGCAGGTTCCCGGTGCGATTGTGGCAACGCGATCCGGCGGCCGCGCTTGACGGCACCCCAGTGATGGGCGACATTAACCCGCAGAATTAATTACAAAAAATCACCGGGTTACCGACGGGGCGGGGGTTGCGTAGATGATCGGGCGTGCGTGCGGGTTGCTGTGCGTGGCGTTGGTCGCGGCAGTCGTGACGGCGTGCTCGGCGGTCGATAACGCGATCGATCCACGCTACGACGACATCAATCGCAGCACCGCGAAGGCGCGCAACGAATCGATCCTCCTGAACATCGTCCGTGCCAGCCACAATGCGCCGCTGAACTTCGTCGCGTTCTCCAGGGTGAGCGGCACGACCTCGGTTTCCGGGAACGCCGCGTTGCCGAATTTCCTGGTCGGGCCCTATACCAAACCGCCAATCACCCTCGGAGCTGCCGTTCCCGGATACTCCGTGCTTCCTACTCCCGCCCGCGACGTCATCTTCAACAAGGACAATCTCGGCGGCTCGACGATTGCGACCAACAATTTCGACATCAGCCCGCTGGAGACAAGCAGCTTCTATCAGGGCCT
>JBEVIH010000296.1:0-29984 GCA_040510815.1 Xanthobacteraceae bacterium | reverse complement strand
CCGCTCCCCTCGATCGACGAGCTGCGTGCGACGCCAGCGAGGGCCGCTCGCCGGTCTCAATGACTGACGGCGGCGTGCGCTCCGGCGCCCCAGACATAGATGCAGGCGAACAGGAACAGCCACACCACGTCGACGAAGTGCCAATACCAGGCGCAGAACTCGAAGCCGAGATGCTGCGTCGGGGTGAAATGGCCGAGATAGGCCCGGATCAGGCAGACGATGAGGAAGGTCGATCCGATAATGACATGGAAGCCGTGGAAGCCGGTCGCCATGAAGAAGGTGGCGCCGTAGATGTTGCCTTTGAAGGAGAAACCCGCGTGCATGTATTCGTAGGCCTGCACGCAGGTGAACGCGAGCCCGAGCGCGATGGTGACGATCAGCCCCCATTTGAGGCCCTGCCGGTCGTTCTCCAGCAACGCGTGGTGCGCCCAGGTCACGGTGGTGCCCGAGGTGAGCAGGATCAGCGTGTTGAGCAGCGGCAGGTGCCAAGGATCGAAGGTCTCGATCCCCTTCGGCGGCCATTGACCGCCCAGGAACTGCTCGCGCATGACCTGACCGATCGCCGCGTCCTGGACCTGGAAGACGTCCGCGGGGAACAGCGCGGTGTTGAAATAGGCCCAGAACCAAGCGACGAAGAACATCACCTCGGAGGCGATGAACAGGATCATCCCGTAGCGGTGGGAGATCTGCACCACCTGCGAATGGTAGCCGTCATAGGTGGCCTCGCGGGCGACGTCGCGCCACCAGCCGATCATCGTGTAAGCCATGCCGAGGGCGCCGAGACCGAAAATATAGGGAGCAACCGCGAACAGGGAGTGCAGCCAGGAGATTCCCCCCAGCGCCATCAGGAAGGCGGAGACCGAACCGACCGCCGGCCAAGGGCTCGGCTCCACGAGGTGGTAGTCGTGGTGCGGCTTGGTGTGGGCGTCGGCCATCTTGCTCGTCTCCGTTTCTCTTGCAGGGGAGCAGCCGCCCCCCGTCCGTGTCAGCTTCGTCCGGCGGTCGGCGCGCTTTCGGCGCGCGGCGGCTCAGGCTTGCGCACCGGGTACATGGTATAGGACAGCGTGATGGCGTTGAGGCCATCCTGCTCGGAATCCTTCACCAGCTCGGGATCGACGAAGAACACCACCGCCATCTCGCGTTTCTCGCCACCCTTGAGCCGCTGATCGGTGAAGCAGAAGCAGTTGATCTTGGAGAAATAGGCGCCGACGGTCGGCGGCGACACGTTGTAGGACGCAATGCCCACGGTCTCGCGCGCCGACTCGTTGACCACCAGATAGTTGACCGTGACGACGTCTCCGATCCGAACCTCGACCGAGCTCTGCTCGGGCTCGAACCGCCATGGCAGGCCGCCCAGCACGTTGGCGTCGAAGCGCACCGTGATCTTGCGATCGAGCACGTGGCCGGGCGCGGCGCTCGCCACCAGCGGCGTGCCGGCGAAACCGGTGGTGCGGCAGAACCAGTTGTAGAGCGGCACCGCCGCATAGGCGGCGCCCACCATCACGGCGACGAACGCGCCGCACGCCGCCGCGACCAGGACGTCGCGGCGGCGGGCTGACGGTGTGCGGACGGGGTTCATGGCGTTCGGCTCGGTCACAACGGGCGATTCAATACCGCCGGGCCCTTCACCAGCGTGACGATGTAGAACAGCACCACCAGCGCGCCCAGAGCGAGCGCGAGCGCGATCGACCGCGCGCGGCGGCTGCGCTTCTGCTCCTCGGTGAGCACGATGCCGGTCTTCGGTTCGGACTTTTCGTCCATGTCTTGCCTTGTGCTCTCACGTCTTGCCTTATACTCACGCCGCCGCGCGACCGATGAGCCCGCTCTCTGCCAGCAGGACGGCGAAGAGCACGAAAAGGTATAGAATCGAGAAGGCGAACAATTGCCGCGCCAGTTGCATGGTCCGGGCGCCGTCACCTTCCCGGCGCAGCCGCCAGGCGAACGCGACCATCAGCGCCCCAGCCGCCAGCGCGGTCAGGCCGTAGACCGCACCGGCGTAGCCCAGGAGCCACGGCGCGGCGCCGACCGGCGCCAGCAGGATCGAATAGACGAGGATTTGTCGGCGGGTCTCCGCCGAGCCTGCGACCACCGGCAGCATGGGCACGCGGGCGCGGGCGTAGTCGTCGGCGTAGGCGAGCGACAGCGCCCAGAAATGCGGCGGCGTCCAGACGAAGACGATGAGGAAAAGCAGGATCGGCTCGACACCGACGCTTCCGGTCGCCGCCGCCCAGCCGATGACCGGAGGCAATGCCCCGGCGGCGCCGCCGATGACGATATTCTGCGGCGTCGAACGCTTGAGCCACATCGTGTAGACGACCACGTAGAAGAAGATGGTGAAGGCGAGCAGCGCCGCAGCGACCCAGCTGACCAGCACGCCCATCACGAGCACCGCGAAGCCGGCGAGCGTCATGCCGAAGCCGAGCGCCTCGCCGGGCGCGATGCGGCCGCGCGGAATCGGGCGGCCGGCGGTGCGCGTCATCACCGCGTCGATGTCGGCCTCGTACCACATGTTGAGGGCGCCGGCGGCACCGGCGCCGGTCGCGATGCAGACGAGCGCGGCAAATCCGATCACCGGATGAACGTGCACGGGCGCAACCACGAGGCCGACCAGCGCGGTGAACACGACGAGCGACATCACCCGCGGCTTCATCAGCGCGAAGTAATCGCCGACCCCGGCGATGCTCGGCTCGAGCCGCGGTGAGACTGCTTGGGCCCGTACCGGACCGGAGAATTGCGCGCCTTCGCTGACTAGCGACATCGTCCGGTTGCTCACTTGATGAGCGGCAGCTCGTTGTACTGATGGAACGGCGGCGGCGACGGCAGCGTCCATTCGAGCGTGGTGGCGCCCGCGCCCCACGGATTGTCGGCCGCCCTCTCCTTGCGCATGAACGCATAGATCACGCCGAAGAAGAACACCAACGTGCCGAGCGCCGAGACGTACGAGCCCAGCGACGAGACCATGTTCCATCCGGCGAACGCATCGGGATAGTCGGCGATACGGCGCGGCATGCCGGCGAGCCCGAGGAAGTGCTGCGGGAAGAACACCACGTTGACGCCGATGAAGGTCAGCCAGAAGTGCCACTTGCCGATCGTCTCCGAGTACATGTACCCGGTCATCTTCGGGAACCAGTAGTACCAGCCGGCGAAGATGGTGAAGACGGCGCCGAGCGAGAGCACGTAGTGGAAATGCGCCACCACGTAATAGGTGTCCTGCAGCGAGCGGTCGACGCCGGCATTGGCGAGCACCACGCCGGTGACGCCGCCAACCGTGAACAGGAAGATGAAGCCGATCGCCCACAGCATCGGCGTCTTGAACTCGATCGAGCCGCCCCACATGGTGGCGATCCAGGAGAAGATCTTCACGCCCGTGGGCACCGCGATCACCATGGTGGCGACCACGAAATAGGCCTGGGCCGCGGTCGACATGCCGACCGTGTACATGTGGTGCGCCCACACCACGAAGCCGATGCCGCCGATCGCGACCATCGCATAGGCCATGCCGAGATACCCGAACACCGGCTTCTTCGAAAACGTGGCGATGACCTGGCTGATCATGCCGAAGCCCGGAACGATCAGGATGTAGACCTCCGGGTGGCCGAAGAACCAGAACAGGTGCTGGAACAGCACCGGATCGCCGCCGCCGTCGGCGGTGAAGAAGGTGGTCCCGAAATTGCGGTCGGTGAGCAGCATGGTGATGGCGCCCGCCAGCACCGGCATCGCCAACAGCAGCAGGAACACCGTCACCAATTGCGACCACACGAACAGCGGCATCTTGTGCAGGGTCATGCCGGGCGCGCGCATGTTGAAGATGGTGGTGATGAAGTTGATGGCGCCGAGAATCGACGAGGCGCCGGCGAGATGCAGCGACAGGATGGCGAAGTCGACCGCCGGCCCCGGATGCCCCGAGGTCGACAGCGGCGCATAGATCGTCCATCCGGCGCCGACGCCGGGAGCGCCGGGCTCGCCTTCGACGAACAGCGAGATGATCAGCAGCGCGAACGAGGCCGGCAGCAGCCAGAACGAGATGTTGTTCATGCGCGGGAACGCCATGTCGGGCGCGCCGATCATCAACGGCACCATCCAGTTGCCGAACCCGCCGATCATCGCCGGCATCACCATGAAGAAGATCATGATCAGGCCGTGCGCGGTCGTGAACACGTTGAACATGTGGGAGTCATGGAAGATCTGCATGCCCGGCTCCATGAGCTCGAGCCGCATGCCGATCGACAATGTGCCGCCGATCAATCCGCCCATGAGGGCGAACACAAGGTACATCGTGCCGATGTCCTTGTGATTGGTCGAATAGAGGTAGCGCCGCCAGCCGTAGGGGTGAGCGTGTTCGTCGTGGGCCGCGCCTGCGCCGTGTGCTTTCGCCGTGGTAGCCATGATCTTCAGTCCTTCGAACGTGTTCTCGCCGCCCGCGCGCCGTCGAGCGCCATCAACGGGCCGCCGTCGGTTGGGCCGCCGCCACGCTGGTCGGCGGGCCGGTGTCCTCGCGGGCGAATTTCCTCTTCGCCTCCTCGACCCAGGCGGCGAATGCCTGCTCGTTCACCACGCGCACCGCGATCGGCATGAAGGCGTGGTCCTTGCCGCACAGCTCCGAGCATTGGCCGTAATAGATGCCTTCGCGGGTCGCCTTGAACCAGGTCTCGTTGATGCGGCCGGGGATCGAGTCGATCTTGATGCCGAACGACGGCACCGCGAAGGCATGGATCACCTCGGCGCCGGTGGTCAGCACGCGCACGACCTTGTTGACCGGCACGACCATTTCGTTGTCGACGCCAAGGAGCCGCGGCTGATCGGGCTTGAGCTGCGTCTGATCGCGGACCAGGAGCGAATCGAACTCGAACTTGCCGTGGTCCGGATAGCTGTAGGTCCAGTACCACTGCTTGCCGGTGGCTTTTACCGTGAGGTCGATCGGCGGGATGTCTCGGATCTGGAGGAACAGCAGCTTGAACGAGGGTACGGCGATGAACATCAGGATCACGATCGGGACGACCGTCCACAAGATCTCGATCAAGGTATTGTGGGTGGTGCGCGATGGGATCGGATTTGCACGGGCGTTGAAGCGCACCATCACGATGACCAGCAGGATCAGCACGAAGGCCGTGATTCCCGAAATCCACCAAAGCAAGTAGTCGTGGAACCAGATGATGAAATCCATCACCGGGGTGACCGACTGCTGCAGGCCGAGCTGCCAAGGCGCCGGCTGCCCGAACTCGGCCAGCGCCGCCTCGCCACCGGCCAAGACTGCAACGATCGCCACCGCCAATGCGGTCAACCGCTTGAACACGAGCATCGTCGGCGTCGCTCCTTCGACGAGGTGAGGCTCTGACGGACCTGCCGCACGGCACTCCGCAGGCCGCGGCCGCGGGCCCCGCCCGCTGCGTCGGCCTGGCGGCCGGCTCGGCAAAGCGTGCGGCAGGGCCTCAGGGGGGAATCCCTGCCTCTCAAACCATAATTCCGGCCCCATCGCAATGCACCCCCTCCATGTCTCCCATGCGACCAAAGGCCAGTAAATCGGGCCGGCGAAAAGCCGGAATTTCGACCCTTTCTCGGCCACAATGCCCCGCTTTACTAATCGTTGACGCGTCGGTCCGACCATGGTCTCAGGGGCTTGATTCGACCGGGTTTGGGCAGTGGGGCGGTTGAGACGATGCGAGGCATGGGGATCATGGGGTCATTCAGCCCGGAATTGCGCTGTCATGGGGTGAGATCGCTGGCGGCCGTCGCCGCCATGGCGTTTGCGGCCATCACCGGGACCGTCGGCCCCGGCATGGCCCAGGGCGCCGTCAAGTCGGTGCATAGCGACTGGCAGGTGCGCTGCGACACGCCGCCCGGGGCGCAGGGCGAGCAATGCGCGCTGATTCAGAGCGTGACCGCGGAGGACCGGGCCAATGTCGGCCTCACCGTGATCGTGCTCAAGACCGCCGACCAGAAGAGCCGGCTGATGCGCGTGGTGGCGCCCATGGGGGTGCTGCTGCCGTCCGGCCTGGGCCTGAAGATCGACCAGACCGACGTCGGCCGCGCCGGTTTCGTGCGCTGCCTGCCGAACGGCTGCGTCGCCGAGGTGGTGATGGACGAGACCCTGGTCAAGCAGCTGCGCACCGGCCAGACCGCCACCTTCATCATCTTCCAGACACCCGAAGAGGGCATCGGCTTCCCGATGAGCCTGAAGGGCTTCGGCGAGGGTTACGACAAGCTGCCGTAGGGCGCCCCTGCCCGGCTGAGGCCAACGCCCCGTTTCACCGAGCCGCGAGGAGTCGCCGGATGCGCCCGCGCGCCTTCGTAGCCGCGATCGCAGCCTTGCTTGTCGCCGGAAGCTTCGAGGCTGCGAGCCAAACGGCGTTCTACCAGGTCGAACCCTCCGAGCTCCCGGGCGAGCCCGGCTCCCTCATCCGCGCCGAGCCGCTGGCAGGCGCTCCGCCCGGTGCGGCGGCGTCTCGCATCCTCTACCGATCGCGCGGGCTGGCGAATGAGCCGATCGCGGTCTCCGGCGTCGTGGTGGTGCCCGAGCGGCCGGGGTCGAGCGAAGGACGCGACGTGGTCGCCTGGGCGCACGGGACCACCGGCATCATGCCGCGCTGCGCACCCTCGCTGCGCCCGAACGTGCTCGCGCTCATTCCCGGGCTGGCCGAGATGCTGGCGCGTGGCTACGTGGTCACGGCCACCGACTATCCCGGCCTGGGGACCGCCGGCCCGCATCCCTACATGGTCGGCGTCAGCGAGGCGCGCGCGGTGCTCGATTCGGTGCGCGCGGCGCGGGCACTCCCCGACAGCAGGGCCGGAGCAAGATTCGCCGTCTGGGGTCATTCCCAAGGCGGTCACGCCGCGCTGTTCACCGGCCAGCTGGCGCGGGCCTATGCGGCGGAGCTCAGCCTCGCCGGCATCGCCACGGCCGCGCCGGCAACCTTGCTCGCGGCCTTGTTCGAAGACGACCTGTCGACCTTCAAGGGCAAGGTGTTCACCGCCATGGCGCTGTGGTCGTGGTCGCAGGTGTTCAACGCGCCGCTCGACAAGCTGGTGGCGCCGGGAGAGATCGGGGCGTTGCGGCGGACGGCCGAGAACTGCGACGAGACCTTCTTCGACCTCATCGACGTCGTGGTCGACGAATTTCCGCTGCGGCACCGGTTCTTGATCGCCGATCCGACCCGTACCGAGCCGTGGCGCTCGATCATCGCCCGCAACACGCCCGGCGGCGCCCCCGCCGGCGCCGCCGTCTTCATCGCGCAGGGCACCGCCGACAACGAGGTGCTGCCTGCCGTCACCGAGCGCTACACGGACCGCCTGTGCCGGCGCGGCACGCCGGTGCGCTACGTGAAATTGCCTGGAGTAACCCACAATGCGGCGGCGCGCGCCAGCGCCCAGCAAGCGGTGGCGTGGCTCGAGCAGCGCTTCGCCGGAGCGCGTCCGCCGAGCGACTGCGCGAAGCGGTGACGGCGGGCCTCCCGGGCGCAGGAGCCGCCTGTCCGATTTCGACCATTTGCCGCGCTTGCGGTCGTGGCAGCCTCGCAAGTTGCGGCGAGAGTGACTATGTTGCAGTGGAACCGCTTCAATCGGATCCGATCATGACCTCACCGACCATGTCGCTTCTCGACCGTGCCGGTTTCGACCGGGACGATGCGCGCCGACACCTCGTCCGCGGCCTCGAAGGCGCCGACGACGGCGAGCTTTACCTCGAATACGCCCAGTCCGAGATGCTGCTGTTTGACAACGGACGGCTCAAGCAGGCGACCTACAATACCGACCAGGGCTTCGGGCTGCGCGCGGTCAAGGACGAAGCGGTCGGCTACGCCCACTCCTCCGACCTCTCGGAGCCGGCGCTGGCGCGCGCGGCGGACGCGGTGCGCGCGGTCAAGGCAGGCTATTCCGGCCACTACGCGGCGCCGCCGGCACGCAGCAATGTCCGCCTCTACGGCGACGACAATCCGCTCGGCGCGCCCGCCTTCGACACCAAGGTGCGGCTGTTGGAGACCATCGACGCCTATGCGCGCGCCAAGGACCCGCGCGTGCGGCAGGTTTCGGTCTCGCTCGGCGCCAGCTGGCAGGTGGTCGAGATCCTGCGCTCCGACGGCGAGAGCTATCGCGACGTGCGCCCGCTGGTGCGGGTCAACGTGTCCATCGTCGCCGGCGACGGCGACCGCCAGGAATCCGGCAGTCATGGCTATGGCGGCCGCGAAGGCTTTGCGCGCTTCCTCGAGACCAAGGCCTGGCAGGGCGCGGCCGACGATGCCGTGCGCCAGGCGCTGATCAATCTCGAGGCGGTGCCCGCGCCGGCCGGCGAGATGGACGTGGTGCTCGGCTGCGGCTGGCCGGGCGTGATGCTGCACGAGGCGGTCGGCCATGGGCTCGAAGGCGACTTCAACCGCAAGAAGACCTCGGCCTTCGCCGGCCTGATGGGACAACGGGTCGCCTCCAAGGGCGTGACCGTGGTCGACGACGGCACCATGATGGCGCGGCGCGGCTCGCTCTCGATCGACGACGAGGGCACGCCGACCAGCCGCACCGTGCTGATCGAGGACGGCGTGCTGGTCGGCTACATGCAGGACCGGCAGAACGCCCGCCTCATGGGCATGCAGCCGACCGGCAACGGCCGGCGCCAGACCTACGCGCATGTGCCGATGCCGCGCATGACCAATACCTACATGCTCGCCGGCGACCGCGACCCGGGCGAGATCATCGCCTCGGTCAAGAACGGCATCCATGCGGTGAACTTCGGCGGCGGCCAGGTCGACATCACGTCGGGCAAATACGTGTTCCAGGTGACCGAGGCCTACAAGATCGAGGACGGCAAGCTCGGACGGCCGCTCAAGGGCGCGATGCTGATCGGCAACGGTCCGACCGACCTCAACCGCGTGAGCATGATCGGCAACGACCTCGCGCTCGACACCGGTATCGGTACCTGCGGCAAGAACGGCCAAAATGTCCCGGTCGGCGTCGGCCAGCCCACCCTGCGCATGGAACGCATCACGGTCGGCGGGACGGGGTGATCGGCGAAAATTGCAGGACAGCGCCGCCGTTGGTCGGTTTTGATTCCGAGCGCGTTCAGAAATACGCGATGCTGCGGCCGCAGGCGGCGACCGCGACCCAGATCAGCAGCGAAACGACGCCGACCATGCGCGCGCGTGCCGGAATGGCGGCGCCCGGCGGCAGATCGGCGACCGCGGATTTCGCGCCGAACTCGTAGAGCGCCACGTTGATGAGGCCGGCGCCGATCAACGCGACCTTGAGCTGGAACACCGGATTGAGCGCGACGTGGCTGGCCTCGGCCGAGAACAGCATGAAGCCGGTGACCGCCATACCTAAGAGCGCCACGATCGCAAACCAGCGCGCCCGGGCGATCAGGCGGCCCGGCGCGGTCGCCGCCAAGCCGCCGAGCAGCCGCACGTCGATCACCGCCACCGCACCGGCGAAAAACACCAACGCGACGATGTGCCCGACATTCGCCGCCGGATAGAGCCACAGCGATTGGCGGATCGCCGCGGCGAAGCCCGATTCCTCCAACGCGATGAAGATCGCCGGCGCCTGGTCGGTCATCAACGCATCTCGTAGGTCTTGCCGTCGACCGTGATCCGCTCGGCGCGCAACTCGTCCTTTTCGACCGTCGACGGGTAGCCGTAGGCCGAGACGTTGTTGCCGACCGCGATCACCTTTTCGGTCGCTCCGCGACTGCTCATGCGCGAGGTCGGCGCGAGGGTCACGGTCCAGACCTTGTCGGTGCCCCGCACCGTGATCGTGGCATGCGGGTTCTCGAACTTGGAGGTCACGATCGGACCCACGACGGTTATCGGCTTCACGGCGTCGTAGCTGCCCCAGCCGTGATGCGCCAAGGCGGCGCCGCTGAGCAGCACGAGCGACGCGAGGAATAAGACGGCTCTGATCATCGATGCCTCCGAATGGGTTTCATGCCCCCAACCTTGCAACGCCATCGTCGAGCAAGCTTGCCCGGCACCCCAATCAACTTCCCGCGATCATCTTACCACGCCCGAGATGCAGCAGGCTTTGCGCACCGGGCGGGTGATGTGGTTCTTGAGGTAACAGACCGGCGCCGGGCCGACATAGCCCGGCCGCACATAGGTCCAGGCCCGGCAACCTTCCTCGGCGTCGCAGGCGGCCTGGCAGGCCTTCGCGCTGGCGTCGGCCGGCAGGTCGAGGTTGCGGTAGTCGCCGCCGAAGCGGTCGATCCCGAACTCGACCGGTCCGCTCGGCGGCTCGATCACGCCGGTTCCGCGCACGCCCGACACGCAGCACGCCGCTGCGACCCGTGGCGGCACCCGGGACTTGAGCCAGCAGACGGCGGTCGTGCTCTCGGTGAGGGGATAGGAAAACGCCCAGGCGCGGCAGCGCCCATCGCGCTCGCAGCGCAGGGCGCACTGCGCCGGGTCGCCGTAGCGCATTGGAAAACTCGCATAGTCGCCGCCCGGCCGGTCGAAGCCGACTTGCGCCCGGGCGGGCGCCGCGGATGCGGCAAGCACGATCAGCAAGCCGATGCCTCGCCCGAACCGACCTCGCCTCATCCTTCGGCCTTTCGCGCGCCGCCCAACGCGCGATCCATGTTAGAGAAGCCGGTGCGGAGAGGCGAGCGGCCTGCCGACCGGGGGGCGGCCCGGCGATATCACACCTCGGGATCCATCATGCATCAGCAACACGGCGAATTCGGCTTTCTCGCGCTCGCGCTGGTCCTGCTGGTCGCGGCGGTGGCGAGCGTGCCGATCGCGCGCCGGCTCGGGCTCTCCGCCATCGTCGCCTATCTGGTTGCCGGCATCATCATCGGTCCCTACGGGCTGGCGCTGTTCGGAACTCCGGAAAGCATCATCCCGGTCGCCGAGCTGGGCGTCGTCATGCTGCTGTTCCTGATCGGCCTCGAGCTCGAGCTCGGCCGGCTGATCGCGATGCGCCGCCACATATTCGGCCTCGGCGCCGCCCAATTGATGTTGACCGCAGGCGTGATCGGCGGCCTTGGCTACGCGACAGGCTTCCTCGGCTGGCGCGGCGCCATCGTCGCCGGGCTCGCGCTGGCGATGTCGGCGACCGCGATCGCGCTGCAGATCCTGGAGGAACGCGGCCAGCTTCAGCACGACTATGGCCAGCGCGCCTTCGCCATCCTCCTGTTCCAGGATCTCGCCGTGGTGCCGCTTCTGGCCGCGTTGCCGCTCCTCGGCCAAGGAAGCGAGAGCGCGCCTGCGAGCCTCGCCGACGGGCTGCGCGCAGTCGGGTGGATCGCCGGTGCGATCGCGCTCATCGTCGTCGCCGGCCGCTACCTGCTCAATCCGTTCTTCCGCCTGCTGGCGCAGACCGGCTCGCGCGAGGTGATGACGGCGGCCGCGCTCCTGGTCGTGCTCGGCGCCGCCCTGACCATGGAAACGGCCGGCATGTCGATGGCGCTCGGCGCGTTCCTGGCCGGCATGCTGCTCGCCGAATCGAACTACCGCCACGAGCTCGAAGCCGACATCGAGCCGTTCCGCGGCCTCCTGCTGGCGCTGTTCTTCATGGGGATCGGCATGAGCATCGACATGCGCGTGGTGCGCGCCGATTTCTGGCTGATCCTCATCGCCGCCGTCGCGCTTACGGTCCTCAAGGCGGCAATCGTGTGGCTCCTGTTCCGCGCCACCTGCGTGCGGCGAGGCGATGCGCTGCGCGCCGGATCGGTGCTCACCGCGGCCGGCGAGTTCGCCTTCGTGCTGATCCCGCTCGGCGGGGCATTGGGCGTGCTCGACCAGCGCCAGCTGAGCCTCCTCACCGCCATTGCGGCGACGACGATGCTGCTCGGTCCGCTGGTCGCCACCACGACCGACGCGGCGCTGCGGCGACTAGCGCGGCCTGCCGAGCGCGAGCCCGACGACTTCAGCGACGCCCGCGGATCGGTGCTGGTGATCGGCTTCGGCCGCTTCGGGCAGATCGTCTCGCAATGCCTGCTGGCCGAGGGCATCGACGTCACCACCATCGACAACGACCCCGAGATGATGGAAAGCGCCGCGCGTTTCGGGTTCAAGGTCTACTACGGCGACGGCACCCGGCTCGACGTCTTGCGCGCGGCCGGCGCCGGCGACGCGCGGCTGATCGCGATCTGCATCGACGACCCGGAGACGGCGAGCGAGATCGTCGACCTCGTTCATGCCGAGTTTCCCGGGGGCAAGCTCTACGTGCGCTCTTTCGACCGCCGCCATACCCTGCAGCTGATCGCCAAGGGGGTCGATTTCGAGATGCGCGAAACCTACGAATCCGCGCTGGTTTTCGGACGCAAGACGCTCGAAGCGCTCGGCCTCGATTCCGAGCGCGCGGCCGCGGTCGAGGAGTTCGTCCGCACCCGCGATGCCGAGCGCCTTGCCCTGCAGCAGGCCGAGGGCATATCGGCCGGGCTCGATCTCCTACAAACGCGCATGGTGCACGAGCCGTTCAGCACGCCGGAGCACGAGGTCACGCCGCTCAATCCGGAAGCGCGGGAGATCATCGAGCGCGAGCGGCGGGGGTCCTAGAGCATGATCCCGAAAAAGCCTGCCCCGGACTTGATCATAAGCGCGTTCACGCGCGTCTTCCGACGCGCTATGGGTGGGTCCCGGTTTTCGGAAAAGATCATGCGCGCCTCTAATAAGCGTATTCTCTAAAGACCGGCTCGACACTGCCACTCCAGGGACCGTGGAATTTCTCCAGCAGCTCTTCGGCGGGTGTGAGGCCGCGCGCGACGCCTTCCTGCAATGGCTGCAGATAGCGGGTCTCGTCCTGGCCGCTGCTGTCGAGCCGGCGCCGCCGCGCCAGCCCCTTTTCCGCCAGCGCCAGCGTCTCCTGCGCCAGCTCCAGCAGGCTGCGACCGCGGATCGTGGCCTTGAAGCCCGCGCGCGTCACGTTGTCGCGCAGCTTCTGGCGCTCCGCGGCGGTCCAATCCTTGACGATGTCCCAGGCGGCCGCGAGCGAGTCGTCGTCGTACAGGATGCCGATCCAGTAGGCGGGCAGCGCCGGCAGCCGCCGCCACGGTCCGCCGTCCGAGCCGCGCATTTCGAGATAGCGCTTGAGCCGGACCTCGGGGAAGATCGTCGACACGTGGTTCGCCCAGTCGGAAATGGTGGCACGCGCCCCCGGCATCCCGGGCAGCTTCCCCGCCATCAAATCGCGGAACGACTGGCCGGCGACGTCCACGTAGCGGTCGCCGTGCTTGACGAAATACATCGGCACGTCGAGCGCGTAGTCGACGTAACGCTCGAAGCCCATGCCGGGCTCGAACGCCCAGGGCAGCATGCCGGTGCGGTCGGGATCGGTATCGCGCCAGATCTCCGAGCGGAACGAGAGGAAGCCGTTGGGCTTGCCTTCGGTGAACGGCGAGTTGGCGAACAGCGCGGTCCCCACCGGCTGCAGCGCGAGCGAGACCCGCAGCTTCTTGACCATGTCGGCTTCGGACGAGAAGTCGAGGTTCGTCTGCACCGTGCAGGTGCGGTACATCATGTCGAGGCCGAGCTTGCCGACCTTGGGCATGTACTCGGTCATGATGCGGTAGCGGCCCTTCGGCATCATCGGGATCTCGGCCCGGCTCCAGGTCGGCGTCATGCCGAGCCCGAGGAAGCCGATGCCGAGCGGGCGAGCGATCTCCTTGACCTGCGCCAGATGCGCCATCAGCTCGGAGCAGGTCTGATGCACCGTCTCCACCGGCGCGCCGGATAACTCGAATTGCCCGCCCGGCTCGAGCGAGATCGCCCCGCCGCCGGTGACGTCGAACAGGCCGATGATGTTGCCGTCCTCGATGATCGGCTCCCAGCCCAGCAGATGCTGCATGCCTTCGAGCAGCGCGCGAATGCTGCGCCGACCGTCATAGGGGACCGGGCGGTGACCCTCGACTGTGAACGCAAATTTCTCGTGCTCGGTGCCGATGCGGAACCGCGACTTCGGCTTGCTGCCCGCCTCGAACCACGCGACCAGCTCATCGCGCGTCTCGATCGGCGTCATGTCGACTTGATCACGGGCCATGCGGATTCCGACGTAAAGGGCCGCGACCTTACACGGCGGCTGCGAGCAAGGGCAATGAGGTCTTCCCGGGCGGCGCGATGGTTGGTCGCGGCGCCAAGGGTGGGATTGTCGAATATTGTCCGTGCAGCATGGCTCATCTTCCTTCGCCCGACCCGAGATTCCTCAAAGCGTTGCGCGCGCTCGAAGAGGCGGTGCAGTGCCAGCGCGAGGGACGCACCGCCGAAGCCGAGCGGCTTTTCACCCGGCTCGTGAAGAAGAATCCGGATTATTTCGACGGCCTGCATTTCTTCGGGCTGTTTCGCTACCACCAGGGCGAGCTGAACGAGGCGCTGAGGCTCCTGACCAGAGCGATCAAGGTCCATCCGCGCTCCGCCGACGCCCACAACAGTCTCGGCGCCACTCTCGATGGCCTCAAACGCTCGCGCGATGCGATCGCCGCCTATGACCGCGCGCTGGCGCTCAACCCCGACCACGTGCAAGCGCTCGGCAATCGCGGGAATGCGCTGAGCCTGCTCAACCGTCACGAGGACGCGATCGCGAGCTATGACCGGGCGCTGGCGCTCGCCCCCAACCATGTCGAGGCGCTCACCAACCGCGCCACCGCCCTGCTGGCGCTCAAGCGCCACGAGGAGGCGATCGCCGGCTACGACCAGGCGCTGGCGATCAAGCGCGACCACGTCGATGCGTTGTTCAACCGCGGCAACGCCGCCCGGCTCCTCAAGCACTACGAGGAGGCGCTTGCGAACTACCAGCAGACGCTCAGGCTGCAACCGCATCATCCGCATGCGTTCAACGGCATGGCCCATTGCGCGCTCGCGATCTGCGACTGGACGACGACCGCTACGCTCGCCGGCGAGCTCGACGCGCGCGTACGGGCCGGGCGGTCGATCATCAATCCGTGGATGTTTCTCGGCTTTTGCGACGACCCCGCGCTGCAGCTCGCATGCGCCAGGACCTACACCCGCTACAAGGTGCCGTTGCGGCCGCCGCCGCTGTGGACCGGAAAGGCCTATCGTCACGGCAAGGTGCGGATTGCCTACCTGTCCGGCGATTTCCACCAGCATGCCACCGCCTTTTTGATCGCGGAGCTGCTCGAGCGGCACGACCGCGCGCGTTTCGAGGTGCTCGGAGTCTCGTTCGGCCCCGACGACAACAGCGAGATTCGCGCCCGGCTGGTGCGGGCATTCGACCAGTTCCACGACGTCCGCGCCGCAAGCGATCGCGACGTCGCCAAGCTGTTGAACGATCTCGAGGTCGACATCGCAGTCGACCTGAAGGGCTACACCCAGGACTGCCGCCCCGAAATCCTTGCCCATCGCCCGGCGCCCATCCACGTGAACTATCTCGGCTACCCGGGCACGATGGCGGCGGAATTCATCGATTACATCATTGCCGACAGGATCGTGCTGCCGTTCGACCAGCAGCCCTTCTACAGCGAGCAGATCGTGCAGCTGCCCGACAGCTATCAGGTCAACGACGCGCAGCGGACAATCGTCGCGCCGACACCGACGCGCCAGGAGGCCGGACTTCCGCCGCAAGGCTTCGTGTTCTGCTGCTTCAACAACAACTACAAGATCACCCGGCCGGTGTTCGAGGTGTGGATGAGGCTGCTTGCCAAGCTCGAAGGCAGCGTGTTGTGGCTGCTCCGGGACAATCCCGGCGCGGAAACCAACCTGCGCCGCGAGGCCGGCGCACGCGGCATCGATCCGGCGCGTCTCATTTTCGCCGCGCATGCCAATCCGCAGGACCATCTGGCCCGGCATCGGCTGGCGGACCTCTTCCTCGACACGTTGCCCTACAACGCCCACACCACCGCGAGCGACGCGCTATGGGCGGGGCTGCCGGTCGTGACCTGCCGCGGCAATGCCTTCGCGGGCCGGGTGGCAGCGAGCCTGCTCGACGCCGCCGGCTTGCCCGAGCTCGTGACCGACAGCCTCGAGCAATACGAGGCGCTGGCGCTGCGGCTCACCACGGATGCATCGCTGCTCGGCGGCTTCCGGCAGCGGCTCACCGACGGTCCTTCGCGGCTGTTCGACAGCGACCGCTTCCGCCGCCATATCGAGGCTGCCTACCTGACCATGTGGGAGCGCTGGCAGCGCGGCGAGAGGCCGCAAGCCTTCAGCGTCGCGCCTTGAACGTGCCCTTGGCGTTCAAATCCGCACGAAGTCCTGCTCCTTGATCGCCTCGCGCAGACCGTGGAAGTGCTCGTTGACCGTGTTCCAGCTCGGCAGCTTTTTCATATTGGCGAGCCAGCGCTGGACGTTGGGATAGGGCGACAAATCGCAGCCGATGAGCTCGCCGAGCGTGACGATCCCGGCGCCGAAATAGTCCGCGATGGTGATCTGACTGCCGCACAGATACTGGTTCTTCGGGCCGATCCAATAGTCGTTGAGCAGCTTGAGCCATCGCTTCGAGTTCGCCTGGCCGGCTTCCAGCATTGCGGCCTGCGCCTCGTCGCTGCGCGCCTTGAGATGCGGAAACAGCTGCGGATATGCCAGATTGTAGCCCCAGGCGCGATAGAAGTTGGTGTTGATCCAATCCATCATCTCGTTGACCTTGGCGCGCTGCTTGAGGTCCTTCGGATAGGCCGGCGAGCCGATCTTGTCGGCGAGGTATTTCAGGATCGCCGAGCTTTCGGTGAGCTTGAGGTCGCCGTCGACCAGCATCGGCACCAGGCAGTTCGGATTGAGCGAAGCGTACGGTTCTTGCAGGTGCGCCCCCGTCATCAAGTCGACCAGTTCCTCGTCGCAGGCGACCTTGTTCTCGGCGATGAACAGCCGCACGGGTCGAGACGTCATCGAGACCGGATGCATGTAGAGCTTCATGACAGACCTCCTACCGCTTTCCGCCGGAAATCTAGCAGCGGCACGCGATGATGCCGATTCAAAATTTGGCATTCCTGATCCGTCATCGCCAGACTGCGGCCGCTCCGATCGGCGACTGCGACAAAACAATCCCGAGACGTTCCCTACAGGGGACCATTTCGACCCTCGCGCGTTAGATGATGCGCCGGCCGCGACCGGCGTCGATGAGCGAGCGCTACCACATGATTTTGAGTCCGAACCGCAACGTCTGGCGTGTCGAGCGAGCCGGCCGCGCCGCCATCCTCAGCGACGCCGGCTATTTTGGCGCTTTGCGCGAGGCGCTGATCAAGGCGCGCTCCACCATCTTTATCGTGGGCTGGGACCTCGACAGCCGCACCCGGCTGGTCGGCGAAAGCGGCAAAGCCGACGACGGCCTTCCGGAGGGTTTTGCCGACTTCCTCGGCGCCCTGGTGCGGCGGCGGCCGCGTCTCACCGTGTATTTGCTGGTGTGGGACTATTCGCTGCTCTACGCCACGGAGCGCGAGCCGTTTCCGGCGTTCTCGCTGCGCTGGGGTACACCGCGCATCCGCTATTGCCTTGACGACGAGCTGCCGGTCGGCGCGTCGCACCACCAGAAGATCGTGGTCATCGACGATGCCGTGGCGTTCGCTGGCGGGCAGGACGTGACCATTCGACGCTGGGATAGCTCCGGGCATCGCCTCGACGATGCGCGGCGACGCGGCCCGGACGGCAAGCCTTACGGTCCGTACCACGACGTTCAGGCCGTGGTTGACGGCAAGGCCGCGCTGGCGCTCGCCCAGTTGGTCCGCGACCGCTGGCGACGCGGCGCCTGCGAGCGCACTCCGCCGGTTCGACCGCTGGGCGACCCCTGGCCGGACAGCGTCCCGCCCGATCTGGCCGACATCGACGTCGGCATCGCGCGCACCTATCCGCCGATCGACGACCAGAAGGAACTCCGCGAATGTGAGGCGCTGTTCTTCGATTCCATCGAGCGCGCCGAACATGCCATCTTCGTCGAGAATCAGTATCTCACCGCCACCCGCTTCGCCCACCGGCTGGCCGAGCGCATGCAGGCAAGACCCCGGCTCGAAACCGTGATCGTCGGGCCGAAGCTGGCGCATTCCTGGCTCGAGGAGCAGACCATGCGAGCCGGGCTTGCCAGGTTCATGGGCGTGTTCAAGGACGCCGGTTTGAGCAAGCGCATCGCGCTGCTGCATCCGCAAGTGAGCGATGGCGAACAGGCCGTCGACGTCATGGTCCATTCCAAGGTGATGGTCATCGACGATGTTCTGTTGCGGGTCGGATCGGCCAATCTGAACAATCGCTCGTTCGGTCTGGACACGGAATGCGACCTGGCCTTCGAGGCGGAAACAGCGGAGCAGCGCCGCGCGGTCCTGCGCGTCCGCGACCGGATGATCGGCCACTTTTGCGGCGCCACCGCCAAGGAGGTGGCGGAGTCGGTCGCGCGCACTGGTTCGTTGGTCGCCGCTGCGCAGTTGCTTCGGCAGGGCGGTCACAGCTTGCAACGCGTCGACGTCGACAATCCCTCGCTAGAACCAGTGTCGCTTTTGGAAAGTCTGGCCGATCCCGAGCGCCCGATCGCTCCGCCCGCCTTCCTGCAGAGCTTCGTCGGCGAGCGGCCGCACGCGCGGCGCCTGCTGCGCTTCGCCAAAGTGATCGCAGTAGCCCTCGTCATCGTGGCGTTGGCATTGATATGGCGGCTTACTCCGCTCTGGACGCTCGCCGATACGGAGAACATTCGACGATGGCTTGCCGACATCGCCGATATGCGGGCCGCGCCGTTGATCGTGCCGATGATCTTCGTGATCGGAGGCCTGCTGGTCTTTCCGGTGATGCTGCTGATCGCCGCAACGGCGGCCGCTTTCGGCCCGTGGCTCGGCTTCCTCTATGCCGGCGCCGGCGCGCTTGCGAGCGCAGCCGTCACCTACGCGATCGGCGCGGCCGTCGGCCGGCGGGCGATTGAGAGCGTGATGGGGCCAAGGCTCAATCGTGTGCGGCGGAGCATCGTGCGGCGCGGCGTTCTCGCAGTGGCGGCGGTGCGGCTGGTTCCCGTTGCGCCGTTCACGATGGTGAATTTGGTCGCCGGCGCCAGCAGGATCGCCTTTGCCGACTATATCGTCGGGACGATCATCGGGATGGCGCCCGGCATTCTCCTGATGTCGGCGCTTGGCCATCAGATATTCAACATCATGGTGGAACCGACCTTCACCAACGTCGTGCTGTTGATCGTGGCGGTGCTCGCCTGGCTCGGTGCTTCGATCGGGGTGCAGGCCTTCATCTTGCGCTGGCGGAGACGCAAAACTTGACCCCCCGTGCCGGCGCCACCTTCCGCGTGATGACATGGAATATCCACGGCGGGGTGGGCCTCGACGGACGTTTCGATCTTGCGCGCATCGTCGAGACGATCGAGCGCCATCATCCCGACGTGCTCGCCTTGCAGGAGGTCGATTCACGCCGGACGATCGCTCCCGCCCGATCCGCCTTCAGCGTGCTGCGCGAGGCGGTCGGCGAACATGGCGTCGAGGCCAAGTCCATCGTCACCGCCGATGGCGACTACGGCCAGATGGTGGTGAGCCGCTGGCCGCTGGGAGCCACCGAGATTCACGACCTCACCGTGGCGCAGCGCGAGCCGCGCCGCGCCATCGAGGTCGAGATCGCCGCGCCGGCCGGCGCATTCCGGCTCGTTGCAGCGCATTTCGGCCTCAGCCTGAGCGAGCGGCGGCACCAAGCGCGCCGACTGGTCGCGATCGCCAGGCGCCATCCGATTACCACGGTGATGCTCGGAGACTTCAACGAATGGTTCTGGCCGGCTTCGCTGCGGGGTGCGCTCGGGCGCGAGCTTCCCGCCCGGACCCGGCACGCGACCTTCCCGTCGTGGTATCCGATGCTGCGCCTCGACCGCGTGTTCTGCTGGCCGCCGAACGCGTTGCGGCGAAGCTTCGTGGATCGCGGCGCCAGCCGCGCATCGGATCATCTGCCGATCATCGCGGACGTCGATCTCGCTTGAACTTCGCCGGTCGGACAGCCCGCCCGCGGGTCACGCCGCGGCGCGCCGGCCCGGCGCGAAGCGGCCGTAGAAGCTCTCGCCCTTCCCCGCCATGTCGATCAGCAGCTTCGAGGGCGCAAAGCGTTCCCCGCACGAATTTTCCAGCCGCCGGCACAGGTCGACGAACGCCTTCGTGCCCATCATGTCGATATAGGACAGCGTGCCGCCGCTGAACGGAGCAAACCCGAAGCCGAGGATCGAGCCCACGTCGGCCTCGCGTACGTCGGTGATGACGCCCTCCTCCACGCAGCGGGCGGTCTCCAGCGCCTGGATACCGAGCAGGCGGGCTTTGAGCTGCCCGACGTCGATCCGGTCAGGATCGAGCTTGTGCGGCTGCAGATCGGCGAGCCCGGGCCACAATCGCTTCGGCCCGTTCTGCGGATAGTCGTAGAAGCCCTTGCCGTTCTTGCGTCCGAGCCGGCCGCGCTTCTCCACCATCTCCTCGAGCAGCGCCTTCTGCCGCGGATCGACCGCGTCGGCGCCGAGGTCGGCTTCGGTGGCCTTGAGAATCTTCCAGGCCAGATCGACCGCAACCTCGTCGTTGAGCGACAGCGGCCCGACCGGCATGCCGGCCATGCGCCCGACATTCTCGATCATCGCCGCCGGCACCCCTTCGGCGAGCATCAGATGGCCTTCGCGCAGATAGGTGCCGACCACGCGCGAGGTGTAAAAGCCGCGCGCGTCGTTGACCACGATCGGCGTCTTCCTGATGGCGCGCACATAGTCGAGGGCGAGCGCCAGCGCCGGCTCGCCGGTGCTCTTGCCCCGGATGATCTCGACCAGCATCATGCGCTCGACCGGCGAGAAGAAATGCACGCCGACGAAGTTCGCCGGCCGCTTCGACGCCTCGGCGAGCGAGGTGATCGGCAAGGTCGAGGTGTTGGACCCGAACACCGTGCCTTGGCCGATCACGGCTTCCGCCTTGGCGATCGCCTCGGCCTTGACCTTGCGGTCCTCGAACACCGCCTCGATGACGAGGTCGCAGTCCTTGAGCGCGCCGTAATCGGCCGTCGGCACAATGCGCGCCAGCAGCGCATCGCCCTCGGCGGCGGTGGCGCGGCCCTTGTTGACGAGGTCGGTGACCAGCGTGTCGGAATGGGTCTTGCCCTTCTCGGCGCTCGTCCGGTCGCGGTCGACGAGCACGACCTCGAGCCCGGCCTGGGCGCTGACATAGGCGATGCCGGCGCCCATGAAGCCCGCGCCGATGACGCCGATCTTCTTGAGCTTCGTCGGCGCAATATTGGCCGGCCGGCGGGCGCCCTTGTTCAGCTCCTGCATGGAGACGAACAGGCTGCGGATCATGGCGGCGGCTTCCCGCGAACGGAGAATTTTCGCGAACCAGCGCGACTCGACGCGCAGCGCGAGGTCGAACGGCAATTGCAGCCCCTCGTACACGACCTGCATGATCGCGCGCGCGGCCGGATAATTGTCGTAGGTCTCGCGCCGGTAGATGGCGTTCGCCGCCGGAAACGTCATCATTCCGGCCCTGGAATAGACCGGTCCGCCGGGCAGCCGGTAGCCCTCCTCGTCCCACGGCGCCTTGGCCTTGCCACCGGCCTTGATCCAGTCCTTGGCCTTGCGGACCAGATCGCCGGCCGGCACGACCGCGTCGATGAGCTTCATGCTCTTGGCCTGGGCGAGCCGCAGCTGATCGCCCTTGAGCAGGAACTGCAAGGCGTCGCCGGGCTGCATCATGCGCGTCACCCGCGCCGTGCCGCCGGCGCCGGGAAACAGGCCGACCTTGGTCTCCGGCAGCCCTACCCGCGTCCTGGGATTGTCGGCGGCGATACGATGATGGCAGGCGAGGCACAGCTCGAAGCCGCCGCCGAGCGCGGTGCCGTTGATCGCCGCGACCCATGGCTTGCCGCAGGTCTCGATCCGCCGGTAGAGCTGCGACACCTTGCGGCTCTCCTCGAACAGGAAGGCCGCGGCGGCCTCCTCGCCGCTCGCCTTCACCGTGTCGGCGAACTGCCGGCTGAACGCTTCCAACATGGAGAGATCGGCGCCGGCGCAGAACGCCTCCTTGCCGGAGGTGATGACCGCGCCCTTGATCGCGGCGTCGCCGGCGACCTTCTCGACGATGGCGGCGAGCTCTTCGATGGCCTTTCGGTCGATGACGTTCATCGAGCGGGAGGGCGCGTCCCAGGTGATGAGCGCGATCCCGTCGGCGTCGACGTCGAGCTTGAAATTGACGTAGGACATTGGGCTACGGCTCCTGCGGGTAAGGCTCGCCCGAACGGCGTGAAAAGCGAAAACCGCGCTCGTCCCTGTCACCGACGAGATCGACGTCGGGATAGTGCGCGCGCTCGCGCTTCGCGCGCGTGCCGACCTCGAGATAGAGCGCGTCGCGCTGCGATTTGTTGACGAGATGATGGCCGTTGGCGACGCCGGCCTTGAAGCCGGCAGCGTCGCCGGGCCGCAGCACGGTTTCGCCGCCATCTTCGATCAGCGTGATCTCGCCCTCGACCACGTAGACGAACTCGTCTTCTTCTTCGTGCCAGTGCCTCAGCGCCGAGGCGGCGCCGGGCTTGAGCCGCGTGAGATTGACGCCGAACTGGGTGAGCCCCGCGACGTCGCCGAGCGCCGCCTTCTCGCGGCCAGCGGTGACGGCGCGCCATTGCGCGGGATAGGCGCTCTTCGTGCGCACCGTCGCCTTGGCGATGTCGATCTTGGGCATGGCCGCCCCCCTGCGCGTTTAGCCGGCAATGCGCTCGCCGGACTTGCGGAAGTAGCGGCGGCCGCTGCCGTCGCGCTCCATCATGAAGTCGACGTCGGGATAGTGCACCCGCTCGCTCGCGGCGCGGGTGCCGACTTCCAGGTAGACGGCGTCGCGGTCGGTGCGGTTGACCAGGCAATGGGCGACGCCGCTGCTGGCCTTGAAGCCGGCGGCGTCGCCGGGACGCAGCACCGTCTCGCCGTCGTTCTCCTGCAGGATGAGCTCGCCGTCGAGCATGTAGATGAACTCGTCTTCCTGCTCGTGCCAGTGGCGCAGCGCCGACGCCGAGCCCGCCTTGATGCGCGTGATATTGACGCCGAACTGGGTGAGGCCGACGGCCTCGCCGATCTTCTGCTTTTCGCGTCCGGCGATCACCGCCGCGAATTCCTTGGGATAGGAGGCGATCTGCTGCGACGGAATCTTTGCGATGTCGATCTTGGGCATGCCTGCCTCGCACGTGCTGTATTGGCTTCCTTGGCGGCGGGGCGCTCGCGTCACACCCGCTCGATGATGGTCGCGGTGCCCATGCCGGCGCCGATGCACAGCGTCACCAGGGCGGTCGAAAGATCGCGGCGCTCGAGCTCGTCGATCACGGTGCCCAGCAGCATGGCGCCGGTGGCGCCGAGCGGATGGCCCATGGCGATGGCGCCGCCGTTGACGTTGACCTTGGCGGGATCGAGATCGAAGGCCTGCAGATAGCGCAGCACCACCGAGGCGAACGCCTCGTTGACCTCGATCAGATCGATGTCGTCGAGCGACATCCCGGCTTTGGCCAGCAGCTTGCGCGTCACGTCGACCGGCCCGGTCAGCATGATCGCCGGCTCCGAGCCGATATTGGCGAACGCCTTGATGCGCACGCGCGGCTTAAGGCCGGCCTTGCTTCCCGCCGCTTTGTTGCCGATCAGCACGGCGGCGGCGCCGTCGACGATGCCGGACGAATTGCCGGCGTGGTGCACGTGATTGACCGCCTCGATCTCCGGATGCGCCTGCGTGGCGACCGCATCGAAGCCGCCCATGGCGCCGACCTGGGCGAACGAAGGCTGCAGTTGCGCCAGCGACTGCATGGTCGTGTTCGGCCGCATATGCTCGTCCTTGGCCAGGATGGTGAGGCCGTTGACGTCCTTCACGCTGATCACCGAGCGCGCGAAGCGGCCTTCGCCCCAGGCCGCCGCCGCGCGCTTCTGGCTCTCGACCGCATAGGCGTCGACGTCGTCGCGGGAGAAACCGTGCTTGGTGGCGATGAGGTCGGCCGAGATGCCTTGCGGCATGAAGTAGGATCTGATCGCGATCGCCGGGTCCATCGGCCAGGCGCCGCCCGAGGCGCCGATGCCGACCCGGCTCATCGACTCGACGCCGCCGCCGATCGTCATCTCGTGCTGGCCGGACATGATCTCGGCCGCGGCGAAGTTCACCGCGTCGAGGCCGGAGGCGCAGAACCGGTTGATCTGCACGCCCGGCACGCCGTTGCCGTAGCCCGCGGTGAGCGCGGCCACGCGCGCGATGTCGCCGCCCGCCTCGCCGACCGGATCGACGCAGCCGAGCACCACGTCGTCGACCAGCGCCGGATCGAGCCGGTTGCGCTCCTTCACCGCCGCCAGCGCCTGGGTCGCCAGGTTGAGCGCGGTCACCTCGTGCAGCGCGCCGTCGGCCTTGCCGCGTCCGCGCGGCGTGCGCACGTGGTCGTAGATGAATGCGTCGGACATTTTTTCTCCCGAACCTTATTGGACATTCATGCCGATCCGGCACCCGACAGAACAGCGTCACGCCCGGACTTCACAAGCTTCGGGCGATGATGACCTTCATGATCTCGTTGCTGCCCGCGTAGATGCGCATCACGCGCGCGTCGCGGTAGAGCCGCGAGATCGGGTATTCCTCCATATAGCCATAGCCGCCGAACAGCTGCAGGCAGCGGTCGATGATTTTTCCCTGCACTTCGGTGAGCCAGTACTTGGCCATCGAGGCGGTCGCGGTGTCGAGCCCGCCGTTGAGGTAGCGCTCGATGCAATGGTCGTGAAACACCCGCCCGATTGTCGCCTCGGACTTGCATTCGGCGAGCACGAACTGGCTGTTCTGGAACTCGATGATGGGCTTGCCGAACGCCTTGCGCTGCTTGACGTAGTCGATGGTGAGGGCGAGCGCGCGCTCCATCATGGCCTGGGCGTGGACCGCCACGATCAGGCGCTCGCGCGGGAGATCGTTCATGAGTTGGGCGAACCCTTGGCCTTCCTCGGTGCCCAGCAGGTTCTCCGGCGGCAGCTTGACGTCCTCGAAGAACAGCTCGGAGGTATCGGCGGCGTCGAGGCCGAGCTTCCTGAGCTTGCGGCCGCGGCGGAAGCCCGGTGCGTTGTCGGCCTCCACCACCATCAGCGAGACGCCCTTGGCGCCCGCGCTCGGATCGGTCTTGGCGACGACGATGACGAGATTGGCGTGTTGGCCGTTGGTGATGAAGGTCTTCGAGCCGTTGAGCACGTAGCCGTTGCCCGACTTCCGGGCGGTGGTGCGCACGCTCTGCAGGTCCGAGCCGGTGCCGGGCTCGCTCATCGCGATGGCGCCGACGAGCTCGCCGGTGACCAGCTTCGGCAGCCAGCGCCGCTTCTGCTCCTCGGTGCCGTAATGCAGGATGTAGGGCGCGACGATGCCCGAATGCAGCGGCGCGCCGAAGGAGTCGAAGCCGGCGAGGCTCAGCTCGCGGATGATCACCGCCTCGTGCGCGAAGCTGCCGCCGGCGCCGCCATATTCCTCTGGGATGGCGGGGCAAAGCAGCCCGGCCGCGCCGGCCTTGGTCCACACCTCGCGCTCATACATCCCCTCCTCGCACCAGCGCTCGATATGCGGCGTGAACTCAGCGGCCATGAAGCGGCGCGCCTGCTCTTCGAGCAGCGCCAGGTCCTCGGTCATCCAGGCAGGGCGGGGAAGATTGAGCGCGTCCATGGCGGGTCTCGTTCGGCTGCCAACATACAGGCTGGCGTTCGGCGGCGCGAGGCCAGCGGTCGTTGACATTCGCCCTGCCCGTTTCCGGCTGGCCAACGCCGGGAAAAGCAAGTGATTGTTCAATCGCGTGACCGGTCGCGACGACGACGAGTCGTGATCCGCCGTCACGGCGAGAATATCGGCGAGGCCTCCGGCGAAGCGGCAGGATTTTCGTCGAGGAATTTCCCTGGCCGATGCGCGTCGGGCACGACCGCGCGACATGGTCGAGTTTGGAGTCTCGTCGCGCTCGAGGCGGTGCTCCAGGGGCCGTCGAGCAGCGACATGCGTCGCCGCATGACATCCCCGCGTAAGATTCGACCTTGTTGCTCGGCGCCACCTCCCGGCACTTGAGAATTTTTTTCCTTTTCGTAGGCCCATCGTCTATGTTTTGTGCTCTATTTCCAGCGGCCCCGAGAAGCAACCTTGCGCCGGAACGGCGCGAGTGCGGCTCCGGGGCGGTCGACCCTCCAGCCTCCCCAGCGTGGATCATCCGGCAAAATGACGTGGCTTCGCAGCATTCTGCCGGGTGTGATGCTGTCGTCGCTGGTCGCCGTCGCCGCGGTGGCGGCGGCACCGCTGGTCGCGGTCGTCTTTCCAATCCCCGCAATGGTGATCGCGCTGCTGATCGGCATCGCGCTCAATTCCGTCGCCGAGCGCCCGCTGTTCCAGCCCGGGATCGTGTTCTGCCTCAAGACCGTATTGCGCTGGGCGGTGGCGCTGCTCGGCTTGCGGATCGCGCTTGGGGAGATCGCGGCGCTCGGCGCGACGACCGCGATCCTGGTCATCCTTGCGATGGCGGCGACGCTCGTCGCCGGATTCGCGCTGGCGCGCGCCTTTGCGCAAAACTCCGCATACGGTGCGCTGGCCGGCGCCGGGACCGCGATCTGCGGCGCTTCCGCCACGCTCGCGACCTCGATCGTGCTGCCCGATTACAAGGGCAAGGAGGCCGACGTCGCCTTCGTGGTGGTCGCCGTCAATGCGCTGTCGACTTTGGCGATGCTGCTCTATCCGCTGATCTGCAAATCGCTCGGATTCGACCAGCAACTCACCGGCGTGATGTTCGGCGCCACCATCCACGACGTCGCCCAGGTCGTCGGCGCCGGCTACGCGGTGTCGGAAACGGCCGGCAACACCGCCGTGATCGTCAAGCTGTTCCGTGTGTTGCTGCTGTTTCCGGTGGTCGTGCTCATCGGTTGGATGTTCGCGCGGCGCGCCGTCGCGGCCGACGTCGGCAAGATCCCGATCCCGGTTTTCGCCCTGGTCTTTGTCGCGCTCTGCGTGCTCAACAGCATCGCTGCCGCATTCCCCGCCGTGGCCCCGGCATTCGCGCAAATCAAGGCGCCGCTGGTCGAGGCGTCGACCTGGGGCCTGTTGATCGCGATCGGAGCGCTCGGACTCGGCACGTCGCTGACCGCCATTGCCAAGCTCGGCTGGCGTCATGTCGCGACCGTGATCGGCACCACGGTGGTCATCCTGGCGGTGGCGACGGCGGGCCTCGCCATGCTGCACTGAGCCGGCCCGCGGCTGGCAGCCGCAAAATCAGGTCTCGTGGTCGGGCTGCTGATGGCTGACGAAGCGCGCGGCGAGATCCGGGGTGATGAACTCGTCGGTGTGCTTCCCGGGCAGGCCCCCGATGCTCGCAAACCACGACAGCTTGCGGTCGACGCAATATTGCATCACCGGTCGCACCGCTTCCGGGTCATCGAGGCTGCAGGCGGTGACGCTGATGTTGGCCCTTTCGATGAAGTTGTAGGTCAGCGGCGTTCCGCAGGCGCCGCAGAAATGCCGCTCGACCAGGCTCGATGAACGGAACGCCGCCGGCGTCCCCCGGCTCCAGCGCAGCTCCTCCTTCTTCACGCGCGCGAACGCCATGATCGGACCGCCGGACGCCTTCTGGCACATGCGGCAATGGCAGACGCTGACGTGGTGGGGCGCGGCCAACAGCTCGTAGCGCACAGCCCCGCATTGGCAGCCGCCGGTGAAGCGTTTTCGTTCCTGATCGACCATTTCGGCTGGTGTCTCCATGACCGCTGCCGACGCTAGAACGCCTCCGCCGGCAATTCCATCGTGCTCGCCGCTCCCGCCTGGATACCGGCGAGATGGGTCGCGGTCGCCGGCAGCATGCGCTCGAAGAAGAAGCGCGCGGTGACGAGTTTCGCCGTCATGCGCGCGGCGTCGCCATCGCCGGCGGCGAGATTGCCGTTCGCCGCCTCCGCGATCCGGCACCACATGTAGCCCAGCGCCACCAGCCCGAAGAGATGCATGTAGTCGGTCGCCCCGGCACCCGCGTCGTCGGGCTTCGCCGGCGCGTTCTTCATCAGCCACATGGTCGCCTGCTGCAGATGACCGAGCGCGGCCGCGAGCGGCCCGACATAGGGCTTCATCGCGTCGTCGCCGTGCTCCTTGATGTAGCCCTGCAGCTCCTTGAGGAACGCCTGCAGCGCGCGGCCGCCGTCCTTGGGCAGCTTGCGGCCGACCAGATCGAGCGCCTGGATGCCGTTGGCACCCTCGTACATCATGGTGATGCGGGCGTCGCGCACGAACTGCTCCATGCCGTGCTCGGCGATGTAGCCGTGTCCGCCGTAGATCTGCTGCGCGAGCACCGTATTGGCGAAGCCCTGATCGGTCAGCACGCCTTTGATCACCGGGGTGAGCAGGCCCATGTGGTCGTCGGCCGCCGCGCGCGCCTCACCGTCGCCGGCGCGGTGCGCGACGTCGCCGCGCAGCGCGGTCCACACCACCAAGGCGCGCGCGGCTTCGTTGAAGGCGCGGATGCTCATCAGCACGCGCCGCACGTCGGGATGGACGATGATCGGATCGGCGGCCCGGTCGGGAAATTTCGCACCGGTGAGCGCGCGGCCCTGCTGGCGGTCCTTCGCATAGGCCGCGGCGTTCTGATAGGCCACCTCGGAGAGCGCCAGCCCCTGCACGCCGACGGCCAGCCGCGCCTCGTTCATCATCGTGAACATGGCGTTGATGCCGCGCTGCTCCTCGCCGATCAGCCAGCCGGTGGCGCCGTCATAGTTCATCACGCAGGTGGCGTTGCCGTGAATGCCCATCTTCTCCTCGATCGAGCCGCACGACACCGCGTTGCGAGCGCCGAGCGAGCCGTCGGCGTGGCCCAAGAATTTCGGCACCACGAACAGCGAGATGCCCCTGATGCCGGCGGGGGCGCCCTCGGTGCGCGCCAGCACCAGGTGCACGATGTTCTCGGCCAGATCGTGCTCGCCTGCGGAGATGAAGATCTTGGTTCCGCTGATCCGGTAGCTGCCGTCGGCCTGCTTCACCGCCTTGCTGCGGATGAGCCCGAGATCGGTGCCGCAGTGCGGCTCGGTCAGATTCATGGTCCCGGTCCAGCGACCTTCGATCAGCTTCGGCAAGTAGGTCGCCTTCTGCGCGGGCGTGCCATGCTGGATGAGCGCCGCGATGGCGCCCTGGGTGAGGCCCGGATACATGGCGAAGGCGATATTGGCGGAGGCGAGCATCTCGTTGACCGTCACGGTCAGCGTGGCCGGCAGGCCCTGGCCGCCGAACTCGGCGGGCGCCGATATGCCCGTCCAGCCGCCTTCGGCATACTGCCTGAAGGCGTCGCGGAATCCGGTCGGCGTGGTGACCCGGCCGTCATCGTGGCGCGTGCAGCCCTCGACGTCGCCGACACGGTTGAGCGGGGCGAGCACCTGCTCGCAGAACTTCGCCGCCTCGGCCAGAATGGCCGCGATGACGTCGGGCGAGGCGTCGGCGAAGCCCGGCAGATTATCGTAGCGCCCCACCTGGAAGACGTCGGCCAGCAGAAACAGCACCTCCTCGACGGGCGCCTTGTAGATCGGCACGAGTCCCTCCTCCGCTCTGCAACCCCCACCCAACAAGGCGCGGGCTGACGTGGCGCGACGGTAACACCGGGCCTGGCTTCGCCAAGTCCGGGCGTCCGCCTTAACGGTCTGTTTACTGTAAACCGGAAAAACTGCGACCCGAGGGCATAGGGCCGCTTACACCGTCCATCACCTGCTAACGGGCACCGGTTCCGCGGGCGCCGCTCGGCTCCCGTTCCTCTCAGTCGAACCTGGATGCGGGCATGAAATCTGGCGTTCCGTGGCAAGTGCAGGTGAGACCGGAGGCGCGCGAGACCGCGCGCGAAGCCGCTCGCCGCTCCGGAATGTCCGTGAGCGAGTGGCTCGATAGCCTCATCATCGATTCCGCCTTCCGTGAAGGCATCGAACCGGCTCCGGGCGAACCTGCCCATCACGGTACAGACGACGACCCGGACTGGGACCGCGAGCCGCAGCCGCCGCGGCGCCGATATGCCGACGACCGCCGCCATCGGCCGGTGGCCCGCGACGACCGCCCCGAGCCCGCGGCGTACCATGACACCTCTCGGCTGCCCGGCCCGCGCGAGCGCCCCGCGCCCGACCCGGGCATCGCCGAGGTCAATCAGCGCCTCGACAACCTGACG
>JBEVIH010000295.1:0-27106 GCA_040510815.1 Xanthobacteraceae bacterium | reverse complement strand
GGATCGGGCCCGGCGCCCACGGCCGGCTCGACGTCGACGGCGAGCGCTACGCCACCGCGACCGAGAAGCGGCCGGAGGCGTGGCTGATGCGGGTCGAATCGCTCGGGCCCGGCCTTGTCACCGACGAGGTGCTCACCCCCGAGCAGATGGCCGACGAGTTTCTGTTGATGGGCCTGCGGCTCGCCGAGGGCGTCGATCCCGCGCGCTACGCGCGGCTTGCCGGCCGGACCCTCGACCCGCGGCGGGTCGCGGTGCTCAGCGCCGAAGGCGCGGTCGAGACCACGCCGGGCGGACGGCTGCGGGTGACCCAGAGTGGATTTCCGGTGCTCGACGCCGTGGTCGCCGATCTGGCGGCTTGAGCGGCAGCGTCATGGCGACGCGGTTCGCCGTGGTACATTGATCCGCGCGCCGGTGCGTATCTAGAATCGCGGCAAGCGAGACCGCGCCGGCCGCCAAAAACCAGGCCCACTCCCGGAGGACGACATGTTTCGCAACATTGCGATCACAGGACTAGCCATCACGATCGTGATGGCCGCGACGCCGAGCCCGGCCCAAGACGCGCTCAAGCTCGCGATCCCGATGCGCGGAAATTGGGAAACCGCGGCTCCCGACCTGGGCGCGCGCGCCGGCATCTTCAAGAAGCACGGGATCACGTTCGAGTCGGTCTACACCCAGGGCGCCGGCGAGACGCTGCAGGTCGTGATCTCGGGCTCCGCCGACATCGGCATCGGCGTCGGCACGTCGGCGGCGATGGCCGCCTACGTCAAAGGTGCGCCGGTGCGCGTCATCGGCAACAGCACGACCGGGACCAACGATCTTTATTGGTACGTGCGCACGGAATCGCCGATCAAGAGCCTCAAGGACGCGACCGAGGGCACGACCATCGCCTATTCGACCAATGGCTCGTCGAGCCACAATTTCGCGCTGGCGATCCTGCGGCTCTACAACAGCAAGGCCAAGGCGACATCGACCGGCGCCATGCCGGCCACGCTGACGCAGGTGATGACCGGCCAGATCGACATCGGCTTTGCGGTTCCGCCGATCGGGTTCCAGCAGCTCGAGGACGGGCGGATCCGGATCATCGCGCGCGCCAGCGAAGTGCCCGGAAGCCAGGACCAGACCGTGCGCACCACGATCGCCCACGCCGCCAGATTGGCGAAGGACCCGGAGCTGATGGCTCGCTTCATCCGCGGCTATGCCGACACGATCGACTGGATGTATTCGTCTGACCCGAAAGTGCTGGAGATCTACGAGGACTTCTCCAAGATCCCGCCGCGATTTACGCAGAAGGCGAGAACCGATTTCTACACGAAGGACATGCTCGATCCGTATCGCATCTCGGGCCTCGACGCGGCCATGGCCGAGGCGGTGGCCGGCAAGTTCCTCCCGGCGCCGCTCACCAAGGAGCAGCTCGCCGATCTGTTCCGCGTGCCGCAGCGGAGCAAGTGAAGCTGGTCGGGGAATGTGCGGCGATGTCCGCCGGCGGTGACGTATCGGGTCGAGGTTACGTCCCCGACGCCCCGAACGCCTTCGGCGGCGGGCTGATGACCTGGCCGCCGGTCGGCGACACCCGCATCACCGCGAGCCCGCGCTGATTGGTGCCGTCCGGGCGGAAGCGGAATAGCCCGTCGATGCCGGTGAAGCCCGACGAATTGGTCAGCGCCTCTTCGGAGAAGCGCTGCGCGCCTTGGGTCTTGACCAGCGCGGCGACCAGCGCGACCGCGTCGTAGGCCAGCGAAGCGGTCCGCGCCGGCTCCTGGCCGTAGCGGGTACGATAGCGCCCGGCGAAATTGCGGAACCCGGCCGTATCGGGGCCCGCATACCAGGCTCCCTCGAGCGCCGGATTGGAGAAGATCTGCTGGTCGTCCCACAGGCCGGTCCCGAGCAGCTGCACCCGCTTGGTGTCGATCCCGCTGGTGTTGAGCGTCTGCACCACCGTGGGCACCGCATCGGCGCCGTCCGGGATGAAGATGGCGTCGGCGCGGCCGGCCGCCTGGGCGACGGTGCGCACCGGCCCTTGCAGCTGGCTGCGATCCAGCGGATAGCGCTCGAGCGCGATCACGCGGCCGCCGCGGCGCCCGACCGCCTGCTTGAATGCGGCTTCCGCCACCGTGCCGTAAGCGTTGTCGGGAATGAGCGCGGCGAACGACCGTTTGCCCTGGCTCGCGGCGTAGCCGACGATGCGGTCGACGTCGGTCTCGGGCAGGAAGCTGAGCAGGTAGACGCCGCGCGACGCCACATTGGCGTCGGTCGAGAACGCAATCACCCGGATGCCGCGCGCGCGGGCGACCTGTCCGACCGGCCCGACGGTCAGCGCGAACAGCGGACCCAGAATGATCTCGGCACCTTCGTCGACTACCTGCTGCGCCGCCTGCTGGGCGCCGGGCGCGCTGCCGGCGTCGTCCTTCACCAGCAGCTGAATATCCGGATTGTTGAATTCCGCGAGCGCCATCTCGGCGGCGTTGCGCATCGACTGCGCGGCCACCGCCGCGTTGCCGCTCGCCGACAGCGGCAGGATCAGGCCGACCTTGACCTTGCCCTCGCCGATATTGGTCGACGCTGCCGGCGCTGCCGATTGCGAGCCGGGCAGAAGGTCGCCCACCGAAAAACTGCCAGAGCACCCGGCCAGCAGGACCGCCGATGCCAGGGCGGCGAACCAGGGGGACGACGATCGTCGCGCAGGCGAAGAGGTCAACGCCTGCAGTGCTCGGAACATGTGGGGCGTCTCCTCGACGGTGTCCGGCACTATAGCGGCCTATCAGCCAGGGCAATTAGTCATATTCTATCGCTATAGTTAACCAAATGAAAAGGATAATGAATTCCTAACGATATGACGGGCACAGACCGCACCGCTAGACTGCCGCGCATGCGGACCCGCATCGCCCCAGCCGCTGGGAGGCCCCTTGATCGGGCCACCCGCAGCTACCTGTTGAACGGCCAGCCGGTCGCCGCGCCGGCGTTGACGCCCGGCCTGCATGTCGTCGCCACCCCGATCGGCAATCTGCGCGACGTCACCCTGCGGGCGCTGGAGGTGCTGGCGGCCGCCGACCTGATCGCCTGCGAGGACACCCGAGTCACCCGCAAGTTGCTCGACCATTACGGCATCGCCACACCGCTCACGCCCTACCACGACCACAACGCCGCCGAGGCGCGGCCCAAGCTCATCGCGCGGCTCGCCGCCGGCGCCGCCATCGCACTGGTGTCGGACGCTGGTACGCCGCTCGTCTCCGATCCCGGCTTCAAGCTGGTGCGGGCGGCCCGCGAAGCCGGTTTGAGCGTCACCACCTTGCCGGGCGCCTCCGCGGTGCTCGCCGCGCTTATGATCGCGGGCCTCCCGACTGACCGCTTCTTCTTCGAGGGGTTTCTGCCGCCGAAGGAGGGCCAGCGGCGCAGCCGCATCGCCGAGCTTGCCCGCATTCCGGCGACGCTGGTGCTGTTCGAGACCGGTCCGCGGCTCGCCGGTGCGCTCGCCGACCTCGCGGCCGGGCTCGGGCCCCGCGAGGGTGCGATCTGCCGCGAGCTCACCAAGCTGCACGAAGAGGTGCGGCGCGGCGATCTCGCCACGCTCGCCCGCGACACCGCGGGCGCGGCCGAGCCGCGCGGCGAGATTATCCTGGTGGTTGCGCCGCCCGATCCGCAGGCCGCCGCCGTCGACGCGGCCGACCTCGACGCGCTGCTTCGCCGAGCGCTCGAGCGCATCTCGGTCAAGGACGCCGTCGGCGAGGTCGCGGCCGTCACCGGCCGGCCGCGGCGCGAGGTCTATCAACGCGCGCTGGCGCTCGCGAAGGCGCGCTGATGGCCGATGAGCGCCGCCCCGGCCCGGTGCTTGGCCCAGGCCCCCGGCCGGAGCGGCAGCTCGCGTTCCGCACCGGGCTTTCGGCCGAGAGCCGTGCCGCCTTGCTGCTCGTCGCCAAGGGCTTTCGCATCCTGGCGCGGCGCTGGAAGAGCCCGGTCGGCGAGATTGACATCATCGCCCGCCGCCGCGGCCTGCTGGTGTTCGTGGAGGTGAAGGCGCGCGACGATCTCGACGACGCGGCCTGGTCGGTCACCGACCGGCAGCGGGCCCGTATCGTCGCGGCCGCGGAGGCGTGGCTGGCGCGATACCCCGATCCGCGCGTGCGCGATATCCGCTTCGACGCCATGCTGGTGGCGCCGCGCCGGGTGCCGCGCCACATCCCGGCCGCCTTCGACGCGGGCGCATGACCATGATGCATCGCTATGAGCGTCCCGCTGACTGATGCTTGCCAATTCGATATCCTCGCAAGCGCCCGGCACGGCGCTGCGTGTGCGCCTAGGACGTCCGAGACGGTGATCGCATGAATCGGCGCGAGTTCCTCATCCTTCTTGCCGGCGGGTCGGCGCCTTCCATTGTTTGGCCGCTCGCCGCCCCCGCGCAGCAGGGCAAAGTCTGGCGCATCGGTTTCCTGGAGACGATTGCGGCATCGCAGAACGCACCCAACATGGATGCGTTCCGTCAGGGCATGCGCGAGCGCGGCTACGTCGAAAGGCAGAATTTCGTGATCGAGTACCGCTCGGCCGACGGCCGCAGCGAGCGATTTCCGGTTCTCGCGGCCGAGCTCGTCCGCCTTGACGTCGATCTGATCGTGACCCGCGCGACGCCGGCGGTGATCGCGGCCAAGAATGCCACCGCGACGATCCCGATTGTCATGGCGGCAAGCGGCGATCCGCTCGGGACCGGCGTCGTTGCGAGCCTGGCGCGGCCTGGCGGCAACGTCACCGGCTTGAGCGGCTTCACCACCGACCTGCTCGCGAAACGGTTGGAAATCCTGCGCGAGGCCATTCCGGGCGTTAAACGGATCGGGCTCGTGCACAACATGGGCAATCCGATCGCGCCGCGCCAATGGCAGGAGCTGAAGGCGGCGGCCCCGATTCTCGGAATCGAGCCGTTACTTTTCGACGTGCGGAATCCCGATGACCTGCCACGCGCGTTCGAAACGGCCGTGGCCCAGCGCGCCGATGCGATCGTCGTCGGCAACGACACTGCGATCAACATCAAGCTCGCGCAAGTCGTCGAGCTGGCGGCGCGCCACCGGCTGGCCGCAACCTACCTGGCTCGGGAGTTCGTCGATGCCGGTGGGCTGATGATGTACGGGGTGAACTATTCCGACCTCTACCGGCGCGCCGCGACTTTCGTAGACAAGATCTTCAAGGGCGCCAAACCATCCGAATTGCCGATCGAACAGCCGGTCAAGTTCGACCTCATCATCAACCTCAAGGCCGCAAAGGCGATTGGTCTCGTCGTTCCGGAAACATTCCTCGCGCGCGCCGACGAGGTGATCGAATGAATGGGCGCGTCGGTCGTTGCGCGCCTGCGCAAGCCGCAGTGAGGCTCGCGCGGAACGGATCAGGCGGCGCGCAGCTTCTGGAAGAACGCGTCGACCTGGCCGCGGATGCGCGCCGCGACCTGGCCGAGATCGTCGGCGACCGCCTTCACGGCGCCGGCGTTGTCGCGCGTCGCGGTCGTGGCCTCGCCCACCCGCTCGACCTCGCTCGCCGTCTCGATCGTGCGCTTGGCGGCGGTCTCGACGCTGCGGGCGATCTCCTGGGTGGCGGCGCCCTGCTCGGTGACCGCGGCGGCGATTGCGCCGCTGATGTCGCCGATCTCGCGGATGGTGCGCTCGATCGCCCCGATCGCTTCGATCGCCCGCATGGTCGCATGCTGCATGCCGGAGATCTGCGCGCCGATATCCTCGGTCGCCTTGGCGGTCTGGCCGGCGAGCGCCTTGACCTCGCTCGCCACCACCGCGAAGCCGCGGCCGGCGTCGCCCGCGCGCGCCGCCTCGATGGTGGCGTTAAGCGCCAGCAGATTGGTCTGCTCGGCGATGTCGGTGATGAGCTTGACCACGTCGCCGATGCGGCCAGCCGCCTCGTTGAGCTCCTTGACGGCGGCGTTGGTCCACTCGGCCTCGCTCACCGCCTTGGCGGCAATGGCGTTCGACTGCGCGACCTGCCGGTCGATCTCGGTCACCGAGGCGGCAAGCTCGTCGGCGGCGGAGGCGATGTCGCGCACATTGGTGGAAGCATCGGCCGAGGCGGTGGCCGCACCCGCCGTCCTGGTGGCGGCGTTGTCGGCCGCGCCCGCGAGCCGGGTCGAGGCGGCGAGCATGTCATCGGAGATGCGGCCGAGCGCCGACACCGTGGCTTCGACGTCGGCGCTGAACTGGCTGATCTCCGCCGACATCCGTTCCTGGCGGGTGGCGCGGCTCTGGGCGTCGTCGATGATGGTGCGGCCGAGCTCCTCGTTCTTGCGCATGGCGTCCTGGAACACCGCGATCGAGCGGGCGAGCGCGCCGACCTCGTCGCCGCGCTCCCGATAGGGGACCGCGCGCTGCGTGGCGCCGGCAGCGACCGCTTCGGTGATGCGGGTGATGCGGGCGAGCGGCTGCGCCACGCTGCGCCAGATCATCACCGCGCCGGCGGCGGCGAGCAGGACCGCGAGGGCGGCGATCACGCTCAGCACCCAGGCGGTGGCTTCGATGCCGCTGTCGATCTCCGCGTTGATGCGCTTCGAACGATGGGAATAGAGCTGGTTGAATGCCTCCAGGTCCCTGCTGAGCGCAGCGCGCAGGTCGCGATTGGCGGCGCTGTCGGCCCATTCGCGCGCCGCCGCGGTGCCGCCTGCGGCGCTGCGCCGCGCCAGCTCGCGGCGCGATTCCTGGAATTGCTTGATGCGGTCGGAGAACGCCTGGAACTGGGCGGCCTCGTCCGGCCGCACCACCCATTGCCATTCGGTGACGACGTCGCCGATCCGATCGTTGGACCTGATCAGGCCGACGGCGAAGGCCTTGGCGCCGGCGGCGTCCGGCGACATGGTCATGCCGCGCGAGTCCATCTCGATGGCGTCGAACAGCGCCTTCACGCGCTCGACATTGAGCGCCCCCGCGAAGGCCGATTCGAACTCGCCGGTGAGCGCGGCGTGGCGGCGGGCGTTCAGGACCGCCACGATCGCGAGCGCCACGGTGACGGTGGCAAGCAACGCGAAGACCGCGTAAAGCTTGGTCGCAATCGAAAAATGCGGCAGCCTCACCTCGGGCTCTCCCACCTCGGAATTCGGGTATTGGGTGGTAGATTGGGGGTAAATTGTTAACGCGGCGTTTGCGTTACCAAATCGTTCTCCAGGTGGTTCAATGGCCCTGAAAATCGCCGTGCAGATGGACCCGATCGCGCGCATCAGCATCCGCGGCGATTCCACCTTTGCGCTGCTGCTGGAGGCGCAACGGCGGGGTCACTCGATCGCCTATTACACGCCGGACCGGCTGGCGCTGCGCGGCGCCGAGGTGCTGGCGACGGTCGAGCCGCTCGAGGTCCGCGACCGGGAGGGCGATCATTTCACCCTCGGCAAGGCGAGGCGCGTGCAGCTTACCGAATTCGACGTGGTGCTGCTCCGGCAAGACCCGCCGTTCGACCTCGCCTACATCACCACCACCCATCTGCTCGAGCGCATCCACCCGCGCACGCTGGTGGTCAACGATCCGGCGCAGGTGCGCAACGCGCCGGAAAAGATGTTCGTGATGGAATTCCCCGAGCTGATGCCGCCGACGCTGATCACCCGCGACCTCGCCGAGATCAAGGCGTTCCGCGCCGAGCACGGCGACATCGTGATGAAGCCGCTCTACGGCAAGGGCGGCGAGGCGGTGTTCCGGCTGGCGCCGGAGGACCTCAATTTCGGCTCGCTCTACGACCTGTTCGCCGTGACCTTCCGCGAGCAATGGGTGGTGCAGAAATTCCTGCCGGCGGTACGGGACGGCGACAAGCGCATCATCCTGGTCGACGGCGAGTTCGCGGGCGCGGTCAACCGGGTGCCGGCGCCCGACGACCTGCGCTCCAACATGGTGCGCGGCGGCACACCGAAGGAAACCGACCTCACTGCGCGCGAGCGCGAGATCTGCAAGAAAATCGGCCCTTCGCTGCGCCAGCGCGGCCTCATCTTCGTCGGCATCGACGTGATCGACGGCTTCCTCACCGAGATCAACGTCACCTCGCCGACCGGCATCCGGGCGGTCAAGAACGTCGGCGGCCCCGACATTGCGGCGATGATCTGGGACAAGATCGAAGCGAAGCAGGCGCGTTGAGTTTCAAGCTGTCGCGGCCGCGGCTAAGAGCATTTTCCGGAAAAGTGGGTACCGGTTTTCCGCAGAAAATGCGACCACGTAAAGGAATCTAGAGCGCGCTTCCGATTCAATCCAATCGGAACGCGCTCTAGCCGTTCTCCAACCGACCATCGCCGCCGCGCTTGGCGCGACGGCGTTTGCATTGCTGCAAGCATGCGGGATCGGACGGCCTGGATTGACGATCGCGCGGAACAGCTTTCGGCCGCGGCGCATTGAGCCGCCGCCGCGCCCGGCGTAGCATGCAGAAAAGCCCGCGCGGCACGAGGAGACGCCATGAAGGTCTGCATGTTCCACCTGATGCCGTATCGGGACCTGCCCGCCGATTTCGACCAGCGCTACAAATCGGCATTCATCGATCCGCTCTGGTTCGACGTCGCCGATTCCGAGAAGGTCGGCGAATACTACAACGCGACGCTGGACGAGCTGCTGTTTGCCGCCAAGGCCGGCCTGCATGGGCTGTGCACCAATCAGCATCACCAGAACGTCTACGGCTTCATGGCCAATCCGAGCATCATGGGAGCCGTGCTGGCGCAGCAGACCAACGGCCAGGACGTGGCGATCATCCAGCTCGGCTCGACCCTCCCCTCGACCACGCCGCCGACGCGCATCGCCGAGGAATACGCGATGCTCGACTGCATCAGCGGCGGGCGGCTGGTGGCGGGCTTTCCCACCGGCCTGCCGACCGACGCCACCCTCTCCAATGGTGTCGTGCCGGTCGAGCAGCGCGAGCGCTACCGCGAGGCGCTCGCACTCGTCACCAAGGCGTGGTCGGCGAAGGAGGTGTTCGCCTGGAACGGCCGGCACTATCAGCTCGGAATGGTCAATCTCTGGCCGCGGCCGATCCAGCAGCCGCATCCGCCGATCTGGATTCCCGGCGCCGGCATCTCGGCGACCGCCGAATACGTCGTCGGCCTCGACCACTGCTTCTGTCATCTGAGCTATTACGGCGCCAAGAACGCCGAGCAGGTCGGCGACCGCTACTGGGAGCTGGTGGCGAGCAAGGGCCGCGACGACAATCCCTACCGCTTCAGCTTCCTGCAGCTCATCGGCGTGGCCGACAGCGATGCCGAGGCCGAGGAGCTTTATGGTCCGCACGCTGAGTATTTCTTCCACAAGCTGCTCTACACGCCGTCCTACTACCAGGCGATCCCGGGCTGCCTCGAATACCCCTCGCTCGTGCAGTCGCTGCACCACAATCCGCGCGCCGCGATCAAGCTGCGCGAGCTCAAGGCCAAGGATTTCTACGAGCGCGGCTTCGTGATCGTCGGCAGCCCGCGGACGGTGCGCGAGCAGCTCATGGACGGGGTCAAGCGGCTGCGCATCGGCCACCTGCTCGCGCTGCTGCATTTCGGCTCGATGCCGACCGAGCTTTGCAAACGCAACATCGACCTGTTCGCGCGCGGGGTGCTGCCGCATCTCGAGGGCCTGTGGGACGACAAGTACGAGGATCGCTGGTGGCCGCAGCGCCTGCGGGCGAAGCGCCCGGTCGCCGCCATGGCCGCCGCCTCCTGAAGCCGCGCGGGGAGACGGACATGGCCGAACCGGAGGTGCGCCGGCTCAAGCTCTGGCAGGACAAGGTCGACACCGAGGTCGAGATCGCCGGCAACGGACCGCCGCTCGTCTATCTGCATGGGCCGTGGGGGCTCGCTCCCGATCGCGAGTTCGTCGCCCGTCTCGCCGGCGCCAACAAGGTCTATGCGCCGAAACATCCGGGTACCAGCCGCGGCGACCCGGACGCGGTGCACGTGCTCGACAGCTGGCTCGACCTCATCGTCTATTACGGCGAGCTGTTCGACCGGCTGGAGCTTTCCGCGCCCGCGCTGGTGGGCCATTCCTTCGGCGGGCTGGTCGCCGCCGAATTCGCGGCCGCGGCCCCGAGCGCGGTCGGCCGGCTGGTGCTGATCGATCCGGTCGGGCTGTGGCGCGACGACCTTCCGGTCAAGAACTGGATGGTGCTCAGCGACGCCGAGCGCCGGCCGTCGCTGTTCGCCGAACCGGACGGCGCCGCGGCGCAGCGCTTCTTCGGCGTCCCCGACGATCCGGAGCAGCGGGTGGACGTGCTCGCCCAGTTCGTCTGGGCGCAGGCGTGCACCGGCAAGTTCGTCTGGCCGGTTCCGGACCGCGGTCTCAGCCGGCGGGCGCACCGCGTCGCGGCGCCGACCCTGCTGATCTGGGGCAAGGCGGACCGCATCATCGCGCCGGCCTACGCGCAGGAGTTCGCCGGCAAGATTCCTGGGGCGAAGATCGAGATGATCGACAGGGCCGGCCACCTGCCGCAGCTCGAGCAACCCGAGGCGGTGGCGAAGGCAGTGCGGGCGTTTCTGGGCGGCTGACACTCGCTCCAGGACCCGATCGAGGAGCGCCGCAAGGACGAGCTCTAGCGGTCGCGCATGACGGCCGAATGCGCCGGGTATGCTCCTGCCACCTCCGACCCGCCGACCGCGCGCGGCAGCATGCGCTGCAGCACGTTATCGCCGCGGACGAAGTGGTGATAGAGCGCTGCGCTGACATGGATCAGGACGAGAATGATCACGAGCCAGCCCACCAAGCGATGGATGGTGAACAGTGGCGTTGAGAGCGTCTCGTTCTTGTCGACGATCGGCGGCAGATCGAACAGTCCGAAGAACGGCGTGGGCGCGCCGTAGGCCGAGTTGGCGATGTAGCCCACGATCGGCATGGCCAGCAGCAGCACGTAGAACGACGTATGCACGACCGACGAAACGGTCTTCTGCCAGCGCTCGATCCCCGGTTCGGCGACCGGCGCGCCCACGGCGAGCCGATTGATCAGCCGCAGGATCATCAGGACCAGGATCAGGACGCCCAGCGACTTGTGGAAATTGTAGAGCGTGTCCCGGGCCGGCCCCTCGCTGAGGCGGGTCATCGTGATCGCCACCGGGGCCGTGGTGAGGACGCAGATCGCAACCAGCCAATGCAGCAGTTTCGAAGTGGCCGGATAGTGGTCGGTGCGCGTGCCGTAGGTCATGGCTTCCTCCTGCCCCCCTCGCCTCCTGCCGGCGCCCGTGTTCGACCTCGTGATCTTGGAACAACCTTTCGACCGCGAGCGGATCGTTGCTACAACGCGAACGGGCAGCGGATGGTTCAGGCTCTTGTTTGGTTCCCTCATCGTGTGCGCTGCCGTTCGAGAAATTTTGCGCTGCGATCGGGGCTGTAGTGCCGCGTCGCTGTCGGTGCCCTCCGGCGATGAAGTCTTGCTCAGGCCAGGACCGCAGGTCGCGCAGCGTGGCTGCACTGCTCCAATTCCGACGCAGTTCATTGGAGAATTCAGCTGAAATAGAACAGTTCCACCGAGCGCGACGGAGGCAGCAATGATCAGCTCTTCGACCGGCTGGAATTGCGCGCGCCGACGCTGGTAGACATTCCTTCGGCGGACTGCTCGCCGCCCACACTGGAAACATCAGAAAATCCAGCAACTTATGAGAGTCCCGAACCATTGATCGGGAACCTAATTCCAGCGCCGCCCATTGAAATCACACGCAAAACGAGTCCGCAGCGAGCATGTTTTGTGTAGAAGATTGTGAGTACCGATTTCGACGTGAGCGAACGGTATACACACTCGCTTCGTTGCGCGTTTTCTGGTCCGTGATTCAATAAGCGAAATGGGATGGAGCCTCGGATACGACACGAATTGGCACCGAGATATCGGATACGGCGTTCCAGCGTTATGCGATCATGCGAAATGTAATGAAGAGATAGATAGAGGGCTTGCTTACGTTTGGGCTACACGAAGTGACCTGAGCCCCTTCTTTCATCCAGCGATGAATAGAGTCCCGGCTTGATTTGAGCCTTGTTGGCTCGGTGAAGCAACGGGACGGGGCGCGGAGCCCTCGATGTAGCGCAGCGTCCCGTCCCGTTGGCGTCACGGGAGCGCTAAGCTTTGCGTAGGCGGCTGGCGGCAGATTGCCGACGCCGCTGTGGGGCGACGGCGGTCGCGCAGCCGAATCTGCGGTACTCGGCTGAGCGCGGCGAAAGCGCTCAATGCTCGGACTGTTGATAGACTCGAGTACCCTCGCGGCGGGCGGGATAAGCTGCTAGACGTTCAACGAGGTTTTGCCATGCAGAAAACAGCGGCCATCGCCTTTATCGCATTCGCCCTCGCCACTCCGTCAGCCGCCGCGCAGCAGGTGAACTTCGTTGTCGGATATTCCCCGGGCGCGACCTACGACATCTATACGCGCACCTTCGCCCGCCACCTCGGCAAGCACCTGCCAGGGAATCCCTCGGTGGTTGTTCAGAATATGACCGGCGCCGGCAGCCTGCGGTCGGCCAACTATCTTTTCAATACTGCACCCAAGGATGGCAACACCATCGGGATGTTTGCCCGCGGGCTCGCCATGCAGCCGCTGCTCGACATGACCGGCATCCAGTACGAGGCGCGGAAGTTCAACTGGATCGGCAGCATATCCTCGGACGTGAGCCTGGTTCTGTCCTGGCATGATCGGCCCTTCAGGACCATCGACGACGTCCGCAAGACCGAGATGGTCGTGGCTGGTACCGGCTCCGGCGCCGACAGCGTCATCTTTCCGTATATTCTCAATGGCATTCTCGGCACCAAATTCAAAGTCGTCACCGGGTATCCCGGAGCCGCCGACTTCCTTCTGGCGGTGGAGCGCGGGGAAGCCGACGGTACCGCCGGGGTCTCGTGGAGCGGCCTGAACGCCGCCCGGCCGGAGTGGATTGCGGGCAAGAGAATCAACCTGATCGTGCAGCTCGGACTGAGGCGCCACCCCAACATGAATCCCGCGCCGCTGGTGATGGACTTCGCCAAGAACGATTCCGATCGCGGCGTGCTGGAACTGATCTTCGCTCGGCAGGACATGGCCTATCCCATCGTGGCACCGCCCGGCACTCCGCCAGAGCGCGTGGCCGTATTGCGCACTGCGTTCGAAGCCGTAATGAGGGATTCCGACTACCTCGCCGACGCCAATAAGCAGCATCTGGAGTGCGCGTTTATGACCGGTGTCGAAGTCGAAACTCTGATCGGGCGCATCTTTGCCAGCCCGCCGGCAGTCATTGGACGCGCTCAGCAGGCAATCGAAGCCGGCAAGGGGACTACGACGCGCAAGCAGTAGACTGCTCGTGCCGGGCACTCATCATCATAGTTGCTCAGCGCATGTCCATGTCCGTGTGGGTAGGACTGCGGGTATCGATAAAAACCGAACTGAAGAAGTATTTGTCTCGTCAATGACTTGCGCTGTCAGTTTACTTCCGACCCTGGGCACCAAGCGGACGATGCGCTGACATGCGAAAGCCGCCGACTCCGACCCATTTCAGCGTCGCCGGGAGGCGGCGCGATCAACTAACATGCGCGCCCAGCGCCGATGCTCATCGCATACGGGAGAAGTCCGTGAAGGTCATATCGTATCGTCACCAGGGACAGCACGGTGTCGGAGTCGTCGCCGGAACCAAGGGCGTTGTTGCCTTGTCGAAGGCTGCGCCCGACCTGCCTCGCGATCTGCGCAAGATCCTGGAGGTTGACCCGACCCTCGCGACCGTCCGCGCAGCGACGACCGGAAAATCCGCCGATCTCTCGCTCGACGACATCGAGTTCGATCCGGTCATTCGCGAGCCGCACGCAACATGGGCGCTGGCGCTCAACTACAAGCTCCACATCGAAGAGACCGGACTGACGACGTCCCCGGACTATCCGCAGATTTTCCTGCGCATGCCGATTTGCCAGGTCGGCCACAGGATGCCGCTCTGGGCGCCCAGCAAAAAGATTGCCGAGGCCTACGACTACGAGGGCGAGCTCGCGGTGATTATCGGCAAGCCGGGACGCTTCATCAAACGAGGCGAGGCGTTCGCCCATGTCGCGGGCTATTCCTGCTACAACGAAGGCTCGGTGCGCGAATACCAGGGGCACAACCGCCAATTCGGCCTGGGAAAGAATTTCGAGCGCTCCGGCAGCTTCGGGCCCTGGCTGATGACCCCGGACGAGTTCGGCGACCCCGCCGATCACACCCTGATCACGCGGCTCAACGGCATCGAACGGCAACGTGCCAGAATTTCGGGAATGCTTTTCGACGTAGCGCGGATCATCGAATACATCTCGGAAGGCTACACGCTGCAGCCGGGCGATGTGATCGTCAGCGGCTCGCCCGGCGCCTTGCCGTTGCGCGCGGGTGAGAAGCCCGAGAAGCCGGTCGGCAAAGTCATCGTCGAGGGCCAGCTCCACATGCGCCCTGGCGACGTCTGTGAGATCGAGATCGACGGGCTCGGGGTGCTGTCGAATCCGGTGATCGAGGATCCGACCCCGGCGCGGTAGGGCTGGTGTCCCGCTTCCGAAGTTCGCAAACCCTTGCGGCGCCCTCCGATGCGAACTTCGCAATCAAAGGGACACTAGGGCGTGTACTCATCAATCGGAACAGCGCAACTCGCGGGCTAATGTCCGCTCAGCCCCAATAGCGGCGCGAAAACGGACACGCGTAAGGTCTGAGAAGTGCCATAGGCGACATTTGCGCCGCCTCAATCGATCATCTCGTCGGCACGCACCATTAGCGATAGGGGTACATCGATTCCCAGTGCCTTCGCGGTCGAGAGATTGATGACAAGCTCGAACCTGCTCGGCAGCAGGATCGGGAGGTCGGCCGGCTTGACGCCCTTGAGAACCTGCCCGGTGTAGATGCCGAGCTGACGATAGGCCTCGGTCGCACTGCTGCCGTAGCTCAGGAGACCGCCGGCGGCGGCAAATTCGCGTCGCGCATAGATCACCGGAACCGCATGGCGCTTGGCCAAAGCAACGATGTGGTCGATAACGCTGTTGAAGAAGGCGTCGGACTGCATGGCGAGCGCGCCGACACCCTGCCGGGCCAAGTCAGCGAACGCGGCCTCGCACTCTTGCGCGGTGGGCGCATTGAGTACGACGACGCGCTGGGCGAGCTTCTCGGCCGCGGCGGTGAAATCCTTGGCGTCGGCGGCCGCGCTCGGATTGGTCGGATTGACCAGAAAAGCGACGACCGCGACATTGGGCACGAGCTCGCGCAGCAGCTCGAGCCGCTTGGCGACCAGCACGGTCGAGAACATACTGACGCCGGTGATGTTGCCGCCGGGCCGGTTCAGGCTGGACGCCAGGCCGTGCGCGACCGGATCGAACCCGAAGGTGGAGACGATCGGCGTGGTCGCCGCCGCCGCCCTGGCCGCCTGCACGACCTCATCCCCGCCGCTGGTGACCATCACCGCCAGCGGATAGCGGACCAGCTCGGCGGCCAGGCCCGGCAGCCGGTCGCTTTGATTCTGCGCCCAGCGGTATTCGATCAGAGCGTTTTGGCCGTCGACGTAACCGGCCTGCTTGAGGCCCTGGAGGAACGCCGCGAGGAAGGACGCATAGGCCTGTGGCGACCGGCCGTTGAGGAAGCCAATCACCGGCATCGCCGGCTGCTGCGCGCGGGCCGCGAGCGGCCACGCCGCCGCGCCGCCGAGCAGTGATATGAACTGGCGTCGCCTCAATTGATCGAATTGCATTCGGTCGCCTGCTAGCCAGGGCCGAATTGCAGGATATCGAATTACCAGGGGGCGGTCAGCGGGTGTGCCAGCTACTCCGCCTTGATGCCGGCGGTGCGGATCACCCTGGCCCACTTCTCCGTTTCACCGGCGATGAAGCTTGCGAAGTCGGCGGGTGATCCTCCGATGATCAGACAGCCCAGGTCGGCGAGGCGCTGCTTCGTCTTGGGATCGGTCAGACCGGCATTGACCTCTTTGTTGAGCCTTTCAACGATCTCGCGGGGCGTATCTTTGGGCGCCGCGATTCCGTACCAGCCGCTCGCCTCGTAGCCGGGCAGAAATTCGTGGATCGCCGGCACGTCCGGCAGGACCTCCTGCCGTTTCGTGGTGGTCACGGCCAGCGCGCGCAGCTGGCCGGACCTGATGTAAGGCAGCGTCGACGGCAGGACCCCGAACATGGCCTGCACCTGCCCACTGATCAGATCGGGAATGGCGACCGTCTCGCCGCGGTAGGCGACGTGAACGAGGTTGACGCCGGCCATCATCTTGAACAGCTCCGCCGCGACGTGAAGCGGGGTTCCATTGCCGGTCGACGCCACATTGACTTTGCCCGGATTGGCCTTGGCATAGGCAATGAACTCGGGAACCGTGTTCGCCGGAAGCGACGGATTGATCTCCAATGCCAAGGGGATCCTGCCAATGCTCGCCACCGGAGCGGCGTCGCGGGCAAAATTGAAGCGAAGATTTTCGTAGAGCGACGCGTTGATGGCGTTTGCCGACATGGCAAGAAGTAGCGAGTAGCCGTCCGCCGGGGCGCGAATGACCGCTTCGGTGGCGATATTGCCGCTGGCGCCGGGCCTGTTGTCGACGACGAATTGCTGGCCCAGCCGCGGCGCCAGCCAATCAGCCATCACGCGGGCGATGATGTCCGGCGCGCTGCCGGCGGGGACCTGAACGATCAGGCGCACCGGCCGTGCCGGATAGGATTGCGACCAGGCGAGGCGCGGCAGCGCCAAAGCGCCTGGAACCAGAGTCAAGAATTGCCGGCGGGGAAGCCGCATGGCTCCGTCAGGCTACAGAATTCGCCGACGACCCGAAAGGGTGCACATGGCCGAGCCGGCGGCCTGAACAGCCCCGCGCCGATGCTCCCGTCAGCTTGGCCTGACTGACCTGTTGGACGCCGCATTGCGGTCGATGCAGATAACCGGCGTCGTGTCTTGACGGGATGACGGCTCCGGCGCGAGGCTTGGTTTGGGACGACGAGCCCGCCGCCGAGCGGGACTGGCGCATGTTCGGCGAACGCCGGACGTGATCCGGCGTGGGACCGGTTCGCCGACAAGAACATGCGCCACTCAAGAACATGAGAGCATGTCCGGTTTCCGACGGGGCATGCGCCAAGGGAGGGAATCGATCATGACGACCGTCACGACTGCGTCCGCCCCGGCGGCGGCGCCCCTGACTTCCGACGAGCGTTGGACGAACTACAGCGCCACGGTGCTGACGATCTGCATCCTCGGCTGGGCCTTCGACATCTACGAGGCCACGATCATGCAGCTGGTCACACCGCTGCTCATCAAGGAATGGGGCATCACCCCGGCCACGATGGGAATGGTGACCACCATCTCGCGCTGGGTCGGGCTGATCGGCACTTTCGCGTTCCCGGTATTCGCCGATCTCTACGGCCGCAAGCCGGCGCTGATCTGGTCGATCCTCGGCTATTCGGTGCTCACCGGGCTCACCGGTTTCGCCACCGGCTGGGTGTCGCTGCTGATCCTCGCCTCGCTGACCCGGATCGCGCTCGCCGGCGAGAACCCGGTCGGCATGCTGCTGGTCACCGAGACCGCGCCGAAGAAGTGGCGCGCCACCGCGCTCGGCGGCTTGGTCGGCGGCTATCCGCTCGGCTACCTGCTGTGCTCGCTGGCGGCGCTCGTCGTCGTGCCGCTGTGGGGCTGGCGCGCGCTTTATTTCCTCGGCATCGTGCCGGCGCTGCTCGTGCTCTGGGTGCGGCTGGGCATCAAGGAAAGCCCGCGCTACGAGCACGTCACCGCGCAGATGCTCAAGGAGGGGTTCAAGAAGCGGCTCGACATCCTCGCCCCCTTCCGCTCCTATCCGCGCGAGAGCATCATCGCGACGCTGGTCTACTTCCTCTATCTGTTCACCTGGGTCGGCTGGTCGGCCTGGATGCCGTTCTACCTCGCGAATGAAAAGCAGCTCGGCTTCCCGACCATGGCCGGCTATCTGTCGGTCTGGATGGCCTGCGCCATCTTCGCCTATTGGCTCTGCGGCTGGCTGTGCGACCTGTTCGGACGGCGCTATGTGATCCCGGCCTTCGCGATTCCGGCGGCCATCCTACTGGTGGTCATGGGCCATCTCGACAGCGCCGCGAGCCTGTTCTGGGTCGGGCTGGCGACGAACTTCCTGATCACCGGCAGCTTCGGCACCGGGCTCGGCTACACCGCCGAGATCTTCCCCACAGAGATCCGCGGCACCGGCGTCGGCGCGACCTTCGCGGTCGGGCTCGGCTTCGCGTCGCTGGCGCCGATGATCATCGGCTGGATCGCGACCGCCCATTCGATCGCCGCCGGCCTGCCGCTGCTCGCTTTGTCGTTCTTCCTGCTCGGACCGCTGTTCTTCTGGTTCGCGCCGGACGTGACCCGCAAGGAGCTTGCCGACTTCGTCGGCCAGAAAATCGGCTGAATGGGGCTGGTAGGTTGGGTCGAGCGGCCATAAGGGCGTTTACGCCGTCCATAGCGCGTCGAAGACGCGCGTAAACGCGCTTAGGGCGGGCTATGGCGAGACCCAACATTCGCCCGATGGCCAGATGCGTTGGGTCTCGCTCCGCTCGACCCAACCTACGGAATTGGCGCAATTCCCTCACGTCTTAGGCCATGATACTCAGCCCCAACCCTGCGAAGGAAACGACACCATGAAAGCTGTCTTCATCGAGCAGCACGGCGGGCCGGAGGTCCTGAAATACGGCGAGGTGCCGGATCCGACCCCCAAGCCGGGCGAGGTCATCGTCGACGCCATCGCCGCCAGCGTCAACGGCGCCGACTGGAAGGTGCGCGCCGGCGAGTCGCATCGCCAATCGCAGTTTCCCTACGTCCTGGGGCGGGACTTTTCCGGCATGGTCGCCGCGCTGGGCGACGGCGTCCATGACTTGCGCATCGGCGATCCGGTGTTCGGCGTGCTCGAGCTCGGCCGCGACGGCGCCTACGCGGAGAAGGTCGCGATCAAGGCCGCCCTCGTCGGGAAGAAGCCGGAGCGCATGTCGCACGACCAGGCCGCCGCCATGGCGCTCACCGGCCTCACCGCGCTCAGCGCCATCGAGGAGACGCTCAAGCTCAAATCCGGCGAGACGATCCTGATCCAGGGCGGCGCCGGCGGCGTCGCCGGCTTCGCCATCCAGCTCGCCAAGCATATCGGCGCCCGCGTGATCACCACCGCGAGCGCGGCCAACCACGGCTATCTGCGCGAGCTCGGCGCCGACGAGATCATCGACTACAACGCCAAGGACTTCACCAAGGCGGTGGCGAACTGCGACGCCGTGTTCGACACCGTCGGCGGCGACGTGGCGCAAAGGTCGTTCGCGGTGCTGCGGCCGGGCGGCCGCGCCGCCTTCATCGCGTCGGGGCTGAAGGCGCCGGCGCCTGATCGCGCCGACGTCACGTCGCTGCGCCCGCCGGCCGAGCGCGGCCGCCGGCATCTCGATCGCATCGCCGAGCTGTTCATGGCCGGGGCGGTCCGCCCTCCCCCGATCAAGCTCTATCGCCTGTCCGAGGCGGTCGCCGCCCACAAGGTGAGCGAGGGCCGCCACCTGCGCGGCAAGCTCGTCCTGCAGGTTCGTTGAGCGCCGCGCGCGCCGGGAGGATTGCGATGCTGCGGCTCATCTCGATGGCGCTGGCGGCGATGCTGGCGGCGGGCGCCGCCGCCGCGCAGACCGGCGACGCGTCCTGGCCCGACCGGCCGATCCGGCTGATCGTGCCGTTCCCGGCCGGCAGCAGCACCGACATCATTTCGCGCATCCTGGCGCAGCGGCTCGGCGCCCGCCTGGGCCAGCAGGTGGTGATCGACAACCGGGTCGGCGCCAGCGGCAATATCGGTGCCGATGCGGTCGCCAAGGCGGCGCCCGACGGCTACACGCTCGGCATCGCCACCGCCAGCACGCACGCGGTGGCGATGAGTCTCAGCGCCAACCTGCCCTACGATCCGATCAAGGACTTCGCGCCGGTGGCGATGATCGGCGCCGCGCCCTACGTGCTGGTGGTCTATTCGGGGCTGCCGGTGAACAGCCTCGCCGAGCTGGTCGCGCTCGCCAAGGCCAAGCCCGGCACGCTCAACTACGGCTCGGCCGGCGTGGCGAGTCTCGCGCACCTCGCCACCGCGCTGTTCGCCACCATGGCCGGCATCAACATCACCCACGTGCCCTACAAGGCCTCGGCGCAGTCGGTGACCGACATGATCACCGGCCGGCTGGAGATGCAGTTCGCGACCATCGCGCCGTCGTTGCCGCATATTCGCGCCGGCCAGTTGCGCCCGCTGGCGATCAGCGGGGCGAAGCGCGTGTCGTTGCTGCCCGACGTGCCGACCGTGGCCGAGACCGGCCTTGCCGGCTACGAAGCGGCCTTGTGGGTCGCCCTGGTGATGCCGGCCGCCACCCGCGCCGCGGTCGTCGCGCGCATCAACCGCGAAATGAACGAGATCCTGCGCTCGGCCGACGCCAGGGAGGCGCTCATCGCGCAGGGCGTGGAGCCGGAGGGGGGCCCGCCCGAAGCGGTGACCGAGCGCATCCGCGGCGACATCGACAAGTGGCGTGGCGTCGTCGCCAAGGCCGGCATCCGCGCCGAGTGAGGCAGCGGCGACCTCGCGCAACCTCGCAGCTCACAGATCGAGCAGGTTTGCGCGCTCGCTCCAAAGCAGGTTCTGAAAGGTGCCCGGCTGCTCGCGCGCGTCGCCGCCGCCGGCGTAGCCGCAACGGGCGATGTAGGCGCAGGCATAGGCGAAGCTGGCGCCACACAAACGGCGCTCCTCGGCCGAGAATTCCTGCCCGCGCGCCGCCTCATAGTCGCGCTTGAACGCCCGCGCCTCGTCGAGCGTCGGCGCTTGCCGGCGGCCGGCGACGGACCAGTCGGCGCGGAAGCCATGCGCCACGGCACCGAGCAATGCCGGCTCGTAGCCGCAACGAAGGCTGTCCCAGTCGAACGCGACAACGGGCTCGTCGCCGACGAAGCGCACGTGCTCCTGGCGCCAGTCGCCGTGACCGATCACGCGCCGGCCGGCGGGCGCAATGCGTTCGCGCGCGAGTGCGGCGATCTCGTCGATCCACTCGGCGCCGCGGCTGGTAGCGGCGAAGTCGAACAGCTTGCTGTGCGGCGTCGGCCACAGCGCTCCGCCGGTTCCGGCGATCCATCCGGATTCCAAAGTCGTCGTCTCCACGAGCGGGTCGCAAGTCCGGACGAGGGTATGCAGTCCCTCGGCGAGCGCGCGTCGGATCTCAGGCCGCTCCGCATCGGCTTTCGCTCCGATGTCGGTGAACGCCTCGACGACCGCGAGACCGTGTCCGAGCGGCAGCGGACCGGCCAGAACCTCGGTCGCGAACACCCCGCTGGCGGCCAGGTATGACTGGATGCGCACGATCTCGACGAGGGATTGGTAGGAACGCTTCGGCTGATGCGCCTTGACGACGACCGATCGTCCATCTTGCAGCGTGACGCCGGTGACGCTGCCGATGCTCGACTGGTGGAACAGCCCCTTCGCCACCGGCGCTCCCAGATGCTGCCAGCAGAACCGATCGATCGCCTGCGCGATCACGACCGAGTCGTCGGACGCATGGATCGCGAGCTCGACGAAGGGCGGCGAGGTGTCCCACTCGCGCAAGTGCGCGGCGATCACCGACGCCAGGTCATCAATCTTTCCATGCATCGCGTGGATGTGAAGCGGCAGGCCCCCGCCCCTCGCACGCGCACGGCGTGACGCGCCACGATCACCGCTTCGGCCAGAGCACGCCCTGATGGCCGGCCAGCACGGTGCCCATGCCCTTGTAGACGAACTTCTGCAGCCGCTTACCTTCCCAGGTCTCGGTCGTGTAGATGTTGCCCTTGGAATCGGTGGCGATGCTGTGCACGCCGTAGAACTGGCCGGGCTGGCGGCCGCCGACGCCGAACGTGGTCACCTCTTCCAGGGTCGCGCGCAGGATGATGCGCACCCGGTTGTTCTGGCCGTCGGCCATGAAGATGTAGCGCTGCTCCGGATCGCGCGAGAACGCGGTGTCCCAGGCCGAGCCCGAGCCGAGCGTATCCTTGGCAAAGAACGCCTCCTTCACGAAGGTGCCGTCCGGGCGAAACACCTGCAGCCGGTTGTTGGCGCGGTCGCAGACGTAGATCAGATCGTCGTTCGAGCGCTCGACGCAGTGCACCGGGTTGCGGAACTGCTGCGCCGGCGCCGCCTTCGGGTCGTAGTTGCCGAGCTTGGTGTCGTCCGGCTTGTTGCCGTAGGCGCCCCAGTAGCGCTTCATCTTGCCGGTGTCGGCGTCGATCACCGCCACGCGCTTGTTGGTGTAGCCGTCGGCGATATAGGCCTCGTTGGTCTTCGGATCGACCCAGATCTTGGCGACGCGGCCGAAATTCTCCAGATCGTTGCTACCGGCAGTCTTGCCGGAGTGGCCGACCTGCAGCAGGAACTTGCCGTCCTTGGTGAACTTGAGGACCTGCGCGTCCTTCTCGCCGTTGCCGCCGATCCACACATTGCCCTTGTAATCGATATGGACCCCGTGGTTCGACTGCGGCCACTCGTAGCCCTGGCCGGGGCCGCCCCACGCGCGCACCAGCTTGCCGTCCGGATCGAAGGCCAGCACCGGCGGCGCGCCGCGGCAGCACTCGGCGATCGGCGGGTTGAGCTCGGCGCCCTTCTCATTGTTGTGCAGGGTGGCGGAGCTGCGATGGATGATCCAGACGTGGTCCTGCTCGTCCACCCAGACCCCGATGGCCATGCCGAGCAGCCCGTCGAACGGCTTGGGCCAGAACGGATCGACCTCGAACATCGGCGCCTGCACATTCGTGCGTTGCGCCTCGGCCTTGTCCTGCAGCATGGCCTGGCCGATGCCGAGGCCGACGATGGCCGCGACCAGCACGGCGCCGGACACCAATTTGCGCTCTGTCATGATTTTGATCATGGACGGCCTCCCGAACCGTTTCGGCGGGCTGTTTTCGCCTGCTCGTTGCGGCGATTATAAGCAAATCGGTTGGGCTTGTAACGGCCGCCCAAGTACCCGTAACGTAACGCGTAGCCGGGGAGCGTTTCTTGCATGGCTTGCGATTTATCGACGTAGCGCGGTACGCCGCCCTGGCGATCGCGGCGGCGCTCGCATGCTCAATCGCGCCGGGCGCGCGCGCCCACGAGATCCCGGCCGACGTCAAGATCAACGGCTTCGTGCGGCCGGTCGGCGACCGGCTGGAGCTCTTGATCCGCGTGCCGCTCGCCGCCATGCGCGAGGTCGAGTTTCCGACCCGCGGGCCCGGCTATCTCGACCTGCCGCGCGCCGACGAGGCGCTGCGTAACGCCACGAAGCTCTGGCTGATCGACGGCATCGACCTCTACGAGAACGACGCCCGGCTCGGGTCCCCGCGGATCGTCAAGGCGCGGGTTTCGCTCGCCTCCGACCGGTCGTTCACCTCCTACGAGCATGCGCGCGCGCATGTCGAAGGGCCGCCGCTCGCCGAGAATCTCGAGCTCTACTGGAACCAGCAGTTCCTCGACGTGCTGCTCGACTATCCGATCCGCTCGGACCGCTCGGAATTCGCCATCCATCCGCGCGTCGACCGGCTGGGCCTCAAGGTCTCGACCGCGCTGCGCTTCCTGCCGCCGGACGGCGCCGCGCGCGCGTTCGAGTTCCACGGCGACCCGGGGCTGGTGCGTCTCGATCCGCGCTGGCACCAGGCCGCGCTGCGGTTCGTGGTCGACGGCTTCTGGCACATTCTCTCCGGCACCGACCACCTGCTGTTCCTGGCCTGCCTGGTGATCCCGTTCCGGCGGCTGCGGCCGCTCGTCATCATCGTTACGGCGTTCACGGTCGGCCACTCGATCTCGCTCATCGCCGCCGCCTTCGGCTTCGTGCCGGACGCGCTCTGGTTCCCGCCGCTGATCGAGACCTTGATCGCCGTCACCATCTTCTACATGGCGCTGGAGAACATCGTCTATGCCGCCACCGGCAGGCTCGGCGGCGACATTTCACGGCGCTGGATCATCGCCTTCGCGTTCGGCGTCGTGCACGGCTTCGGCTTCTCGTTCGCACTCCGCGAGTCGCTGCAGTTCGCCGGCGACCATCTGGTGACCGCGCTGTTTGGGTTCAATCTCGGCGTCGAGATCGGGCAGATCGCGGTGCTCATCGTGCTGATCCCGGCGCTCGATCTGCTCTTCCGCTACGTGATCGCCGAGTGGCTGGGCATCATCATCCTCTCGGCGCTGGTGGCGCACACCGCCTGGCACTGGATGCTCGAGCGCGGCGGCGAGCTTGCCAAGTTCCCGTTTCCGAAGCTCGATGCGGCGCTGCTGGCGAGCGCGATGCGCGGGCTGATGGCGATGCTGGTCCTCGCGCTCGCCGTGCTGCTGGCGAATGGTTTGCTGCGGCGCTGGATTGCGGCGGAGAAAATCAATCCTGGCAAAGACGCCGGCGGGAAACCACCTGCCGCTTAGCGTGGGCGGCGACAACCCGAACCCGGCCGCGTTATGGCCACAGGATACCATCCGCACACGTCGTGGCTGTCGTGGGCCGCGCTTTGCCTGCGCTGAGGTTGCAGGCGAGGACACAGAGATCACTCGGGCGCTGCCTCCACATGCGCCCGCTTGCAACATTCAATCATTGTCAGGGTTAAGCCTACCGCGGGTTAACTCCTGCGGCCGGAGCACCGCACCGCAATATACCACGAACGTGCTGTTAAAAGCCGCTCTTCCAATACAGGGGAGTGCGTCATGAACAAGCACGGATTGGAAGCAACGTCCACGCCCGCGACATTCGGTCGACGAAAAGTTACCCCCCGAGTCTGCATCGCCGATGCCAAACAACACGTTCGCACATTCCTGAGTGAGACTTTTGAAGAGTTCGGATTTGTCACTTGCGAATGCGCTCAGGCAGGCGAACTAGCCGCGATGCTCGATCAGGAGCTCCCCGACCTTGTCGTGATCGGGTTGTCGGCAGGCGGGGTCGAGGCCGGCGAGATTGTGAAGAGACTTGCAGCCGCGCAGTTTGACGGCAAGGTGCTGCTGCTCGGGCCCGCCGATTCGCTTGTGGTGGCGGCGGTGCAGGAGCTCGGCGGGCAGCTCGGTGTTGCGATGCTGCCCGCCCTGGCTACGCCGTTTCGGAGCGAGGATTTGCGCAACAGTGTGGGCGCGCTGCTCCCCGCCGAAGTGCCGCCGGCCCCTCCGGTCGACGTCGCCGAAGCGCTCCACGCCGGCTGGTTTGAATTGTGGTATCAGCCGAAAGTCGACGTGGGTGTGCTGGCCCTGAGCGGCGCCGAAGCGCTCATCCGCATCCGTCATCCAACCTGGGGGCTTGTGCCGCCGGCATATTTCATACCGGATGACGGCGACCCCCACTTCCGCGCGCTGTCCGAATTCGTGATTGGTCGTGCATTCGACGATTGGCGCAAATTCGTCTGCCAGCATGGCCACGTCGAAATTGCCATCAATCTGCCAATCGCGTTCCTTCAGCACTCGGAAGCGGTGAGCGACCTGTGCCGGCAGATTCCGGATCATCCGGCCTTCGAGGGGTTGATCATCGAGGTCAACGGCGTCGATCTCATTCGCAACCTCGAACCAGCGAAAGAACTCGCCAAACAGCTTCGATTTCACAAGATCGGCATCTCAATCGACGATCTCGGAGCGGAATGGCCTGCCTTGATGGAGCTTCGAGATTTCCCGTTCGTGGAGATCAAAGTCGATCGAAAGTTCGTCTGCGGCTGCGCGGCTGATCGCCTGAAACAGGTCATATGCCGACGGATTCTCGAACTCGCCGACGGCGTAGGCGCCCGCACGGTCGCGGAAGGCGTCGAAACTCAGACGGATTTTCTTGCCGTGCGCGAGATGGGTTTCTCCGTGGCCCAAGGCTTTCATTTCGGGAAACCGATGGCGCCGCGCAAGTTCGCGCGAACCGTGCTGGGCCGTCCCACGCCGATGCGGCAATGACGAGTGGCGGGGTGGATAGACCGTGTCCCCTCCCGCAGAGATCCGGCGCCGCGCTTATCGCCCCATGCGATGGTGCGGCGCCAAGCCACCATTGGGGCGAACGCGCCGATCGCCGTCGGCGGCAATGGGCGGCGCCGGCCCGGCCCGCAGCAGCGCCTTGTGCGCCTCCCATTCGCTCACCGCGTCGAGCGTCTCGAGAAATTTCACCTCGCCGGCGGCGAGCAACGCGATCGGCAGGCCGTCGCGATAGAGCACGCGGTTGCCGGTGAGCGCGGCAAGCCGCGGCCCCGGCGTCAATATGCCGACGAGATTGAGCGGGTCGGCGCCGGACAGCGAGACCACGGTCCCCGCCTCCGGCTGGCGCCTCACTTCGCGCAGCATGCCCACCGCGTCGGGCAGCGCAAATTGCTCGCCGGAGAAGCCGGCGACGAAGCGGCCGCCGCGGATATCGCCGCGGCTCTCGAGCCGGCGGTAGACGCGCAGCAGGTCGCGCCAGGGCGGCAGCCAGGCGGCCTCGCGTTCCAGCAGCCGCCAGAACACGACGCCGTAGCGCTGCAGCAGCGCGCGCGCGACGTGCTCGATCGCCTCCTGCTCGAACGCCTTCGATGCCGCCGCCGTTTCGGGCTTCGGCGGACGCGGGCGGCGCGCCAACGCCCAGCGGCCCGCGGCCTCCATGCCGTATGCCACGGTGCGGCGCCGGCGGCGGGCGCCGGCGATCGGCCGGCGCTCCCCGGACGGCACCAGCAGCGCACGCAGGCCGCCGAAGCTGTCGGAGCTCACCAGGCCCACGGCCACCAGCTCGGCCAGCGCCTCCTCCACCTGCGAGCGCAACAGGCCGGTGCCCTCGACCAGCTCCTCGAAGAACGAGGCGCCGTGCTGGCGGATGTGATCGGCGACCGTTTTCGCCCGCGGGCTGACATGGGCCGCATCCGGCTGCGGCGACAGCGATCCCCAGTGCGCGGCGTGACGGCGCGCCAGCAAGGTGATCGGCGTGGTGCGCACCGGCGTCGGGCGGCTCTCGCCGTTGTCGCCTCGCCCGTTGCGCGGCCGCAGCCGCGTCCACGCGACGTGCCCCGCCAGGCAGCGATCGTCGAGCCAACGCGGCGTGTAGCCGGCAAGCCGCGCCGGCAGGATCTCGGTCTCCCAGGCGCCCGCCGGCGCCTCGAAACCTTCGAGCTGGCCGACGACGGTGTCGACGGCGCCGGGCCCTTGCATCCGCGCATCCGGCGCGACCCGCTGCCAGCTCGTGAGGAAACGCAAGAAGTCGCGCGCGGCGACCGGCTCGATCTCCGCCCGCAGCCGCTTGACGGTGTAGCCGTGAATGCGGGCGAGCAGCC